>VBPL01000084.1 GCA_005877205.1 Nitrososphaerota archaeon
TCTGCTAATTTCAATATGATATCCTTTCTTATGTAAATTCTATCTCTGTACTCATGTGACAAGGATATCGCTTTGTTCGACGTTAAATCAAGTATTAAATTTATTTGAGATTCTTATTTGGGACATGGATTTGTACTTTGAACCAGATACTGATAAGATATTGCTGGTTACTCTCAGTAGTTCTAAGCATAGGGGCAGGATTGTATCCAGCCTGGAAAGCATCAAGCTTGTCTCCAATGGTTGCGTTAAGAAGAGAATAACACAAAAAATCCAAATCAGGTTCTGAGTAGATATATCATTAGATGAGATGAGGCAGAGAACACTAATTTTTCATGAAGAATCTTCTTGTTATTATTACAACACCGATAATCGAAACCAAGACTACTAATCTAGCAAGAGTACCAAATTCTGGGGCGTAGGCCTTCTGTGATATAAGGCCAATAGGTGTTGCCACCGATTGCGGGTCTATGCCACTTGAAGTAAGGCATGATTGTGCATCGTTCATTATCTGAAAAGTGGGTTCAAGAGTGCCTGATCTACTATGAACTATAAAACTCTGCAATTGCTGTGCAGTAGGGTTTGGTTCCAAGCTAAGGTATGAATCGACCGCATCATTGAGCTTGTTAACCGCGGCCTTGTAAATTATCTTCTCAAGTTCAATGTTTCCTGGATTACAGTAATATTTCCCATCCGAGTCAAAAGCGCCGTAAGCGGAATTGTTGAGGAAATATAACAAGACAAGAACACAGCCCAACAATGGCAGAATAGCATATCTCACTTGGATTTCTAACCTAGTATATACGGTTTCAAGTTTTTTAGTTTTACTATGTCTTGAAAATTGACACAAAATTTCCAGAATAGTGAATTATTTTTTTTATACTGCTGGCTGTTGCTGCATGACACAATGAATTGCACCCATACCGTATATTAGATCAGAGCAGTCAATTCCGATGACCTTTCTGCCTGGCAATTGATCTCGAATAATTCTCAGTGCCAAGTGATCGTCTTTATGCTTGAATGTAGGAACTAAGACTATGTTATTAGCAATATAGAAGTTAAGGTAGCTAGCTGGCAATCTGGTTTTTTCGCCTCTGACTCGCGAGCGAATCACAGGAGGCATTGGCACTTTTATGACTTTCAGACTCTTTCCATTCTGATCTGCTGATTGAAGCAGCGTTTCATAGTTAGCTTTCAATACAGAATAGTTCTCATCACTCTCATTCTCCTCATAAGCACATAAAACGGTTCTTGGATTGACAAAACGGGCCAAGTTATCAATATGACCATCCGTATCATCACCTAAAACGCCATCTCTTAGCCAGATAATGTGATTTACCCCAAAATAGTTTGTCAGGAACCCCTCAATTTCAACTTTTGAAAGATGTGGATTCCTGTTTTTGTTTAGCAAGCACTGTTCTGTAGTAAGAAGAGTGCCTTTCCCATTGACATCAACAGAACCTCCCTCCAATACTATGCCAGGCTTGAAATTGTTCAACCGCAACCTGTTGCCTATGATGTACGGGATCTGAGTATCTCTGGTAAGATCTGTGTATTTTCCTCCCCACGCGTTGAATATCCAGTGGATAAAAGCAATCTGTCTTCTTTCTTTATCGATTACGAAAATCGGACCATAGTCCCTAAACCAGATATCTGCATAATCCCACACATAGAAATTAATTTTCTGAAGGTCAACACCTTTTTGATCCAAGAGTCTTGTCACCTTTGCTTTCATATTCAAATCTGTGACTAAAAGATTGACTATCTCATTTTTGTGCAGAGCAGAAATCATCTGAAGGTATACCTTTTCCACCTTGGCGACTCTACTAGGAAATGTTAGAGGATCGTGTGGCCATGCCAACCAAGTTGCATCATGTTTTTCCCATTCTGCTGGCATAGAAAATCCTAAACTCTTCGGTGTCTCGCTTAAAACTCGCGAACTTAGCAAACCATAAGTTGCAGGAAGTCGATTCTTGAGAAATCCCCAACCATCTTGTATTCTTTTGTTCTGACTAATGTCAAGTTCTGCAATGACGATTTCTTCATCTGTTTGGCTTGCTCTTTTTATCAATCTGCCAAACGCATCACAAACAAATGAAGCTCCCCAAAATTTTATCTCACCTTCAGTTCCCACTCTGTTAACTGAGGCAACATGGATGCCGTTAGCTATTGCATGAGAGCGTTGAATATTTTCCCAAGCAGTGTGCCAATCTTCTTGGGAGAGGGGATCGCCTTCAAGATATCCAATCGCTGATGGATAAAAGATAACATCTGCTCCTTGTAAAGCCAGGGTTCTTGCAGCTTCGGGAAACCACTGGTCATAACATATCAACACACCAAAAGATAGATGACGGGTTCGAAATATCTGATATCCCGAGGCGTCTACATCAAAATAGCTTTTTTCATAAAAAAATGGATCATGTGGTATGTGCATTTTACGGTAACTTCCCAAAAGAGTTCCATTTGCATCAATGACCACAGCCGTGTTGTAATGTTTGCCTGAAGTGTCTACTTCGAATATTGGCGCAATGATTACGACGTTCAATTCTCTTGCCAAACTTGACAATGTTGATGTGGTTTCTCCTGGGATAGTCTCAGCCAATAAAGTAACATCTTTTCTTTCGTCAGTTGGAAAATACTTGGTTCTGTACAATTCCTGCAAACAAATGATCTGTGCACCTTTACGAGCTGCCTCTCTTATCTTGGAAATTGCATTTTCCGTATTCTTGGAAACATCATCCGAAACACGAGTCTGAATGAGTCCTATGGTAACGGTATTATTCTTAGCCGTCATTACAGGCACCTCTCATTTAGCGTTCTTATATTATTATTTTGGTCAACTAGCCGATCAGAACAATATTTCAAGCAAGACATATTGCTAAGATTATTCCACTGCAATCATTCCATGATAATCATAGACTGTGCAGGCGATAATGACATCGCAATAGAGCTTGAAAATTATCTAAAAAATCATGGCTTTGGGGCAAAGGCAGAAGAATCCATATTGACTGTAACCGAAGCAAACATTGAACATATTCTAGGTTCGTTTCTTAAAGAAACAAGTCGCTCAGACTATAGTGTGCGTAAAATAGATTCTACAAATTTTGTTCTAGCCAGAGAAGTGCCAATTGAAGATTTTGGTTTTGTAAGATGTGAAATGTGCGGATATGTCGTATCAAACGAGGAAGAATTATTGATTCATAGACGAGCCCACGGAATTCAGCTTTTGTAATTACTGGCAAAATGCAGATCTCGTAATCTTGTCCGATTGAATTAATAGTGCAGTACAGTCATTTAGAACTGGTTGGTTAAGAAATTACAGAGAGATTCAAATAAAAAGGAGGAACGTCGTATCGAAGAAAAGGCTAACAAGAATAGAAACAAGCTTATTGTGATAGGTGTTATCGCAGCAGTGGTTGCTGCAATAGCATTTGTCAGTTACAGATTAGACAACACAAAATCAGATACCTATGCAGTAATAGACGGAATAGAATGCAACACTACCGAGTATCTTGTGTTTCATATACACGCCCACCTTGACATATTTGTCGACGGTAAGCCGGTTGTCGTCCCAGCCCAGATTGGCATTGAAGACGCTACATGTTTTTACTGGCTACACACTCATTCAACAGATGGTATTATACATATGGAATCACCAGCCGAGAAGCAGTTTACATTAGGACAGTTCTTTGACATATGGAAATCTACAGGCCTAGGTGTAACACCAACCGGTGATTCTCTGATAATTTATGTAAACGGACAAGCGGTTACAACAGATCTAAAAAATACACCACTTAATGCACATGATGAAATCGCTCTCGTGTACGGAAATCTGCCTACAAAAGTTCCTGCATTTTATCAGTTTCCCGAAGGAGAATAAGTTTTTCTAAAGTTATGTGGAATTTACTAGGATGCCTTTTCAACGCGGAAACAAAGTTATATCATGCAATATCAATTACAATGCGATGATATGATGAGAGGCCTTGTTTTATGAAAAAGAATGCTCCAGAATCAAAC
>VBPL01000001.1 GCA_005877205.1 Nitrososphaerota archaeon
AATCGAAGAGACAATTAATCGCCTGGACGAGTTTCTGAAATTAAAAGACGCCTATTCTTACAAGATATCAAATTTAGAGAAGGAGCTAGCAGTTTTTGATTCGGATGTATTGGAAGAAAAGGAAAAAGAACTAGCAAAGGCAAAGAGAACTATATCAGATCTGGAATCGTCGATTAAAAAATTAGAAAAGGAGGTTTCCGAAAATGAGACTTCGATTAAAAATCACAAATCAGAGCTAGAGTCTGCTCTGACTGGCCTGTATGGCGCCAAGATTACTGTAAAGTTTTGAGATGGCAATTTCGAAGATTAATTAGTTCCAACTCAGAAAATACCATGTGATCTTCAAGCAAGAACGACCCCGAAGGACTATAACGATAAAAGAAGACGTTCGAGATGGGATCTTGTCATATTGTAAGATGAATCATCCAAATGAAGGTATACTGATTCTCCGTGGCAAAGCAAAGAAGGGCCAAGTATTCATCGACGGTCTTGTAATACCGCCATTCTCACACACCGGTCCTACCTTTGCAGGTTTTCCGCATTCTTTTTTGCCGTTTGACCCAAGTTACGTTGGGACTGTTCATTCTCATCCAAACGGGGTGGCAAGGCCATCTGTTACAGATCTGCACAACTTCTTTGGCTTTGTGTCTATCATAGTCCAGTCCCCTTATGAGAATGATGACATCTTTGCCTACGATCGAGACGGAAACCTGCTTGAAATAACGATAAGTCAGAATAAATCTTGACAAAAATTTATAAGCTTTTTGGTATTAGAGAGACTGTTGATCAATTATAAAACCTATCTTATCTTCCTATTTGGGTCACTTGCCGTAAGTATCGGCCTGCAGATGCTTCTACCATGGCCATTTGGCCTGATGGCGGCTCTTGCCATATTCATAGTATTTCCGCTCTTTTTGAGAAATAGAGCCCTCAAGAGGATGGGCGGTATGGGTAGTGACTCAGGTGGTGGCGGATTTTTCGGCCAAAGTCAAGGTGTGAAATACATCTGTCTTGCCTGCAACAACCGATTCAAGGGTGGGATCTGTCCTAGATGTGGTTCTAAAATGAAAAGAGCAGACTTTTAGACAAAAAAGATGACTCTTGAAGAGCTCAGGAAGAAGGCACTATTTCAAAATACAATAGACACATGGATAATGCTTTGTGATGAAAGAAATGCGGATTGGTATTCTCCTGAAAAGTACAAAAGTTTTGTTTCCCATCTTTTCCAGAGTGGACTAAAGTTGCAAAAGTTTCCATTATGCATAAAGGAATCTGGAGGAATGTACCAGAGAGGCAAGGACAAGACCAAGTTTGCAGAAATACTTTCTCAGTCTACCGATCCCAATGCTGCAGCTTATACCGTCAGGCTGAGCGACGAAACAATAAAGATAATTCGAGAATTCAATCTTAACGCCGTAGCTTAGGGTTAACTATGGTATCCATTGCGTGTCCCATAAATACAAAAGCAAGACCGGTAATTGCTATCATGATTCCAGGCGGAACAATCCACCACCATAAACCACGCGCAGCTGCTCCGTAAGAACTGGCATCATGTAGAATTTGTCCCCATGTAGGAAATGTAGGATCTCCAAGTCCTAGGAAACTCAGACCAGCTTCAGTGGTAATAGCACCAGGAACTGATATTGCTATACTAGCAAAGGTATATGGTAAAAGTTGTGGTAAAATATGCTTGAATATTATTTTCCAGTCCTTTTGTCCCATTAATTTAGAGGCCTCGACATACTGTAACGTCTTAATTTGCAAAGCCATGCTTCGTGAAACCTTGGCTATTCCAACCCAGCCGAAAATGACCAAAAATCCAACTATGAGAAATATACTGTTTCCAATGGTAACAGCTAGGATGATCAAAAGCGGCAGCACAGGCATTGCATAGATTATGTCATTAAATCGCATCATTGCCTCGTCAGTCGTCTTGCCCTTATAGCCAGCATACACACCATAGACTAGTCCTAGTATAACAGATCCTACGGCTACGGAAATACCTATGAAGAGTGCCAAAGGCGTTCCCCATAGAAGACCCACTGCCAAGTCACGTCTTAGCTCATCAGTTCCCATGATACCGTAGACCTTTCCTCCCAGGATGAACTTTGATTCGTCTAACGAAAGGTTTCCATCCACATCGTAGAAAGTCACTTTAAAGACATAATGACCCTTTAGAATCTTGTTTTCATCAAGTTTCGAAAACACAATATTTTCAGAAGACAGCGTATCAAATGGAAACAAAAAATGATCTGAATCACTCTTTAGGTTTTTCTTCATAAAATCATCAGTCGAAAATATCATTCCGCTGAATTTGGTTTGAGTATCTGAGGACGGCAGTGAAGTAGACATTAATTCAAGCTCGAGACCATCAGGCCTTGTTACTGACATTTGAATCAATGGAGAGGCGCTATACTTTGTACTGTATTGATAGATAAAATCACTTGGAAAAGAATCATACTGATAGTCAACTGCAAACAAGTTTGTCACAGCCATTACCCTATCAGTCTTTTGGATTGAGACTTGTGGCAAAAGCACTAGATGCTCTGGAATCTTTTGCGGAAGAAAATAATTTACCCATGCAGGAAGAGCTGATTTTGGATACGAGAGCCAGTTTGCAGGATCATTCCATTCCTTGAAGGTCTCAACTGGAATGGATACAAACGCAATTATCGATAAACCCAAAAGGGCAAGGATTATCCCAATTCCAATTAGACCAATATCATTTCTTGAGAATTCATGCCAGATCTCTTTTGGAGAAAAACTCATTGTCTTCTCACCCTTGGATCAAAGTATCCATACAAAATATCTGCCAAAAATATGCTAGCAAGAAAGAATGCTGTCAAGACATATGTAGCCCCAATTATCACCGGTAGGTCAAGAACACTTATTGCTTCAAAGTAGAGCCTCCCCATCCCGGGCCAGTCAAACACGGCTTCTGTAATTATTGCGCCTCCAAGTGAACCTGAAAGGCCCAATGCTAATACTGTGACAATTGGTGGTGCCGCATTTTTTAGCGCATGCCTGTACATTATCTTTTTTTCATCGATGCCTACGGCCCTTTTTGCCATGATAAAGTCCTCTTGGAGTATGCCTATCAGAAAGTTGCGCACAAGATAAGACCACGAACCAAATCCTATCAAGACAAGCGTTATCAAAGGTAATGCCATATGATACAAAAGTGATACAAGATATCCCGGATCAGTGACTGGTACTGTTGGAGTTGCCCTAGCCGGAAAGATAGGATAAATGAACGCAAACAAAAATATCATAAGAAGCCCAATCCACCATACGGGAAAGCTGCTGCTGATAACAGCGAAGGCCGAAGTTATCTTGTCAATCTTTGAATTCACTTTGTTTGCAGCGATAGCCCCTATGAATATTCCAAGAATTGAGATTATTACTGTGGCGGTTGTGAAAAGAAGTATTGTTCTTGGTAGTTTCTCAAGTATGATGTCTTTGACATCAGAAGAACCTGTATCGCTTGTCAAAAATTTTGCATGGCCAAAATCTAATGTAAGAATCTTGTACATGGCAAGACCAAGTCGTGGGGGAGAGTACCAAGGTTGGTCCAGTCCAAGAGCTAGAATTCTTTGTTTTATCTGGTTTTGCGTATAATTGTCAAGCTCCTCTGGAGTCTTGAACGAAGCAAGAAGTTGTTTGTTATTTGTTACCTGTGTTCTAACATCTAGTGCTACACTCTGATTTAGTATAGCATCCATGTTCGAGCCAACAAGTGCCACTGTAACTAATAGAGTAGCCATTAATACACCAAACATCGTAATCGCTCGCTTTGCAAGGTATCTTTTAAATCCCATCATTCCATTGCCTCGCTTGATACCTTGCGTTTAAGCCTTCTTAATGCGATGCCTATCAAAATTACTCCAGCTCCAAGTCCAATTCCTAGAATGTAATTTGAGTTGGCTGTTATGGTCTCAAATGAAGCTTGGGAGCTTTCCTGTGGTATTTTATACTCCCCATTTATTGCAAGAAAGCTGCTTCTGAAGATATCTGGTTTGTATGCAGAATCAGATATAGTAAAGATTTGCAAGTCATTTGCTCCAGGTGTTAGATTCAAGGTCTTTTCGGAAGATTCCATTATGTTTAAGACACCGCTGTTTGATTCTTGTTTTCCCTTATCGATAATTTTTCCTTGCGAGTTTATCAAAAAATAATACACAGTAGATCCCGGAGTAATTTTAAGTGGGATGTCCAGTTCTTTGCCGATTGAAACTACTTTTGGAATTTTTACACTCTCTATCTTTGGAATCTTTATTTCTTCAAACATCTTCCAATATCCTGCACCAAAAGGATAAGTAGAATCGATAAATGCCTTGGTTGTGATGATTTTTGCCTCAGGTGAGTAACTGTCCAAGAAGAATGGACCGTTGCTAATTACCGCATGATTGTGCTCTTTTATCCATGATATAGAAGATAAATATCTTGAATCATAGTAACTGTCCTGACTCATATTTGCAAGTGCATCTGGCACGGAGTGATTTTTTGCAAATTCTTCAAGGTTTGATTTTATGATATCAGCATTTTCTGGTACAAGTAGTGACAGCCAATCAATGTTTTTGCTTACAGCGTCAGATCTTGAGAATGCAACTTTGCCATCAATTACTGACTTTTCCATGGAGTAGATAATTTCCCACGGCATAGATGGCCAGACCTGAGCCGAGTCTGCTATCTCTCCTTCATCAAAATGCCAAAAATTTTGGTATACTTCGATAGTGTTTTTGTCAAGTATCCTTATGCCTATTAGAGTCTTGGCAGCCTGGTTTGCCTTTGGAGAAAATTCTGAATCAAATGTCTTTCCTGCATCTGCCTGATCCTGTCCCCATTGATACAAAAAGTAGATACCATAAAGAATATCGTTCATGTCCATTGGTTGACCGTTGTGCCAATTTCCAAACTTGAGATGAAATGTTACTTTGCTTGTAGCATTCATTCCAGGTCCCACATGAACCCATTTTTGTTGTACAGGGCTCCATTTTATGGCATCAGGTGGAACTGGAAACTTGTCAGCTGGGCCTGCAGCCTCTACTTGCCACGATGAACGCACTGGAATAACAAGACCTGTGTATGGGTTTCTAAAGTCACCCGAGTCAGCTACTGTACCCCAGATCTGTTGGGAATACGCATCTGAAAACCCTGCAATTGGGTTCCACGCCCCTTGGTAGATTTTTTTTACACCTATTGATAATGTATCGGAATCATCTCGTGAATTGATTGGTGTATACCTACTTGTTACCCCTGCACCAAAATCATTGATGATACCCTGAACTTTTTTGTTTGCAACAAATTGGTCTGTTCTTGCTGCAAGAAAGATTCGAACCGATTCCTTGATACCTTCGTCTACTGCTTTTTTTATCAATTCAGCTCGTTGTTGAGCCGAAGTGAAATTACCTACAAATATTTTCTGTGATATAGAATCGATATAGTCATCCTTATAGTTCCAGTATGCAGGATTGTTGAAACCAGGCATATTAGAAAACCATGGAGAATACATTTGTGCTGTGATTACCGAGTCGTATCTAACAAAGCCACTCATGGAATATGCTTCTGTGTATATGTTCCATTTTAGGTCAGCTGGGTTTGAACCATACACAACTGAAAATGCTTTGGTCAGATCTCCATAATCTTTCTTTACCGTAAAGCCCTCCTTTTGCAGTTGCGAGGCAAGAACCTCGCCGATTGATTTTCGTATCTGGTCATCGTTTCTAATGAAAATAGTTATCTCGATTGGTTTGGAATCATAATACCACTTGTCGGAAATTTTTTTGGCTCCAGCCTTTTCTAACGCAGCTGAAATGGCATCATCTGCAAGTATAGGATTGTATTTGAAATCAAATGACTGAAGCTCATCTAGTATGAGAAGATAGTCCGGATCATAAGGTTTGTAGGCTGAAACCATTGGCAGTCCGTAACCGCCCAAGAGCTCATCAACAATCAAGTTTCTGTCTACCAGATAGTTTAATGCAAAACGAACGTCCTTTATAGAAAATGGATTAAACTTGTCTGATACAGCTGGATTTACAAGCAAACTGTAGGTGCTTCCTGTAGATTGAAATACATTGAGTGCTTGTCTTGATGCTGGGTCTAGTCTGTCTGACGGAATTGCAGAATAATAGATATCCAAATGACCATTTTTTACCTCTTCAATTGCGGTATTTTCGTCCGAATATTGAATGAATTGAACTTTGTCAAAGTAGGTTCCCTTGTCGCCAAATACTATCTTTGATCCGAAAATAAATAGCACCAGTATGATAACAAGAATCAGTTTCATGATTTGCTTTGCTTTGAACCGTATTTAACCATCGCCTATTAATTCAAAAAAATGTATGAACAAAATGAAATTAATTTTTATAAAATCAAATGTCTCTAGTACAGATCGTTGTATAAGACAAATAGCATTTTTATAAATGCTGGAGAAATGAAACGTGTTGAATCTTCAAACGTTGGTCCGGGGGATTCAAGGTATAATTCCTGGCGGGATCTCAATAAGGGACTTTTCAATGGCAGCTCAAACTAGTGAGGAGTTGGCTGCGATAATAATTGATAATTTTATGCAAAACGGAATTGGAACCTATGAGAATAGTCTGATATATTTCGAGGAAAATGACAGACTAAAGACAGGTTTACTTGCAATTAGTATGGGTGCTGCAGTAGATGAGGTATCGCGTTTATTAGAATGGCAAGATTTTGAATCCTTGGCAGCAGAGATACTTGAAAAAAGAGGTTTTGATACAAGTAGAAATGTGGTTCTTACCAATCCTAGAATGCAAATAGATGTGGTTGGTATCAAATCTGGTACTGCAATACTTATTGACTGCAAGCATTGGAAGAAGATGAGCCGATCATCTCTTGAAAATGTGGCAAAAAAACAAATTGAGCGAACCAGACAATTTCTTGTAAAAGAAAAGGTTCAAGCAGCAGTCCCAGCCATAGTAACGCTATATCAACAGGACGTAAAGTTCATCGATAGCACTCCTATAGTTCCGATTTATCAGCTGGATACATTCTGCGAAGAGTTCTATTGGAATTTAGATGAATTTTATTCTCAGAATAGCGCGTAAAAGAAAAATATTGTGGTCCCGATGAGAAAGCCCTGGGTTATGCGCATGGCCCTGTCAAGGGATTTTGAATAATCATCAAACTGTTTGTCTCCCATCACCTTTACTTTTGTTTCCTGCTCCAATAGATCAAAGGACGCAGGGGATATGTTTCGCTCAGTCTCCTTTGCAAGTTGTAAGAACCATTCTGCAGCATCGTCGAATTTTGAGAGGCTTCCAAACTCAAAATATCCATGCTTGTTTCTTGCTTGCCTAGCTTTGTAATGCGTATCAGAAGTACAAACTTCAAGAAGACTATAACCGTTTTTTGAGAAATAATTTGCAATATGTTCGCGTAGGCCGTTATGCATATTGTTAGCATCTGCCCACCCCAGAAAAAATTTCTCATTTCCTATTTTCATGCACATTACAGCTATCTTCCCTGGTCCAAGATCGTCTGCGTTAATTTTTAAGAACTCTGAGTTTGAGTACCCTACTTCTAGCTTCAGCGTTTCTTTAGTTATAAGAGTGTCCAAATTAGACTTGGCAGCATTTAGAAGATCATCTGCGTCATTTTTTTGAATCACTTCGCCCATTGCATTGTGGCTGTCAACAATCAAGACCCGTTCAAAGCCTCGATTTTTTCCGTATTGCTCAAGTTCTGTTTTTACATATGATGGGACATCTTCCATTCCATGTGGAGACAAAGATAGAATCAAGACGGCGGTCTTATCAAACAGCATTCCTACTGTTCTAGCTTTATTTACCTGAACTGTGACGGGCTTTGTACATTTGAACCCTTGTTGAGTTTTGGAGCTTTTTTGCAAACTAGAGAGGTATAGATCGACTTGAGACTTGGATGGCAGGTTAAGAGAATGATCAGAAACGCTATGCATAACCATCGCAGAAGAATTCAGATTTTTGTATATCAGATATGTTATATTGCTACCACCTATAGGATGAAATGGCCCTGGATGAACATCGGGCAGAACAAGTCTGCATTCATTGTTTTTTGCACGAAATACAATTTGAAATGTGGATACTGTTGACTGTTCTGAGCGTTCTTCCATCATTGTTTCCATCTGTGCTGGGTCATTTTTCGTTAATGCCGCAACGTATGCTTGGAGCATCTTGTGCGTTCTTGCAAGCTTGCCTGTAGCTCTATCGGTTAGTATGGTCCATGCAGTACCAAGTAAGAGAAAGGTAATGCCATAAGTCAAGGCCTTTACGTCAGTGAGCATTGGAATCCATAGTTGGTATGGAACAAATGCAAAGAACATTGCAAGTGGTTGTATCAAGCATATTGCCCAAGCGGTCTTGACTTTTGCACCAATTGTTGATGTGAAAATTCCTATTCTGAAACTTGCAAACAAAAACATGCCCTCTGTTATGTAAAGAGTCATCAATTGTGGCTTTGCAAATACATATACTGACAGCACGCCTCCTAGTACAGTTACAAGCCACAGGAGATTTCCAAAGGCAGACATGTGTAAGGATTTAGAATATTCAGTCCTCAAAAGTCGCATATCGATTAACTGTGTAATGATTAAAACACTTACAGTTATTGGAATAGAGAAAAGCAAGCTGTCAGAATTCTTAAAGTAGTATATCATTGAGATAGTGATCGTTAGGCAAGCTACGATAATGGAGACAGCTAGCGATATGTGACGCGATGATGGTGTAAAATTTGTCAGGGTGTACCGCTTGTGTATACGGGACACATTATCGGAGCTTTCTGTCATGGTTTTAAGAAGAATATTTTTAGAATCCACGAAATTGCAATTAGCGCACTTGGTATCGCTACCACGATCTCTGGCCTTATTTTATATCCTTTAGTCTCGTCCTCAAAGAATCTCAACAGACCTGCACTTGAAGCCGGTAGCGGTGCAGACTTTTTGCTACTACTCATGTATGTCCTGCTTTACGACTGTTTAAATAAATACTTTTGTGATCAGAGTTTCTTGAGTTTCTCCTTAATGGCGATTATCTCATTTATAGAACGTAGAATCTGTTGTTGTTTTTCATAATTTTTTTCACGTTGAAGCTCATCTGCGAGTTCTTTTAATTTCTCCTCGAGTTTGTCAGTAGTTGAATTTTCTTTTTTCTCTTTTGCTAGCTTTTCCTCGGATTCAGGTTTTTCTTCTCTTCCTTCTCTTCCACAATTTACACAGAAAGCATTGCCATTTTTTATGATTCTGACGCCCTTGCAGTATGGACATGGATCGCTGACCAGTGTACCGCCCTTCAGAAGCATCTCTACAGCTTTTTTTGTAAGCTCGCTAGACACATGTTGGTTTATGCAACCTGCGTAAAAAATGTAGGGATAAACAAGGCTTAATAGTAGGAATTCAGCTTTTTATTTTGAATGGCGGTAATCTGCAATACATGCGGACTTCCCAATGATTTGTGTGCTTGTGGTGAACTCGAGAAAGATCAAACCCAAATTGTAGTTCGACTAGAAGAAAGACGTTTCAAAAAGAAGGGTACAATGATTGAAGGGGTAAATCCAAAGATGAATGACCTCGGAAAGGTTGTACGAGAACTTAAAGCAAGATATGCTTGTGGTGGAACAGTCAAGGATGGATACATCTTCCTTCAAGGGGATCATAGAGATACGATAAAAATTACTCTTGTAAAACTTGGATTTCCCGAAGCCAGCATAGAAGTTCATTGAATTCACCTTGTTAGAATTAGACAAGATAACCAGAATTCTATCTATTCCATATTCTGGTTTTGTATGTGTGATATTTGGAATAATGATTCTTTCATTTCCTATTGGATGCTATGTCATGTTCAATTCTGATATAGGAAATGAGGTTAACTTCCAATTTCCGCTAGATGGGTTCAATATGTTTCTTGGAGACCTTAGCTACAAGTTACCGGTTTCTTTTGAGATAGGTGATGGTTTTATTATTTCATGGGCAATCTATGCTATTTTATTTACTATTTCATTTCTAGGTCCTCAAGGCACGTTTATGAGGACGCTATCAGAGGCCATGTCTGAAGGGTGGAAAAATCTCAAGGACAATGACCTTGTAAATATGATGATCTGGTTTACAATTCTAATTTTATTTTCTGTAACGGTGGACTTTGCTCAGCAAAGCGTTGGTGTAAATATTGAGCAACCACAGACTCAGAATAATCTCATACATTTCTTCCAGCTTACAGTTGCACCGTTAACAGAAGAGTCTGGTTTCAGGGTTTTACTCATAGGGATCCCACTTTTTATGATCTATTCCCATAGTGCGTCATGGAAGCTATTTCTCAAATCATTGTGGAGACCCTCACATTCTCTTGGCATTACAAACTACAAAAAAGCAATAGCTTTGATCATAACCGTTGGATTATTTTTCGGTGCAGCACACATAATTTCTGGTACGCCATGGAGTCCAGGCAAGTTCTCACAGGCAACAATTGCAGGAATCATAATAGGTTGGGTTTATGTCAGATACGGATTTGCTCCCGCAGTTCTAATTCATTGGGCAACAAATTATTTCATATTTTCGTACATGTTTTTCATAGCTGACCTAAGTCAGACTCCGATAAGTCATGAATTTTCAAATCAATTCTCTAACACTCTAGAAGGCATACTTGTTGTTACTGGCGTCATATCGTTAATGATTAAAATTCTAAATTACATAAAATCAAAGAAGGAGTCAGCTGCAATACGGCAAACCTAAACAAACTCAACAGATACATCATGACTCAAATATCGATTCTAGGTGTTTTGAGATCGGTAAATCATACTGGCTCATAATGAGCCGAAGGTCATCTTGGTCATCTATGTCTAACATGATTCTTCTGATTAATATGAGAGCAGAACTTGCATTCTTCGTTTCTGCGGTGTTAAGGTGAATTTTGTAACTGTCTTCATCATAATGAGTCTCCATGATGTCAATAGGCCTCCTAAGTAACGCGTTGGTTCCATCAAACTTTCTTGAGGGTACAACGAGAACACACCGCTTAGAATCTCTCATTTCAAATAGTGTCCGTATGTCTTCGGCTTGGACAAGAGGAATGTCCTGAGGAAAAACTATCGTGGTATCAAATTCCTCCCTTGCAAAGTAATTGTCACCTAACATCACGGCATTGTTTACACCAAGTTCTTCTTCATCATAGATTTGCACAGCTCCAAATTTTTTTCCCATACTAAGTGCAATTTCATCCTTGCTTACGATTACAGTTTTTTCTACTATATCTGATTGTGAAATCGTATGTAATACAGATTCCAGCATTATACTACAGATTCGCTCCGTTTTTTCTGTGGAAAGATTTAGACGTGTTTTGGCCCTTGAAAAAGTCTTTACAGGAACTATAGCTCCTACTTGTAACTTAGACATGCACTTGTTTTAGAACAAATGAAGCAAGAGCCTCTTCATCTTTTTTCTCCTTCATTCTTATTTTGGTTTCATACACCTTCATGTCCAAGTTCTCGATTTTTCTAGTATGGAGCCTGTCTGCAGTATCAATAACTATGTGTGAAGAAACCTCCGAATACATCTTGGCAAGACCATATACGGAAACCTCAAGTCCTGCTGCCTCCATGTACTTTGCAGCAGGACCGCTTACTGCGGCATTTCCTACTAGGGGACTTACAATAACTACTTTCCTTTTAGATTTGGCTAATTCTTTTCTGATCCCCTTTATCGAAAGGATAGGACCGATGCTAGTTAGAGGATTACCGGGTGCAATTACCACCAATTTGGAATCATGTATTGCATTTACTGCAGCTGGATTTGCTCGTGCTTTATCTGCTCCTACATATTTTATTCCCTCAACCTTGTCTTGTCCTTTGTACTTTACCCAATATTCCTGAAGGTGTAGATCACCTTTGTTTGTTACAATTCTAGTTTCAACACTATTATCGGTAACAGGAATTATTTTTGTGTCAATGGCAAATTTTCTGCACATCCATTCCGTGATATCTGAAAGGTTCTTTCCATTCTTTAGCATGTTTGTTCTCATCAAATGAATGGAGGCGTCTCTGTCACCTATTTTGAACCAAGTTTCTTCACCTAACATCTCCATTTGGCGCAGAAAGCCATAGGTATCCTTCTTTATTCCCCAGCCTTTGTCAGTATCAAGTATATCAGCCAATCCGTAAAGGATTGTATCTATGTCAGGACATATGTAAAGACCGTAAAGCCAGTAATTATCACCAACATTTGAAACAACAGAAATGTCACGAGTTTGTGTAGTCATTCCACGTACAAGTTTTACGGAACCGGTTCCGCCAGCAAGAATGGTAATCATTTTGGTGTCCCTATGAAGTTACTAAGAACTGTCATCTGCAATATTACTCTTGCCAATAAAATTCGGAAATTATCTGGGACAAAAATCAATGCTAAGATTTATTACTCTCCGACAAAGAAATCTGAGCGTGACTAGGAGATTTTTTATTGCCTCAGTGATAACAGGTTTGTTAATTTTTGGAACAGTTTCTCCGATTTGGGCTACGGTAGATTTTAGTGCTTATTTACCAATTGCTGGTACTCCTGTTACTCCTGAATACAAGTTTACAAAAACAGTATTCATAGAATACCCAAACGGTGGCAAGATAAGAGACCTACTACAGGACAAGAATTTGACAGTATCCTTTACCGATAACGCAAATAATAATACTAGCATCAAAGATTTCATGCAACAGATAAATTCTAAAATTGCCACAGAAAGAAAAAGCTTTGCCATCATGACGAACTTGGAAATAGAGTATAAAGTAGTCATCGGCGGAGACAGTAAACATGCTTCATTTGATTATTCAATTACTTTAACACCTACAATGGCGGATTATGTCTTAAACAAGGGAGGCGGCGATGTTCCCGCAGTTCTTGACGCGTCATGGATAGTATTCAACATGAGGGATCCGGTAACAATCACAACAGAACAATACGGAGATCTGGAAATTAATTATCCGATAGGTGTTATCAAAAGTCAGTTAACTTATTTCTACAATGTGTTAAAAGGAACTGATGCTGAGAACGCACTAAAGCAAAACACGATTGACGCAAGCCCACTATATGCTCAACAGCCTCTTGATAAATGGGATAGCCTTTTCGATCCTGCGTATACACTGGCAGAAACAGCAGGATATGGTTACAAGGGACAAAAGGTAGCAGTCACAACTTTTGCGTCAGGAATTAGTACTATCGGAGGTTCGTTCAAGGTAAACAACGTAGACATGGATTTCAGCGCAGATACCAAGTACCACTTGACAACAGTAGAACGTCCAAGTTCAGGTAGCATCAATGTCGAGGGTCATGCCAATCCATACTTTGTACAAGGAGAGCCTGCATTTTCAACTACACCCCAGTCGGTCTCCAACATATCAAATACAACAGCACAGGGGTTGTCCACTATGACGATTTATGCAATGGCTGGCCTTGCTGCGGTAATTGCTGGTGGTATCTTCTTCTGGAGCAACAGAAAGATGAAACAATCATTACATAAAAGGGACGAAAGTCCAACTGGACCCATCCAATACGAGGAAAGAAAACATTGGGCAGACAGATTCAACGATGACAAGAAATCAACTCCTTAGAATAAATTTCCTCTTGTCTTAGCAATAAAAAATGAGTGCGTGCCAGCCGTAACCCTCCTTCTGTTTTACGAGATTTGGCTATGCGGCCTACCTAAACAAAGTGCAGCGCTTATTGTTTGATTTGGCCTTGCTCCGTGCGGGGCAGATTTTTCATTCCTTGCTGGAAACCTCAGGTTTTACCATCACAGTACTCCAGGTCGGATAATTTTCTGTGCTGTTGCCAGCCATCTCTGACTATCCGTCTCCGGATCGCACTTGCTGCATGGAGGGAGGAGTTTCCTCTGCCGTAGCAGCATTTCGTTCACCGGCTCACACTTGATACTAGATGCAAAGAGATCCTATTTTAGTATTGACTATATTTTTGGAGCAAAGTAATCTTCGTGGGGGGAAGGAGCTTTCTTTTTTAGTGTGACAAGTTTTGATATAACACGGTATATTTTGTAAATGGCCCTGTTCTCCATTAATCTGGGAGCAATCATGTGCCAAAAGTACCTAGCTTTGATACCAGAGAACCTAGAGTTGCGAATCACAAAGACACTATACAAAGACTTTTCTACGATCTCAATTGTCTTAGGACTAAATGCTTGCTCTGCCTGGTTGCCAGCTCCGACTATCACAATTTCTGGTTTCTGGTTTAGGTTTTGTAACAAGTCTTTTGTTATGTCAGCACTTGTTGGGTAAACTCGTTCAACGGGAACTTTTTTTAGATTTAGATCAAACATCTTTTCGTTAATTCTGCTTAGGATGTCACGTTCTTCTTCTGGCGATTCTACAACTCCTCGGACAATTCGTATCTTACTTCCTAAAGTATTTGAAAATGCGTGAGCTATTTCAAGTCCTAAATCTGAATGCCTACCCTTGTCATATGACACCACAACATGTGAAAGTTCTTTTTCAAATTCCTTTTTGATGTGCACTCCCAAGATATCACATGTAGTAAGTGATAGCAATTTCCTGTTGTTACGCAGATCGTAGAAATCCATGACGAGCAGGTTAATTCCTTGTTCTTCAGCGGTGGCCAGTATAGCTTCGGTTGTGTCATGAGTCAGCCTTACCAGGTATCTGTAATCTGAAGAATCGGCCAAGGATTTCTGTATTTCACCAACGGACCGTACTGTAGGGTCTGCAAATCCTTGTGCCATAGACAGTGGAATTTGAATTGGTATTGTCACTATACTAAGAAGCGAGATCTCACCAGCTTTGTCTTTTGCAATTGCCGATGCAATCTTTACTAGCTTTTC
>VBPL01000002.1 GCA_005877205.1 Nitrososphaerota archaeon
ATCCTACATCTTCTGTTATTGCATCAAGAGTGGGTATGTCGCTTTTGTCATTGTTTGCCTCAATTGTGGAACCGAAACCAACATTGATTATGGGATTTCCCTTCATATCGGACTTGACGTATGCTTTGATTATCTTTACAAGATCTCCTGGCTTGAGATTTTCTATTCCTGGCAGGTTCGCCTTTTCATCCCAAAGCTTTACCTTAGCTCTAGAATCGCCATCATAGACTGTCATTGTTCGCAAAAGAAACTGCGAACCGTCTTTTCGCGAGAATTGCTTTACAGGATATACATTCATGACTCTTGATTCCAATGTAATCTCCCTTGCACCTACATAGAGATTCTTAAGACCCATCTCTACTTTTAGCGGCTCATTTAATGGAACTCCAAGATCAGAAGCAATAAGAAAAAGCGCACCTTGATCAGTGAGATATCCAGCACCTATTTTTTCCTTCTTTCTTCTGATCAACTCTTCGATGTCTTTTTTTGACAGTTCGGGTTTTTGCTCCAACAGCTTGTTCAAAAGCGAATCAAATTCAGACAAACAAGGTCTGATAGAAACTGTGCATTAATAAAAATTTCATTAGGCAAATTAGTGGGTCATAATTACCTTGATTAATGTCGTGTATCGAGGCAAGATCCCTTTCCAAGTCTTATGATGGACTTGAAGCCGTAAGTAGCATCGATCTTTCTGTATCAGCTGGTAAAATATTCGGGTTCTTGGGTCCAAATGGTGCTGGCAAGACAACTACAATTAAGCTCTTAACCACTCTGATTGCACCAACAAGTGGAACCATACACATTCTTGGAATGGATGCTATCCGTCATCCTCTAGAGGTCAGAAAAAAAGTGGGTGTTGTCCTGCAGCAACCAAGCTACGAACCAACACTTAGTGTGGAAAAGTCGATTGAAAAATATGCGATGATGTGGAATGTAGATAAGAAATTACAAAAGGATAGGGTGGAAGAGCTTCTATCAGCCTTTGACCTGCATGATATCAGAAAGAAAAAAAATGATGACCTCTCAATTGGACAGAGAAGAAGGGTCCAGGTTGCTAGAGAGTTTGTACATGACATGGATCTTTTATTTCTTGATGAACCTACTGTAGGACTTGATCCTTCCGCAAGAAGAAGCCTGCTTGACTATGTCAAAAAGAAAGTACGAGAGGGACTTACAATATTTTTTACAACCCATATACTTGAAGAAGCGGAGTATCTTTGTGATGAAATTGCAATCATAAATAAAGGCAAGATTATAGCTGTGGATACACCCACAGAGCTCAAAAATAAATTCGGAAGAGAAAAGACTATAAAAATTCACATCGGTGAAACAAGAAAAGATCTTTCAGTTCTTTTGCAAGGAATACACGATTATCAAATTGAGTACGATTCCGGAACAATAATTACTATCCGGTCTCATAGTTCGGAAGATGTTCTTCTAAAAATACTGCAGATTCTAACTGTAAACGAAATTCCAATCGAGGACCTTAGTGTAGTACCGACTAGTCTTGAAGAAATATTTCTTACGATGGTGAAAAATTCTAATGCATCCAGTGGTTCGATTAGTAAATAGAAATCTGACGATATCCCTTAATATGGGATTTCTAATCTGGCAGGTAATTTTTCCACTAATCTACATTTTTGTCGCTGGCTTTGCGTATACTGCATTGATCCACGAAGTACCATTTGCAAATAAGAGACTAGACTATCCTGCTTTCATTGCGTCTGGGATGATTGGCTTTAACATAATGAATAGCACATTGGTATCAGGGATAATAATTTGGAACGATAGGAGACATGGAATGTTTGAGCAAATTCTCGTTGGGCCATTTACAAGGGCCCAGTACATACTAAGTAACGTATACACAATAGGAATAATCGGGCTTATCAGTGCTGGATTAATTACAGCCGTTGGATATCCACTATTTTTCAAATCAGTCGAGTTTAATATCTTGACCATTCCTTTAGTTGTGTTTGCATCTATTACTGGTTCAATTCTTTTTGGGTCTATAGCATCTATAATTTCAACTAGGTTGAAATCAAGCGAGGGATTCAATGTGGTAATAAATACAGTTTTCTTATTTTTTGCATTTGTAAGTACGGCATTTTATCCTGCAGAAGGTGCACCAAAAGCACTTGCAATGGCATTTTACTTTAATCCACTAACGTATCTTGTCGATGTTGTAAGAGCTGGCATATTTGGGAATTTCAATTCCCTTGTAGGATTAGAGATGCTTGTATTAGCATGTGGCTCTGTCATTTTATTTGTGATGGCAACAAAGCTTTTGTCAAAGCTGGAATTATGATACCAAAACATACTTTGGTTTAAATGATATTAGATGATAATCATCCCATGGAAATTAGAAAAAGGAGCAGTTGGTGGTTTCTGCTACCTATCTTGTTTAGTCTTGTTGGTGGAATCATTGCTTATTTTATCATAAAAGAAGACGATCCGCGCAAAGCAAAAAATTGCCTCTACCTTGGAATAATACTTGCTGTCATACCGATTGTAATAATTGTAATTCCAATATTGATTGGCGTAACACTCTTGCCAAATTTTCCTGTCATGCATAATACGCATTACATGTAAAGCAATAGCCCGGCCCAGATTCGAACTGGGGTCAAGGGCTCCAAAGGCCCCTATGCTTGACCGCTACATTCGGCAAAACTTTCTCTACCGGGCTGCCGGGCGCTCAATGTTGACTTGGATACCCTTATAATGTTATTTTGGAAGTTAGCGAAAAAACAGACTCCAAGTAAATTTTCTAAATGAGAAAGTTGGAATGACTCCCAAGACTATGCACGTATCTCCTTTCCACGTGTACAATAAATCGGAGAAGATTTACATTGATCCAGGGAAAAAGGGTTGAATTCTAGGATTTCTAATACGGTAGTAAGAAATATTCATAAAATTGATGAGATAATTCAAAATAAAATACTATAGAGTGAATAAATGAACAAATTGTCCATTATGCTTATATATCATAATTCGTGCAAAAATTACAATAACTATGTTCAACAACATATTACGTAAAATAACTAGTCTAACACTATTAACAATACTTCTAACCAGCACTGCTGCTTTTGCAATGCCAAACGCATTGCCAGCAGCACATGCTGCAACAAACGCAAACTTGTTTGTCTCTGCCGAAAATTCTCTGTACAATAATTATTTTGCTGGTCCGCAAGTCATCCAGGTTGTAGTATCTGATCCTGATATCAACAGATTAGATCAATCCTATGGTGAACCTACGGTAACTATCAACGGTAAGAAACTGAGAATGGCGCAGAACACAGACGGTAATTGGTATGCATACTTTGCAGATAGAGATCAAGCCATTGCAGCTGACAAAACAGTAGGTTTAGCAGGCAAGGGTCTTGACTTTGGGCAATTCTGTGCTTCAACTTCTGCTGTTGCTCCAAGTTTCACTGAAACTAAAGGATTTACAGTTGCACGAGCAGTTACTGGTTCAGTAGATAAACCAGCCAACTCTGCCGCATTTGGAGCTTGTACTGATCTTGCCGGTGCAGCTGGTGCAGCCCTAGAGCATGTTGTAAGACAAAACAAGACTCTTACACATCCTAATGGACCTGTAACTGTTGGTCAAATCGCACTTGGAAATGCACAAGCATGGCCAATCATACAGCTATACGACTTTGGTGGTTCTAATCCTGGAACAATACAATCTGTAACAGTTGATTATCAAAAGGGAGGAGGCGACCAAATCGTTAACCTAACCTTTGGTAGGATTCCATCGAATCTGGTCACAAGTTCACTTGACAGACCAGCAGGATATCCAGTAAACTCTCAAGTCTTCATTACACTTAGTGATCCACAACTTAACATCGACCCAACAGAGGAAGACTCTTGGACGTGGGGTGCAAATGCTACAAACAGTACATTGTACTATGAAGCATTTACAAGAAACGGTGCAGCTGATGCTGACGGTACTGCAGGAATGCAGAATCTCATCGGTAACCTTACCACATTCATGTTCAACCACAACGGCAAATTCACATTGAATCCTAAAGCACAGAGTGTCAATGTAGTTGACTTCCAAGATAATGGTAAACAAGTGCTAGTATCAGCAGATGGGACAAATAGAGGCCAAACAAATGTAGTTAATACCGCATCAATTGGCATTAACTCTGCACCAGTTACCTTTATCGAGACAGGCGGTGTCAATATCGGTGCCTTTGGAACATGGGACGGTGCAAAAGTATCTGATATAGTCACATCCAATACTCAAACAATTAGAGGCCAATCTGCTACTATCGAATACAACGATGTAAAGACAAGTATAGTAGGTGCCTTTGGATTTGCAAGTATAGGAGTATCTGCAACCAATGGAACATGGGCATCTGGACAAAAGATCATAGTAACATTGACTGATACTGATGCTAACAGAAACACCAAGATAACAGAACATCTTGACTTGCTCAATCCTGCTATTTACAACTCTGGAACAGGTGGTGTACAGGCAATGACAATTGGAACTCCACTCTCACTATCTAATGGTGCTGATAAAGCTATATTTGTCAATACCACAACTCTTACAATTACTTCACATGGTAACCGTACAGTCGGTTTACTTGGAGCTGGCACAAACACAACAACAAGTGTTGCTCCAGCTGACTTTATCAATGTACAACACATCGACCTTGTAACACCAGTAGCTGCAACCACTATAACAGGACCAGATGGCGGTATCATAATTGATCCAGGCAAGAAGATGTCTGATCTATTGAATACCATCCACAATACTTTGAGTAACAGCTCTGGTACAAGATTCAAAGGTTTTAACTTCATAAACTATGACCTTAGATCACTTGCAACCGGTGCAACCGGAACATTTGGAACTGTGAACGTCTACTTGGTTTACAACACAGCAGGAACAGGAATTCTCAATTCCACAGGAGGAACAACTGGAACCCTGACAGCGATTTCACTAGCAAACTCTACATCTCTTCAAGATTTCATAAACTTGAATCAGACATCAAGTAATGTTGCTAATGGAGCGCTGGTTACTAACAACCTGTTCAAAGTTCCAAAGACCGCATCAATTGGTCTGTTGTTTACCTTTAGCGGTACTCCAACACTTGATACATCACAAAAACCAATTGCAGCAGACTTCTTCTCAGTTGGAATCACAGGTGACGGTACATCAAACGATCAAAGAATAAACAACGCCATCTACAGATGGGAGCTTGAAGAGACAGGTGACAACACTAGTACCTTCACAGGTAGCACAGAGTATGTCATGCTCAACCAGCTAAACATCTTTGATCCGACAACCTATTCCCAATTAAGAACAATCAGCCACCAGGTCAAGTTTGTAGCAATTCAAGATATGCTCCAGGCGGAATCTCGTGCACCACAAATCACATACGAAGATTTGGGAACTGATGGACAATTTACACCAGTATCCGCACAACAAGATATTCCAACACACACTGGCGTCGTATCATTTGATAACAAGACATACAAGATTGCAGACACTGTGACTATAACACTCAAGGATGCAGACCTCAACGTTGACAATGACTTGATCGACATCTATACAGTTGTTAACCCACTAACAGCCGGCGGAGTAGAAATTCTGCCTGGCGGAGGTGCTGGAAACATTCCAGCTGCAGCCCAAGATCCAGCTACCGAGACAATCGGTAAAAGAGCACTTGGAACCTATGCTGATGGCAGATCATTTGGACGTCTACTAGATATCCAATTTGGTCAAACAGACATTAGATGGGCAAACACTGGATGTTTTGCAGGAGCAGGTGTAACTGCTGGTGCATTTAACTTAGGTCTAGCAGACACTGGATTCTCACTAGTCGAGACTGGTTCATCAACAGGTATCTTCACAGGCACCTTTGAGATCCCAGACCAGTTCTGTTTCAGTCCGACAAAAGTCTCGTCAACAGTAGGTCAGAACATCAAGGTCAACTATGTTGACTTTAGAGATGATTCTAGCAAACTGGTTGAGGTTTCAGACAATGCAGGTATTAGAGGCAATACAGGTTCAATCAAGCTCGATAAAGCTGTGTATCCAGTACCATTTGGTACTGTTGGTGCTACACTATTGACTGGAGATTTTGAAAAAGATGCAAATCTCGACAGCTTAAATGGTGTCTTCCCACTACACAGAGATCAAGTCGGTAAGACCGACGGTACCGGAGGAATCGTATCCGGCAACGTCTTAGCAAGCGGCGATATTGTCGTCCACGTCAGAGTTAATGATAGGGATTATGACACATCAGCTGCTGGTACAGATCACATTGCAACAGGTGCATTTGATGCAAACCACGGTCCAGTAGCAATTCAGATATCCAGACAAGGACAATCAATGCTATTGGCATCTGCTGGTAGCTTAGCCACACAGACTGGTGTAATAGTTAACCTACCAAGCACTAGCTTACCTAAGACAGGTTCAGCAACTTGGGCCAAAGTGAGAGATCTAGGTCCAATGACCGAGATTGCTCCAGACGCTGGAATCTTCCAAGCCGATCTGCCAATCAAGCTCACTGATGGTCCTGCTGGCGCTGACTGTGCAACTGACGGGAACTTTAAGGCCATTAATGGCTCATCAGGGTTCTTCACAGATCCACTAGTCAGATTCGATAAGGCACCTGCTAACGGTAACTACTGTGTAAGACAAGGTGATGTACTCACCGTAACTTACTTTGACCAGAACGATGCATCAGGTAACACACAAACTGTCACAGACTCTTCAACATTTGATCTTAGAAACGGTGTACTACAATCTGACAAGTCCGTATACATCATTGGTTCAGACATGATCTTGACACTAGTCGAGCCAGACTTGAACCTAGATTCACAGACTGCAGAGACTGCTCCATTAGATTTAATTGAATGGGATTCACACGCATTCAAGGGTACTATGGGTCCACTCGGTGGATCATCAGCTGCCTTTGATGCTAAACCATCAACATTTGTGGAGACAGGCAAAGACACTGGTATCTTCCAATCAGTAATCAAGATTCCAAAGAAACTTGGAAGCACATTACTTGAAAGAGGAGAACAGATCCACCTAGAATATACTGACTGGGGTCCAGCTGGTTCCAAGACAGTAGGTAGCAACAACCAAGACATTGAGTTGACTATCTACACGTCAAACTTTGGAGCAACAGTGGAATTAGACCAGAAGGTATACACATGGACTGACCGTGTCTACATGACAGTAGTCGCACCAGATCACAACTTTGATCCAAACCTTATAGATATCATTGGTGATACTAATGAAAACAAAGTCTCAGTATCAACAAGAGGTCACAGCATCAAGTACAAACTTGTTGAGACCGGAGTCGATACAGGTATCTTCACAGGATACGCCATCTTAACTGGTGACGCAAACATCAAAGGAACAGGTGGTGTTGATGGCGATAATACAGAACCAAGAGGCATCACATCACAGTGTTCACCACAATGTGGTCCAACAGATGGATTCCTACAAGCTGAAGATTCTGACGGTGTATCAGTATCGTTTGAGTTTACAAGAGACCAAACAGTTACTGGTTCAGCGTTAATCAGATGGAACATTGGTGAGGTCAAGTGGCTAGAGGCATCATACCCAGCAAATGGTCAAGGAGTATTGCAGATTGTTGACCCAGACATGAACTTAGATCCAAAGGCAGTAGACAAATTCGACACCAACGTATGGTCTGACTCTGATTCAGGTGGTATCAAACTCACCATGACAGAGACAGGCGAAGCAACTGGTATCTTCCAAGGTACTGTGTACTTTACAACCAACTTCCAGTCATCTGGAAACAGGCTACACGTTGCTGAAGGTGACACAGTCACTGGCGAATACAAGGACAGAACACTGCCCGCTCCATACACACCAGCCGATCAATTGCGTCTAACATCGACAACATTCATTGGAACAGTAGTGCCACCACTCGAAAGAGCACCGGCAACTAACCCAAGAATCGTTGACTCGTTTGGTAACGCAATCACTGGATCTGTTAAGGTAGGACAGCAGATACAAATCACTGCTGACCTGACAAACGGCCAGGACAGAGATCAGCCATTTGCATATCTAGTGCAAGTGCAGGATGGTAATGGAGTAACGGTATCACTATCTTGGATCACAGGTACATTGACTGCAGGTCAATCACTCAATCCGGCACAGTCTTGGACTCCAACTGCTTCAGGCACATACACTGCTCAAATCTTTGTATGGCAGAGCATTGACAATCCAAACGCACTGTCGCCACCACTGAGTACGACAATCAACGTAGCATAGACTAGTACAGAAACAAAAAATCTAACTTTCCCCTTTTTTCATTTTTTAAAAAACTCCTAACGAAAGTTATTATAAAATTAGATTATATTTTCATAAATATCTTCTGTATTATGATTCTCCTTAATTTTGAGTCCCTTGCAGAAAATAATTCAAAACTTCATTAGAAATATCTATAGATCGTTGACAATCTTCAAAACGCTTAAATAGAAAATGAAAACCACGTCAAATCAGCAAATGAAGACTCTCATTGCTGTTTCAGTTATTACGGTAATTGCCTTGGCGCTTGTTTCACAGATGCACTTTGCCAATGCTCAGTTGGGGCAAAAGGTCTCAGAAAAACAATACATAAACCTACGAGCGGAAGTTTGGAATGAATTCTTCAGGATGACAACAGCTGCCTTTACAGTTGGTGCCATTGTATCTGGCACAATGATCTGGCTTGTCTGGAGGTTCCGTGAGTCAAACCCCAAGAACAAGACTCCCACAAAATGGGAAAAGTTTGATGATCCTACCAGCGGAACATATGAAGAGGGGGGCCATTAGATGGGTCATGATACAGTAGAATGGGTATTTGTTGCAATAGTTATTGCGATATTGGTCTATGTCGGCGTAGATTCTTGGATAGTTCAAAAAGCAGTAGAGGAAATTCCTGCAGATGCTGAAACCATCAAGGTTACAGGGCAACAATGGTTCTGGAGTTTTGAGCATGAAGATGGAACGCAGGAAAAGATTGAACTGCATCTCATAAAGGGTCATGCTTACAAATTTGAGATCTATGCAAAAGATGTGATGCACTCGTTTAACATTCCTGATTATGTAGTCTTCGAAGATGCAGTACCAGGTCATGTCAACCACGCGTGGTTTTCACCGGATCAGGCCGGAAAATTTCCAATCCAATGCAGGGAATATTGCGGTATTGGACATTATCAGATGAGGGGTACACTAGTAGTGGAGGAGAACAAGTCTTGATAAAGATCAGAAACATTTTAACTAAAGCAAAAACATTTGAAAAGATAGAGGGAGTTAGATGGTACTAGAACTTAGGAAACCTCGTCCAGTTTGGCAAATAATGTTTTCAACACATCACACAGATGTAGCACTGCTATACACTATAACAGGTGTTGCGTTCCTGTTTATGGCCGGAGTCTTGGCTCTTATGATAAGAACACACTTGTTCTTTCCAGGCCAAGGAGTTCTCATTCCAGATCCTGCTACATTTAACAGGATATTTACGGTTCACGGCCTTACGATGCTTTTCTTATTTGCTCTTCCTTTTGCTGCTGGTATAGGAAACTACTTGGTACCAATAATGGTACGATACAAAGACATGGCATATCCAAAGCTAAACGCGGTAGCATTTTGGATGAATCCAGTTGGTGGAGCGTTACTCTGGCTTGGATTTTCAGATACCTCTTGGGTCTCGTATGCGCCGTATTCAGTTATCAGAGCACCGGGACCGGCTGCTGACATGATGATATTTGGTTTAAAGATACTTGGTATATCGTCCATACTTTCGTCGATTAACTTTGTAGTAACTATTCTAAAATGCAAACATCCTGACCTTCCATTACGCCAAGTTCCACTCTTTGCATGGTCAATACTTACTGTATCCTTGATGACACTAGTTGCCATGCCTACTTATGCTGCTTCACTTATCATGCTTCTTACAGATAGACTTGGAGTCTCAGGTTTCTTCAACCCATCAATCGGAGGTGATCCAATTGCTTATCTGCACTTGTTCTGGTTCACATTCCATCCCGAAGTATACATATTTTTGTTACCAGCAATTGGTATGATGTACGAGCTAATTCCAAGATTTTCAAGAAAACCATTATTCAGTCAGGCAAGTGGTGTTTTTGCATTTGTAATGCTTGGACTGATTGGCTTTGCGTCATGGGGTCACCACATGTATTCTACAGGTATGGACTTTACAACCAAAGTGGTTTTTATGATTGGAACTTTGGCAGCAGTGCCAGCGTCTGGCATGCACGTATTCAACTTCCTTGCCACAATGTGGGGAGGAAGAATTAGATTTGCTGCACCAATGAAATTTGCAGTAGGAGGAATTGCCCTATTCTTCTCGGCCGGTGCAGGCGGTGTTCTTAATTCTGCAATGCCACTTGACTTTATCACTCATGGAACTTACTGGGTAGTCGGTCACATGCACTTGTTCTTAACCGGTACAATCGCATTTGGATTCGTTGCCATGATGTACTACATGTTCCCATTCATCACTGGAAGAATGTACAGCGAAAAGCTTGCTAACATTCATTTCATAGGAATGATGTGGGGAACAGTCCAAGTATTCTTTACACAACATTTGCTCGGACTTGAGGGTATGGCAAGAAGAATCTATGATTATCCGGCAGAATACACCTCTTGGGTACAGCTAAACCAGATTGCAACTGTTGGAGCTTGGATACTAGGTGGTTCATTCGTATTCTTTTTAGCCAATTTGATATACAGCGCTGCAAAGGGTAAAGAAGCAAACATGGACGATCCATTTGGTCTAGGCGGAAAATACTATTATCCATACCAAGCCAAGAACCCAACTCACCACACAGGATATTGATATGAGCCATAGCGAGCAGGAGCAACCAATCTTTAGGACATCCCCTCGAAGATTAGCTAAGTTACTTGCAATTATCATAGGGATTCAGGTAGTAGGCGGTGTGCTCTTTTTCTCTCATTATGATTTTTGGAATTCATATCTTCCAACAGCAGGAAAAATTCAGGAGGGACTAATAGGTGAGAACACACAGAAACAAGGCCAAGCCACAGGAAAGACGATAAATGTGTCACTAAAATTCGTAGAATCATCCGATTTTAAGACATTGGCATTTAATGCGGTATCAGGGTCGGACCATAATCCTGAGATCCATGCTAACGTTGGAGATAAGATAGTCTTTGATGTCACAAATGCAGGTAAATCATTTCACGCCTTTGCGGTTACCTCTTCAAAGGAAGGTCCAGGTCCTGCAATTGAAGGAACTACAATAGGAACTGCGGATAATCCCATGAAACCAAAAGCATCAGGTCAGGCAACATTTGTTCCTTCTCAACCAGGAGAGTATTACTATATCTGTGCAGTCCCAGGTCACAGAGAACTTGGAATGGAAGGAAAGATCGAGGTTGCTCCAGCTGGTGGAGCCGCACAACCATCTGGCACAGAGATAAAACCAACCGGTAACAAAGTAGAATTTACACTTGGCTTTGTTATGAGCTCCGACTTTAAGGAATATGCATTTAATGCATTACCAGGACAACCAGATCACAATCCCGATATTAAAGTCAAATCAGGTGACACTGTTACAATTCACGTTAAGAATGATAGCAAATCGTTCCACGCATTTGGAGTTGTTGTAGATCCCGACAATCCATCTGCAATATTATGGAATTCAGAAGTCAAGACTCCTGACAATCCACTCAAACCAAAAGAAACAGGTGATGTGACATTTGTAGCAGGTGCCCCAGGAACATATCATTACATATGTACAGTTCCAGGACATGCGGCCCTTGGAATGGATGGCAACTTTATAGTCGAGCCGTAATGTATTTCAAATATTTAGCACTAGCTTCACTTGTAATTTTGTATTCACTGATGTTTATCGGTGGATATCTTCAAGCAAGTGGACAAGGATTATCATGTCCTGACTGGCCCTTGTGTCCTAGTGGGATTCTTCCATCCGAAGAATATCTAACAGAGTGGATTCACAGATTGATTGCAGCCTCTACAGGAGTTTTGATTGTAGCTACTGCAATAGCTAGCTGGAAGGTGAAAGGCTCACACACAAAAATCAGAATCACGGGAACTTTGGCAGGAGTATTTGCTGTATCGCAGATTGCTCTTGGTGCTATAGTGATTGACACAAAACTTCATTCTGTAATTGTTGCAATTCACAACGGTGTAGGTATACTGTTGTTTGCCATGACTCTGCTTACTGTTGTATTTGCATTTAGATTGTCTCGCGGTACAACGATAGAAACTAGTGCTTAGGTCTTACTTTCTTTCTTGTTATTAATATCCAACCCAATATCACAAAGCATCCAATACCACCGGCTGAAATTATGTATTGGAACATGGGTCCAAATACGTTCAAAACGCTCACATTGAAGGTATACGTTAATGTTTTGCCATTTGGTCCAAAATCATATAGATCCACGTTAACTATATGATTTCCTGACTCGTGAAATACATACGAGCTTGACCATTCTCCTCCATTGACTCTTTGGACAGGAATTGTGCCGACAAGTTGATCGTTATAGTAAATTCTTATACCCATTCTAAAGTGCTCAACCTCGCTTATTTGAGTATTCAACGAATTTAGAAGATTGGAAGCTGACTGGTGATTCAACACTCTAGTGATGAGCTTGAAGGGTTGATTACCGGATGGTATCTCTGGATCCGTGGCCATTTGAACTTCATAATTTCCTATGGTTTCATCTCCAGAATTGAGATTTTCATGGGCACCAGCATAATTTATTCCAGGAAATAATAGCAGTCCAAAAACCAAAACAAATAACAGTTGTAAATTAATCATTTCTTCTAATGGTCTTTTCTATAATATATTGTTACAACTATCCAAGATCCTTGGAAATTAACAAAAGCTTTAAATCCAGTCCAAAAAGATTGCCACATGTATGACCACTGTTAGCAAGACAATTGACATCAAAGAAAAAACTGTAAACGTCTTCACTTATTTCGCAAGACCAGAGCACATTTCTGACCAATTTGAAGAACGCGTAGGAATGACAATAGTTCCTATGGACATCAAGGCAGGAATTGGTGTGGGTACAACATTTAGAGTGATTGGTGACTTTGATGGTAAGAGACTAGAGTGGGACTGTGAAACAACAGAGTACGTACTGGAGCAAAAAATTGCTGCTAAAATGATAAAGGGACCATTTAAGAAATGGCAAATTTCAGTTGAGTTCAAGGAACTGGGTGAGAAATTAACATGTGTTACTATGACAGTAAACTATGAAATGCCATTTGGTCCTCTAGGAGGAATTCTAAACAAAGTAAAATTTGCCAAGCTCGCAGAAAAGGGGATGGAAACTGCTTTGTACAGAGTACGAGGGTTGTTAGAGGGAAACGGTTCAATTCCTGTGTACATCACACTAGACGCATACAGAAAACTTTTGGCAGAGAAAGAAAAGATGAACAACGCTCCGGTTTCTACGGTATTGACAAAAATACTTGAGAAATATTCTCAAATCGAGACAGTCAAAAACTAGATCACTTTCTTTTTGACTCAAGTTTAAATAACGAACTTTCTGTCTGCTATTTTATGGGTCTATGGCTCAGCCAGGTAGAGCGAGGGACTCTTATGCTCTTTCAGAGAAATCCCTATGCCGTGGGTTCAAATCCCACTAGACCCGCTTTTCAATGAGCACACTGACAATCTATAAGCTTTGTATCAAAAGTGCAGTCGTGCGGACCTTCCGATTTTGCGTCGGTAGGAATTTTTTTCATACATTCGTCATGACGGCCCTTTCTACAAAACCAGCAGATAAGATTGATATCTTCTTTGTATTCCATATCTATTCAATCTTAGAAAATAGCTACGTCTCCTGGTGCGGGAGAATGTTCATTTCTGTTCTTGTGAAATTCTACGAAATCCTTATGTTCATTCTCTTGATGTTTGCGTAGCTCTTCAATATTTTCTAGCACTTTGGTTTGTGCTGATCAACGATAGACAGAACCATTATCTAATATTTTCAATTTGGTCTAATTGAACCTTTCAACCTTGGTATCTCAGATAGGAGTGAGCCATTCTAGGAATCGCTCGTCCTTGCCTCGGGATGCCTCAAAAAAAGCACTTTGTAACTTACGTGTAATCTTGCCTGGTTTGCCATCGCCTATCAATATATTGTCAATTTCGGTAACAGATTTCACTTCGGCTGCGGTACCAGTCATAAAAACTTCGTCGGCTACGTACAAATCCTCTCTATCAATATCCCTTTCAAAAACCGTAATTCCTTCTGATCTTGCGATTTTAATAGCACTGTCACGGGTTATTCCTGGCAATATTCCAGCACTTAACGGCGGAGTAGAGATTTCGCCGTTGTTTATTATGAAAATATTTTCAGCGCTACCTTCAGACACTTTTCCGTGATAACTCAACATTACGGCCTCATCATAACCATCTTTTAGTGCTTCTACTCTAGCAAGTGCAGCATTGGCATAATTTGATGCGGCTTTGGCCTGCATCGGCTGAGATCTGGAATCAATTCTAAGCCAACTTGAAACCTTGCATCTGGCGCCACGTACTTTTCCTGCGGTAGATTCTCCAGTCTTCCATTCCCAACACGCTATGGCTACATCAATTTTGTTTGGAGTTGGTGTAAGACCAAGAACTCCGTAACCATAATATGCGATTGGTCTAATGTAACACTCCTTTAACCCACTTGCTCGTACTGTCTTAATTATTGCATCAGAAATTTCTTGTTTTGAATAAGAAATCTTCATAGAATACATTTTTGCAGATTTGAAGAGTCTGTCAACATGTTCTTGAAGTCTAAAGATCATAGAACCCTTTGGTGTGTTATAACATCTAATTCCCTCGAATACTGCAGTTGAGTAATGTAATGCATGAGTGAGAACATGGACCTTGGCATTCTTGAATGGCACGAGTTTGCCATTCATCCATATCCTGCCTTGCTCCCTCATATCAATTGGCATAAGGATTGGTAATTTAAAGAGTTAATCGGTAAATCATTTCTAGAGTATATCATTAGTGAGAAATTATGTTTTCTTTAAATGTAGTATTCTACTGTTGTCTACAAATGGAACAACAACCAATTCTCTCATTCGCTGCAGTCGCTCTATTGGTAATTGGATTGGTAGGAAATGGTTTTGAGATGAGAAAGATTCGTCTCTCAACAACAAGAGATGAGGAACTTGCCTCAAAGAATGTATTTGTGAACAAGAGAAATATCAAGTGGTACATACTGATAGGAATAGCCATTGTGTTGTGGGCCATAAATGGTGCCTATACCAGATCTATATAGATCAACTCTAAATATTTCCCTGTACTACTATACTATAGCGCGTGTTTTCGGTAACGCCGAGCTGATTCTAGATAGAGGCTCAAGAATAAACCGACTTTGACTTCTTACAGGTATATGCCTGTAGGGGTCAACGCTTTTGATAACATTTTGGAATATCATAAAGACAAGAAATATTTAGCAAATTAATTCAGGCGAATCATGACAAAGAGGAAAAAGGGTAAACATATGCGAAAGGCAGATCAAAGGGCCGCACGCAGAAAGAGAAGGAAATAAACACAAATCATCTTTTGCAATTCCAGAATTGTACTAATGATCAGATTTGATTAAACAAATTTTATCTTTGATCTCTCCGCGTGTACTGCACGAATGGCTTTCTCAATGTTATCACCACTATCTTCGATAACTATGATAATACGAGATGTTTCTTCCTGAGCGTCCATGTTTAAGATGTTTAATCCTGCTTCACCAATCCTTGAGCTGGCCTTAGACGCTACCTGCTGAACGCGCCACATCTCGTCACCAATAAGCGTGATAACACCTCGGTTGTATGTTATTGACGCCAGAGGATCAAAGGCTAGAATATACCGTTCATTACGTTTTGCATAATCTCCATCAAGGAAGAGTATTCTGGTAAATTCAATATCGTCTTTTGTAAATGGTGATAACACTACAAACTCATTATATCTTCTGTCATTTTCAAGAGAATGGAATAATTTCTGAGCAGAATCACTTTCAATGCGAAGTATTGCACAATTTTTCTTTCCCGTGACAATTTTTAAGGGATGACCATTTTTTATACTGGGTTTTCTCTCAATGATGGTAATCTTCTCAGGATTGGTCATGTCAGTAATTATGATGGGCATATCAACTCCATTTTCGACTATCTCTTTTATTGCAATAGGATCAAGTATCTTCATCCCAAACATGCCTGCTATACGTGCCTCGTTATAGGAGAGATTATCCACATGTTCGAGTTCATCTTTTACGATACGCGGATCTGCGGACAGTACTGCACCATCTTTCTCAAAATCAATTTTTGTGTTGTACTTTTTGCTAAGTAGAATTCCAAGATCAGCAGCCGTTCTATCAGAACCGCCGCGCTCATAAGTTGTTTCGATACCATCTGTAGTCTTTCCAATGAACCCCCCTATGGAAAGTACTTCGTTTTTTTCAAGTAGCTGTTCCACACCATTCACACTGTGTGATGCTTGTGATGCAAGAAAATTTGCAGACTCAAAGTTCTTGTCTGTGATTATGGGCCAGATGCCAAAGCTAACTACATCGGATCTTATTCCAGCACTTCTAAGAACATAGTTCATAACATGTGACATCAGAATTTCGCCAGAATATGCGAGTACTTTTGCTCTTGTCTCATTTGCAAATTCTCTTTTTACTGATGCTTCACCAAGCGAGAGTCTTGCTTTTTCCAGAAACAACTCAACAGTCTTCTTACAGTCATCTTGAAGTTTTTTGTCTACAAGTTCAAGAATCTTCAGATATGGTCTTCTTAGTTCTTCCAGATCGACACTCTTGCCTTTTTCCGCTTTTTGTCCAGCTTCAAGAGCTATATCAGTAAGTGATCTTTGTTTCCCACCTTGAATTGTTAAAGGAGCAGAAAAAACTGCAATTACTTTTGCTTCTTTTTTTAATTCATTTATTCTCTTGATGATTGTAGGAATAAGTACTCCATCAATCCCTACAGCACTCCCACCAAATTTTGAAATCACTAAATTTTTCAAAACGTGGTTACATCTCCAGGAATCCTTCTATAAAGTATTGGATAAATGGTTGGTTCATTTGGCTTATGTCTCATCTCAAATGGGATAAATTCTACGCATTCCTTAAATGCAAAATCTACCATTAAGTTCACGTTGCAAATCTCGGAGAGTTATCATGATTAATCAAGGGGAGCTCTTCAGAGATAAGAATACTAATCACATTTTACAGTTTGATCCCGAAGTAGGACTAGTACACAATGAAACTTTGTGTAAAGAAATAACGGGTTGTATTAACTTTCAACAAAACAATTAATCAGAAAAATTTCCTGATCAAATCTGCTGCTTTTTCAGCTCCGTTGTAAGGCTGGGGATTTCTTCTCTCTTTAATCTTTTCAGGAATTAATCGATCTAGCCGAAAGATATCATCATAGCTATATCCTGCCCGCCCTGCGTTTTCTTCTTGTTCAAAATGTCCCTTTATAGGTATGAAGATACCTGGTGTGCCATAATATACAGATTCATCAATGGTTGACTTTCCAGCAAGCGAGATGACCAAGTCGGCTGCAAATATTACTTCGTGTAAGTTATTTACAAAACCTAGGTTTCTTGCCTTTGACGTAGACAGATTATGTCGAGACCCAGAAACGACAACAAGCTCTGCCTCAAGATTCATTCTTTCAAAGGATTCGATGGTCTTTTCTATCAAGAATTTTCCCGAGTCTGTACCACTGGTGCTTACAACTATTGTTTTTTTGTTAAAGTAAAATATTTCTCGTAACTGCTGCCGAGAGTGCATTGTTTTACGAACAATTGGTCCTACTCTTACTATATTGTTTTCATTTTCACCATTTTCTGGCATGATTACAAGATCACATTTTTGTATGATGTTCTTCATGGATCGATTCATCCTTTTTTCTACCAAAGATCCAATTCCTTTTACGAATCTAGTCTCTAGAATATCCGTTACTAGGATTGTCTTGATCCCCCTCTCTTGTGCAATAACAAGTGAAGCAAAATCCTCGTCACTTACGACCATCTGGGGGGAATATTTCTCTAGGATTTGCGAAGAAATTGTTTTACATTCCTTGTAGTAGGAATAATACTTGAAGAGCCATTTCAGAGGATCTTGGAGTTTGCCGTTTTCAATTTGGAACGGAGGAGGTTTGTAAAGATCGTCTGCATCAAAACCATATCCAGCAATAAGCTTAGGAGCCACATCACCACTCACGAATCTTTTTGAAATATCAAGATGTTGTGAAATAGCTATGTCTCTAGCAGCATGTCCTAGTCCTATGGGGCTTGAGAAAAAAACTATGTCCAACATGCCTAAAATTCAGATAATGAATAATTTCTTCATTTCTGTTCTAGATAATTCTCAAAGTTTAAATGCATTTTAAATTGGAGCTTGCTTGGGTCCATAGTCCAGTTGGTTATGACGTCGCCCTTACACGGCGAAGATCCAGGGTTCGAATCCCTGTGGACCCATTTTGATTTGTTCTTTATTAGGTTCCACCACGCACAAAAACCAAGAACTTGAAAAAAGCAGGATTGAGATTGAGGAACGAAGATTATCAATCAGTTAACGGAAAAGCGAAAAGGAAAAGGAACCAAAAAGTTTTGGTTTTTGATCAACCGGAAGCTAATACAAGGAATGAAAAGGAAAGACCAGAATGAGCGAAGCCATTAAACAAGAAGTGAACTAAAAATAAAAATCTTACAGATGGCCATTTTTCATATTCCACAAATGTCGGAAACGTCCCAGAAGTGTGCAACCTGTTTTGCATTGTATCCGTAATCATGGACGAGTTTCTTTGCAATGCCTTCATTTACATAATAGTGCCAGCACTTGCAGCAGCAGGGCCCTTCTGTTGAAATCTTCATGACCTGATCGTATACTGCCTGCTCGGAGGTATTGAGTGTCGTCTTGCTGTCATAATCGATCCATTTCTTCGCAATATCTACCGGAGTCTTGTACGGGTTCAGTGGTATGTCCGGTATGTCCGAATACTGCCTGAGCTTCTCCAAGTGCTCGTGATATTCCGTAGTGTTCTTGAGAACTCCGCAGCACTGGCCGCCTAGATACTTGCCGCTTGTGCTACTTAGGCTAACGCTTGGACCCGTGCAGCTACCTCCTATGTTCGGAGATGATGTGAGCAGGCCATCAACGTTAGGACTGCATGAAATTATCTGGCTGTCCAAGTCGACAAGCTCTGGGTCTACAGGTTTTGTCAGCTTGTCACTCTGAGCCAAAAAGATGTTCTTGCCAGTCTGAGTTGGAATCGAGTTGTAAATCTCGAGCAGTTTGCTGTCTGAGGTCTGTGTTGGGGAATTCTCTGAAACAGCAGATGTATGATAACCGATAAAGAAGACAAGAGAAATTATCGCAACGGCCGATAATCCTCCAGCAAGCAAGTATCGTATCGGTATTTCCATTTTCATATCTTGCACCTGCCTGATTCCACAAGTCCTTTGGAAATGAAATACATCGATGCTACGAGGATGCCTATGCTTGGCAGGCTGACCTCCAAGCCTTTTAGTGGAAATATGGATAGCCCTCCCGCCACTCCAAAAATGGATGCCAATGTTGTAGAGCAAGCAGAACAGGCCGAGGAGAATGCGCCGCCAAAAATTCCTCCAAAACCTGCAAGGTTTCTCTTGCATCCAAAAGATCTTGTCATGCGAAGCTGGTAGATTATCATCGATATGGTGAGCCCGGAAAGTATGGATACCGCAATTATCGATGCAAACAGTGCAATCCCTGATGCAGCGAGTATGTTAGCAGCTCCGTTGGTTACTACTTCGATAAACAATTTTGGAGGAGAGTTGAGCCCGAGCAGAGTTACAAAGGTTGCAAAGTTGTTGGCCAGTATGAAAATGAAAAACATGAGAGAGGAAATAAGAACTGACGCTACTATGTATTTGGGATTTCTGAAAACGCTTTGAAATGCATTTTTCATAACTGCTACTCCCATGCTCAACCCAGCTGCTTGTCTATAACTTGCTTGAACACATCGTAGGGCTGTGCTCCAACAACGGAAATGTACTCTTTCTGATCGTTGCCTATGAAAATCGTCGGCGTTCCACTTACTCCCAAGCCTTGACCAATCTGTGTAAGCTGTTGCACGCGCGCCTCGTACTTCTTGCTGTCAAGACAGGAGTCAAACTTAGCGGTGTCAAATCCGGATATGTTTACAGCAAGCGCCTTGAGCTTGTCTGGTGTAGCCCACCCAGAATTTTCCTGTCCTTGGTGAGAGTAGCTGTAATCGTGATAATCGTAGTATTTGCCTTGATCGTTGGCGCACCAAGCCCCCTGACCCAGCGTCTGGGAGTCCGGTCCGAGAAATTGAAAGTCAAGGAAATAGAACTTGGCTTTTCCGGTATCAACGTAGTCCTGCTTTATCTGCGGCTCGCTCTGTTGGAAGAACCTCCCGCAGAACGGGCACTGATAGTCGCCAAACTCCACTATATTTAGTTGAGCCGAGTCTGAACCTCTTGACGGTGCAAACGATGGTATCTGAAGTTTCACCGTTTGTTGCATCTGTTGTGGTTGTTGAGGTTGAATCACAATATTGGATTCTTTCACAGCTCCTGTGAAATTACTGACAGGAAACGTTCCGCCAATAAAATATCCAATGACAAGAAACACAGCGAAAAGAATAATCGTACCTTTTGTAATTTCAATAGTTACTTTCCGTGGTCTTTCTGAAATATTTTTTCACCTAACGTGAGCCTATAGTTATCTTACGCAATTTATAGTTTAAATGCTTTCATCGGAAAGAAAATTTTACAATTGTAAACTATCTGATTAATATACAGCGATTTGGTCGAAGATCAGAATAACTCCGCTACTTTATTGAACATGATTCTTGAGAAGACTTTCTTATAGCTTTTGCCATTATGTATGGAGTTGCCAACAACGCTGGAATAGATATGGCCATGAAGATGCTTTGAAGTTGCAGCCCATATGTTGTTAGAAATATTGTGGTTGCAGTCGTGGTGGCAGTGATCCCCATGTTAGTGAGCAAAAAGAATATTGTACCTGCGCATGTAGGACATCCGACGAAACAGCCTGTAGCTGCTCCGAAAATCCCAAGTCCTTTGCTTTTTTTTGCAATTGAAAATGCCTTTGCCATCATGGTAAAGTTCAGACCAACCAAGAAGGAGACCACCACCCATAGCACTAAGTTGAGTGGAATCAATTGAAAGCCCCAGTGCTCTGTGAATGTAGCAAGAATCATCGGCATCTGCCCTGGAAGGCCACAGCATGGAGATATCTCCGCCATAGGCACTGGGAGGCCGTAATCGGTGAAGTTCAGCTCTGGCTTGTAGAGTATTATGCCTGAGCCGAATGCGAAAAACAGACCGTACCCGATGGCGCTGACGACAAATATTTGCTTTGATTTTCTGTTATTTATCACGCTTGAAATTATCGAGGAAATCGAATCGTCGGCATTTCTTATCTTTGCTCTGTAGAACCTATGCAAGCCCCATCCGACTGAACCAAAAGACAGTAGCATGATAACATATGCCACCACTGCAAGTCTTTGTAATGCTGGCATGGCATTTGGTGTTATTATGAGCGAGTGATTATTCCAGTATGCTAGAAACGAGATCAGCATTGCTAAAGATCCAACAATAATTAGCACTTTATGAGAGCGCAAAATTGTCTTCTGCTTTTCCAATGTCTCAAAAGTCTGTTTGTTGATATTAATTCGTATCTTTTTTCCAAACGATGGGTTATTGTATTTCCAAGTCAAAAAATATTGTTTTTGTAACTAGACCGTTACT
>VBPL01000085.1 GCA_005877205.1 Nitrososphaerota archaeon
TACCCTGATTCGTCTTTCTTTTTCCTTTTTGTCTCTTCTTCGGGGTCGGCAATGCCAGCCTCGGTCACTGTAAAGAGGACTTCTTGTTCTGGGTGATGTGGGCTATCTACCATTCTTGCAATTCTCTTCTTGCCAGATTTCTTAAAGTAGACTCTATAGGTACTAGAATGTGCAACAACATTTCCTCCAATTGGACGTGTTGGATCACCAAAGAACGTGTCTGGCGATGACTGCACTTGGTTTGTGGCTATTGCTGCAATATTGTATGCTTCAGCAGTTCTAGTAAGCAGGTGCATAAATTTATTCAATCGTTGTTGCCTTACAGAGAGAGTACCTCTGCCAAGAAATTCTGCTCTAAATAGACCTACTGCAGAATCCACAACAAGTAGTTTTATCTTATTGTCTTCAATTACAGGGCCAGCTTCCTGTAAGATTAATTCTTGATGTGCACTATTGTATGCTTTTGCCACTATAATCCTATCAAGGACTTTTTCTGGATCAAGCCCTTTTGCTTTTGCCATAGAAACAATTCTTTCTGGTCTGAATGTGTTTTCTGTATCGATGTATAAAACTCCACCATCCAGTCCACCTTCTTCTTTTGGTTTTTGAACGTTTACACACATTGTATGACAGAACTGTGTTTTACCTGAACCAAATTCTCCGTAGACTTCGGTAACTGCCTGTGTTTCTACTCCCCCATCAAAGAGAGTGTCTAGCGCATTAGTTCCAGTTGAGATCTTTCCTATGTCTTGTCGTCTTTTGTAAATTTCAGTTGCGGTAACAAATTCCTTTTCAAGTTTGCCGTCTTCAATGAGTTGTTTTCTTGCTTTGTTTACCAAATTTACTGCAGTATCAAGATCCATACCGGTGATTTCTGAAATATCTACTGGACCTCTCACGACAAGATCTAGTATATTATGAACGCCTGCGTCACTAAGCTTCTTGGAAGTTACTGGACCTACTCCTTCTAGACTTTCTAACCGTAAGTCGTCCATCTTACCGTAGGGTACGGTACGAGTACCTAATAAAGATTGTTGTTTTCGATTCTGTCAAGTCTGCGTCAGGTTTGCTCATTGTCAAAAAGTGTCGGGTGATTTAGAATCTGAGTCGTTTTTGAATTATGATTACTCCAAAAATACCTACGGACACAATCATAAGAGCGAGAGAACCGAACTCAGGTACAACAACACAGTTTCCGTGTAATACACTGGGATTTTCAGGTATTCCTGTTCCTACAATACCAAGGTCTGAATTTCCACTAGGAAGATTAATAGTTAAAATCCTATGCGTTGAATTGCTCTTGTCAATAACGTGACTAGATATTTCTCGGTTGTTTGCTACTACAATAAACTCATCATCTTGATTTCCAGATTTCATATCCATAAACTGCCTAGCGAAAGAGATGGTGATAATTCCATTAGTTGAGTTTTGAATCAACATACTTAGCATTATTTTATCGCTAATGTAACTAGGTACACCGATTAAAGTAGCGTTAGAAATTTGATACGAGATGTCGTAATACTTATGATCGCAATTAAGCGTATATTTTCCCATCATCATATTAGAATTACTTGCAAACGATGTTTGGATAATAATTGGCAATATTATCAGCACGATTAGCAGAAAGCCTAGTTTCATTAATTAGAAATGGAAAACGAATGTAATTACCTTTATGATGATATGTTTACACCTCTCAAATAGCGAGTTACCTTCATTCTACAATCATCACACCATTCATACCTTAAGCCAATACAATCAGGATCAAGACAATCCGATTCTCTTTTACACATAGGGCAAAGATGTAATGTCATGCCTGTTCTTTACTAGCGTTTTGAATCAAGGTAATCCACTTGTTATCACCTTTGATCTTGATTCCAAAGGTTTCTGAAGATGTTTACCATTCAAACCGATGAGGTCTAGGATTTTTTCTTATCAGAATGGTTCTTTTCTGGTTCTTCAAAATCCAATACTAGGTGTTTTATTGCTGCTTTTAGACCCCTCAGAATCTTAACAGAGTTAGGTTTTGTGAAGTCCACTGATATTATTTAGTATTCATCGCATAAAAGTGTGATCGCTTATTGTTTTTTAATGACTGTTTACGGGTTCTTTATAATTATACTAGAATAATTCACCTTGTCAACACGCGGGACATTGAAGTGACATGCATTTTGTCATACCACATAACATTATCACCCTCAAACAGTATTAACGCGCCAATTTTAAAACGAAAATTTACTAAATTATGTTCCGAATCTTTTAGCACTATCTTTGGAATGTCACTGCACGTGGGAACAACAGCATAGCATTTGTATTTAGGATTTGGATAAATAACCTCAATCCAGCAATCGTTCATGTCCACAATTTCAGAATACTTTATGCTATCAGGCGCTTCTGTTGGTGTATCTGACATAATAATCCAAAACAATTTAGTTTTAAATTAGTTGTTGTTTTTACCTAGTCCTATTCTGTTGCCTTAACGGTTGAATGTTTACCTGTTCCTTCGGCGTTGGCCTGGTTTATTTTGTCCAGGAACTCGCTTTAAAATGAACCTTTTTCTAAAATTTTCTCGGTTTCTTACACTACCAATAATTCCCAGTCTTTCTCTTGCTTGGACTTTGGGAGTCTGTCCACGTACTTTTCCCGCTTTAGTAAGCGATCCGTGAGTTGGCACAATCTAACTCTTTTTTAATTCAATTTATGTATTTGGTTCCTTACCAGTACTTGACTTTGATTGTCTCAATCACTCTGACATGGTCTCGGCTTTTTCTTCTTGCAAATTTCTCCATTTCATTCAGTGGGACGTGGCCCAAAGTTCTAGCAAGAGCAGTGAATAACTTTCGTTTTATGGTATTATTATGCCCAGTCTTGTCCATGAATTTCTGAATTCCGTATTTAAAGTTGTGCTGCCATGTCTTGTACATTACTCCAAGTTGAGCAGCTGTCATTTCGTTACCAATATCGAAAAATTCCGATTTTTCAAGCAATCCTATTGGAACAAATGTAAGAGGCGTTGCAGTAAACATAGATTCTGGTTGCTCCGTTTCCAGCTCACTTATGAGCCTGATGGTATCCCAGGCATCTTCTTCTGTTTCGTCATTATCTAATCCCATGATAAGTGTAAATGCAGGAATCCAATTATTTTCGTTTAACGTCTTTACTCCTTCTTTTACAACCCAATGCCATTCTTCAGGTTTGTAAGGAGATAGTTTTCTGTCTGCACATTTTCCAATTAATCTAAGACTTCCTGTCTCAAAACCACACTGTATTCCTATTTTGTTAGTTGGGCTGGCGCGAATAATTCTTGATATATTGGGAATTAATTTTTCATCTGCTATTGCTCCAGCAAGGGTACCATGAGTTGGATTGGTATGCCCAATTCCAGTAGACATTACAGCACTGAAGAGTTCTTCAAGAGCATCCCTGTTAGGAGCCATATTCTTGGTTTTTCTCGGATCAAGTCCATACACGAAAATATCATCACTATGAAGCCATGCGCTTGTTGCTCCACCTTTCTTCATGTTTACCTCGACTTCTTTCTTTACCTT
>VBPL01000088.1:0-1605 GCA_005877205.1 Nitrososphaerota archaeon
AAATCGCTTGGTATAGAACATCTTTTAGTTCCAAAGCAGTTATACCATCTTTTGACCAATAATTATAATCTAACTAAAGGAAAAGAGGTACTACTTTTTGAATTTTTTACTTGTAAATTTAGTCAACCCGAGTTTTTTCATCTCTTCTGATTCTTTGAGCACTGATTTGTGTTGCAGTTCTTTGTACTTTCCAAGCTTTCTTCGCAGATCAGCAAATTCGTTAGCAAGTATTTTAACGGCGTATAGTCCAGCATTTGCGGCTTTATTTACTCCAACTGTTACTACAGGTGAACCGGTTGGCATCTCAGATATGGATAGTAGCGAATCCAGGCCACCAAAGGCAGAGAATTTGAAGCGTTCAGAATTTGCCTTATCGTTATAAACCATTATTGGAACTCCTATTACTGGAATAACAGTGTGAGATGCAATCATGCCAGGTAAGTGTGCAGAGCCACCAGCTCCTGCAATTATTACTTTGAATCCTTCTTTTTCGGCATATCTGGCATAATCTGATAGTCTGGTAGGCGTCCTATGGGCAGATACTATCTGGTCTTCATGTTTAATACCGAATTCATCCAGTATAACAGCGGCTGAATGCATTATTTTACTGTCTGAACTTGAACCCATTATTATACCAATAAGTGGTTTTTTTGAATAGCTCATGAGAATCATGGAACACTGAATTTTAATAAACTCAGCGATTTTCACGGTCAGAATCATGAAGTCCTTCAAAAGCCAACCTGGAATCAAACTTTTAAATTGTCTCTGAATGGAACTCGATTATTCTTTATGCAAAGTTCGCCAATAGAAGTAAGACGTGCATTTGGACTACTTTTCATAGGGGTTGCAATATCGGTAGGTTTTGCCTCATTTCTCAGCGAGGTTGCGTTTGAACAGAAGGATCCTACCTATTACTATTCAATTATTTGGGTTGGAAGCTTTGTAATAACATTTGGAGTTATTTTTGTCAAGTGGAAAAATATAATTCAGTCTATCCGCGGAAGAATGAAAAACAGCGTAAAGTGGTCTTCTCCTGTAAAGGCCATAAACGGATTATGCTGGGCTGCTCCCTTTGCAAGTATAGGGGCATTTCCATCGATATACCAGTATCTCATATTGCTTGGAATTGGATTGGGCAATACATCAACTTACATTTTTATGAAAAAGTTTAGTGGTGTGTCTAACAACGAACAGATAATTGTTGGAATCATTTCTCTCTTGGCAATTCCTATAGCTATATTTTTAGACACATCATTTGTATCCAATCAAACTATAGCTGTAATTTTGTCAAGGCTTATGATTGCAATAGCATATGGTGCAGGCGGAATATTTGCATTGTTATCCAGGAGATAAGATTGAATTGCGTTACCGTATAATTTGTATAGGATTATACTCGAACATGATGTGCATTCTAGCTTTGCCTAAAATATAGAATTTATGATACCTTGTGCAGTACTTGTAAGTAGATTTGCTTGAGCGTTTGTTAAAGGTTTAGTTGGAGGTGAATTGCAACAATCCATGACTACAGCATTTATGAATTTGTTCAAATAGTTTTGGGCTGGTTGATTGAGACCGGTACTATATTTGGCCAACGCACTGCTTAAA
>VBPL01000088.1:1614-5600 GCA_005877205.1 Nitrososphaerota archaeon
ACTTGAATCAAGGTTAGTCGTAACAGTAGGTGGAAGGTTCATACCGTTTACTGTGTTTATCAATTGCTGAATCGCTTGGGCTGGATTAAGAACGGTTACCTTAAACGAGCCAGTAGCTTTGTTTCCTCCAGAATCAGTAGCTGTACAGGTTACGCTATTAGTACCAGTCGAAAATGTGGAGCCACTTGGAGGCAAACATGTAACCGAAACTTGTCCGGAATCATCACTTGCTGTGACAGTGTAAGATACAGAAGCTCCAGACGTACTTGTAGGCGATACAGTCATGTCTGCGGGCATTGTTAATACTGGAGGCGAATCTTTTGTTATCGTAACAGAAGATCTTGCAGTTTTTCCGCTGCTATCTGTTACAATTGCAGTTATCGTATGTGCTCCATATGTGAGAGGACTTGTAAGAAATGACCAGGAGGTAGTTCCACTTGCTTGATTTGCAGTTCCGCCATCTATACTTACTTGAACTGATTGTATATTAGAGCCAGATGCTGTGCCGCTTACCATAACCGTATTAGTGTCAAGGAGAGCTCCATTAGTGGGGGATGTAATCGATATCGTTAGTGGAGTATTCACTGTTATCGTAACAGAAGAAGTTCCAGTGTTTCCGTTGATATCTGTTACAGTTGCAGTTATCGTATGTGCTCCAGATGTGAGGGCGGTTATAAGAACCGACCAAGTAGTACCACTTGTTTGAAACGAGGTCACTCCATCTAGGGTTATTTGCATGGATTTTATGGCTGTAGAGTTCGATACTGTGCCACTTACTGTCAAACTATCACTGTTAATAATAGCACCGTTAGAGGGAGATGTGATCGATATACTTGGCGGAGAGATTATTGTTGGTGTGATAGAAGGCTGGACGACGCCATTTAATACGGAAACGCTGCCTCCATAAATGAATGAAACATAGACATATCCGTTATTTGAATCAAAGGCAATCCATGACGGATTTGTTCCGACTGAAGTTGTAGACACGACAGATTGTGTCAAGCTACTTATGATAGAAACACTACTGCTGTCATAGTTAGCCACGTAAACGTTACCAATGCCATATGCAACGCCTAGGGGAGATTTTCCAACCGGGATTGTAGCTACTACGGAATTTGTTACACTACTTATTACAGAAACAGTACCGCTACCGTAGTTCGTCACGTAGACGTTACCATTACCATATGCAATTCCAATAGGATTCATTCCAACTGGAACTGTAGCTACTACGGAATTTGTCATGCTACTTATTACAGAAACAGTATTGTTGTCAAAGTTCGTCGTGTAAACGTTACCATTACCATATGCAATTCCAGAAGGACTCTTTCCTACTGGAATTGTAGCTACTACGGAATTTGTCATGCTACTTATTACAGAAACACTATTGCTGTCATAGTTAGCCACGTAAACGTTACCATTGCCAAATGCAATCCCAGAAGGACTCGTTCCAACCGGAACTGTAGCTACTACGGAATTTGTTACACTACTTATTACAGAAACAGTGCCACTACCGTAGTTCGTCACGTAAATGTTGCCATTACCATATACAACCCCATAAGGACTCGTTCCAACCGGAATTGTAGCTATTACGGAATTTGTCATGTCACTTATTACAGAAACACTATTACCACCTAAGAGAGCCACGTATACGTTACCATTGCCATATGCAGTGCCATATGTAATCCCATAAGGAAATGTCCCCACAGGTATAGTACTAATCAAGTCTGCATATGAGAAAGGAGTCAAGTTTATGAAAAATAAAAATATAACCAGTATGCTTGATATCACAAATGTTTGTCGCAGTTTGCTATTTTTTCCAGATTTTTCCAGATAATTCTCTTCGGTACTACGTCCTAACGTAATCTCACTTGGTGTTAATCCCATGGCGTCTTTTGATGGCTGACAGATAAAGGCATTGTCTTCCAATTCTGGAAATCAGGGGGATTCAGATAAATGGTTTGTCTGCCAGTTATGGAAATTGGGAGGAAACAAACAAGTATTGAAGTGAGTCATTTTTGTAAATTTCAACCTCTCTCGCTAACCTACGTATTATTTCATAAATTTTAATAAAATTACCACCAAGGGGGTCTTTTACCTTGCTCAGAAATGTATTCATTATATGTAGCACAAAGCTTGCGACTGTCAAGTATCTGAAATACATATAAACCAAGATAACCCGCCGCTACAACCGGAAGAAAATAGAAAGAAGCAAATGAGGGAATGGAATTTTTCGTTATTATACCGGCTACGTAAGAAATCCATATGGTGAAAAGAAGCAGGGACAGCGAAAGAATGCCTGCCCCTCTTGCAATCTTGCCTATGTAGATGTGTCCAATTCCTTGTAAAGAAATCAATCCTAACACAACTGAAAGAACAAGTGTCACATCTTCACTTTTGCACAGGGAGACAGTTACGTTTGCTATTGTTTGTTTTGGAGGAGCTTCAACTGGCCTCAAAGAGTTAGATGTAGTTTTCTCACTTCTTGTTTTGATTTCCAAGATTTTTTCTAGTTGTGTATTCAACTTCTTCAGATCAGTCTCTAGTTTTTCAAGCGAGTGTGGTTCACCCTTTATCTCATGAGATCTAGTCCTCATTTCATTTTCATTAAGTAGGTTTTCGAGGTATTTCTGATCCGATAAGTAAAGGTATTTTCCCTTTTCTAGCCTATCTAGTATGTATTCTAGTCTGGGAGCTTCGCCGATCCCTTCCTGTATCAAGTTATGCACTGATTTGACAAGATCGTATGACACATTTAACCCCCTTTTTCTCCCTCAAACAGGTAATACAATAATCCCAAATAAATGAAATTGTCGCTGGTACGTTCACGCATAAATCAGAATTCATCATCTTACTTTAAAATCATCAAGTCCAAATTTCTTTTGAGCCTAGAAATTTCAGCCCTAAGTGAGCTTATATCATCTTCTTCCCATATTTCATGCGGTAATGTAGGGCTTGATCTATTCTCATGTTCTCTCAGATCTGCTCTGAGCAAATCAACGTTACTTTGTTGATTTCTCTCTGAAGCCATCAGTTCCATTTTATTCTTGTATTCTGCTAGTTCTGTTCTGAGTGAATTTATCATCTGTAGGTAATGAGGAATTTCATTTGTCACACCTTGTGGTTGTCTGTGTTTGTATTCTACAAGTTCTGACTTGAGTGAATTTATTGCCTGTTCATATTGTATAATTTCTGGCTGTATGGAATCAAGCTTACTTTTGTATTCTGCTAGCTCTGCTCTGAGCGAATTTATGATTTGTTGGTATACTATAATCTCGTTCAAGGATTCGTGATTATCGGCATCAGAAGTTTTCTGTATAGGAGGTTGGGCCGATTCACTTATTTCATCAGGTATTGCCTCCGTGATGTTTTCTGGAATAAATTCCTGGATAGTTGGTTGAGACGACTTTTTGTCCTTTGCTGCTCTGATAGCCAATTCATTTAGATACTTTGTGTAATCGGAACTTTCCCTGACTAAATTCAACCGTTCCCCGGAGAATACATCTTTTCTATCTTTTACTACAGGCTTGTCTCTTTTTTGGGCAGCTGCAAGTTTCTCTGAAAAAATCTGCTCTAGAGTTTTTTCTGTTACCATACTTCATTACTCCTACCCGAACCATAAAAGATAGACATGCTAAATTTCCTGTGTAAATTAATGTCTAACATTCATAAAAGTATGACCTACCAAAAATGGAAATGACATTTGTTTTAATTGCTCGAAACTTTACCTTTCCATTGTAAATGATATTGATTTTCTTATTTCGTCTGATCTTGATATGAGACTATCAATTTTTCTAGTATCATTAATGTCTACTACGTTAAAGTGGCCCATTTTTCTCAATGGCTTAATTTCATCCTTCTTGTACCATTTTAGATATACGCCTTCTGTCTGATTTAGGTTGACTGACTTGCATCGGCCCTTTAGATCTTTTGGGCCAAGAATGTTGCTCATTACTGCATAATGCAAGAGATCAGTTTTTCCTAGCTTT
>VBPL01000086.1 GCA_005877205.1 Nitrososphaerota archaeon
TCTCCTACGGTATCGATCTTCAACTCACAAGTTTTTTGTCAGATCTGAGGACACGTACCGGACTATATACTTCACGCACATAATCCGAACAAATGAGCGATAAGAAAAATTTGGGCTCTGCAATCTCGATTATAGCATTATTGATACTCGGCTCAACTCTTGCAGTCAATGAGGCGTTTGCGGGTACTGATGCAAAGACAATAAGCACACAACCGCCAATAAAGATCAGTAAATCTGGTTCGCCATCTCCTGTAGGTCTCAATCCGGTACAAATAGGCCACGCATATGGTTTTGACCTGCTTTCGTGTTATGGTACTAGATCATGTGGCACCGGACAAACAATTGCCATAGTTGATGCTTTTGATGATCCAAATATTGAAAGTGATTTGGCAGCATTTAGCGCTCAATATGGTCTTCCTCCTTGCACTACTGCTAACGGTTGCTTTACAAAGGCTACTCCACAGGGTTTGCCAAAAGCTAATACAAACTGGGCATTAGAAGAGTCACTTGATGTTGAATGGGCCCATGCTATGGCCCCTGGCGCAAAGATCATTCTAGTTGAAGCGCAGGATGTTCTCCTTAGCAGTTTATTGGGCGCAGTTGATTATGCCGCAACGCAACCAAATGTTCATCAGGTATCAATGAGCTGGGTAACACCAGAGTTCTTTGGAGAATCAAGTTATGATTATCACTTTAATGTTGCAGGTGTAAGCTTTATCGCATCATCAGGGGACAGTGGAGCAGGTGTTTCATATCCTGCTGCGTCTCCGTATGTAGTTAGCGTTGGTGGAACTACACTAAATCTTCAATCCACTGGAAAGGTACAAAGTGAGACCGCATGGAGTGGTAGCGGTGGAGGGGTCAGCTCACAAGAATCAAAGCCAAGCTATCAAACTGGCTTTAACTCAAATTCTGGTAGAGGAGTACCTGATGTCTCCTATGTTGCAGATCCGAACACCGGAGTTTCAATCTATGATAGTTATGGGTATGGCGGATGGAATCAAGTAGGAGGAACTAGCGTTGGTGCTCCACAATGGGCAGCAATTATTGCTATAGTTAACAGTGGAGGAGGCAAACTCTCGTCTGCTTTATTTGGGACAAATACTGCATTTTACAACGCAGCAACAGGTCCTGCATACTCTGCAAATTATAGGGACATTACATCTGGTAGCAACGGCGTCTGTGGAACTAATTGTAACGCTGCTCCAGGTGATGACTTTGTGACAGGTGTTGGAAGTCCATTAACAAACAACCTCATTCCATATCTTCAACCACCAATTCCTGACTTTACAATCACTGCAAATCCATCGTCTTTGACACTAAACTCTGGCAGCTCTGGTTCTTCTACTATAACGGTGACATCAGTTAACGGATTTAGCGGTACCATTTCATTGGCATCATCACCTAGTTCCAGTTCAACACTAAGCTCCTCTTCTGTAAATGTGCCTGCAGGAGGCAAAGGGGCTGTAATGCTGACGGTAACTCCCACCGGTTCAACAACATATACGATAACAGGAACCGCTGGTTCGATTTCTCATTCCGTAAATGTAGCAGTTACAGTGTTTACAGTCCCCTCTGCACCACAAAATCTTGTTGCTACTGCTGGAAATGCTCAAGTGGGACTAACATGGAACGCGCCGTCATCTAATGGTGGAGCTACAATTACGGGATACAATGTGTATCGCGGTACAGCATCAAACGGTGAGGGTCCAACACCGATTGCTATTGTCGGTACAACAAGTTATACCAATACTGGAGTAACAAACGGCCAAACATATTTCTACAAAGTAACAGCAATCAATTCTGTTGGAGAGTCCTTGTCATCAAATGAGGCATCTGCTACTCCACAATTGCCGGCATTGTCAGTTTCTGTGACCACAGATAAGGCGGTATACTCGAAAGGAATGGCAAGTATTACCGTCACAGTTACTGACTCTACTGCTCCAATTAGCGGCGCATCAGTTACATTGACAGTAAAGTCTACAAACGGGAATACCTCAC
>VBPL01000087.1 GCA_005877205.1 Nitrososphaerota archaeon
GGACCCATAGGAGACTCTTCTGCCTCGTCACATATTGCCACAACATCTACGTAGGCAGCTTGCTTGTTTAGGTAAAACCAGGTGGTGTCTTCTTTTGTGTTAAATCTCATCTGTCTCCTGTAGACTCTGTTTGCCCTACGACTACGAACTGTTTCTTGAATCTTGGCAAGTGAGTGTAAATCTCTTGAGGTTGCTTTCATGCTGCCATCCTTGTATTGATAGTCTGCGTTCAAGACTACATTTGCTACTGCATGCCTTACCTTTTCTGGGTCTTCTGAGGGATTGACTGCAGCATATGCTTCTATTTTACAAGCAACCTCTGGAATCTTCACTTTATCCAGCCTTTTATGATATTGTATGCAGCCTCAATAAGCTGTTCAATTGTTAAATTGTTGTTAGAGATTGTTTCATCCGCAAGAGCAATTGGCTCACTCATACCAACCCCAATTTCTCTAGAATCTCGTTTTGCAAAATCATTAGGATCTGATGGATCATCCGATCTACCACGACGTGTAAGAAAATTGAATCTTTTCTCTCCAGCTGCGTGAATTGCAAGAACCTTGACAGTTCCAATATCTTTTAAAACATTAACTTCTGCAAGTGATCTAATTCCGTCTACTAATATGACATCTGATTTTGAATTTATTATCTGATCTTTAACTAGTTCAGCCACAGCACCTGGACCATTCTTTTCTCTTAGCTCAAGCATTAGCTTGCCAAGATTTGTTCCAGTTGGATCTATTTTTCTTCGTGTGGCTTCGGCTCTTACAGCATCTCCCATTGTGATTTTATCAAATCCTTTGGATTTTAGAGCCTCAGCTATTGTGGTCTTTCCTGCTCCAGGCATTCCTGTTAAACATACAATAAGCTTTGGCACGTTCACAAGCTCCTACTTTCTAATCTATGAAGCTACCGGAAATCATTATAGACTATGCAACCTGAATTCCTCTGATGCGAACGTTTGTGGCAGCAGAGATTCACAATGAAGATGTACTAAACTCGATAGCCAAGATACAATCTGATTTTAAGATAAAAGCTACTCCTGTAGGCAAGCAAAACATGCATTTTACGTTGCTTTTTCTGGGTGAGATAACAGATGATATAGCAGAAAATGTCAAAAAAATACTGGCTACCATTTCGTTCAAGCCAATTGAGGCAAACTTTACTCACATTGGTGCGTTCCCAAATCCAAGATTTCCACGTGTTATTTGGATTGGAGTAGACGAGACTGCTTCAAAGCAACTAGTAGAACTAGCATCCCAAGTTGAAATCAAACTTGCTCCGATCGGATTCAAGGCAGACAAGCCCTTCAAACCTCACCTTACCATATTTAGAATCAAACACAAAATAGATGACATCTCAAGGACTATAGAAAAATTCAAGATTGTTAATCTAGGAAAAGATGTAATAACTGAATTAAAGTTTAAGAAAAGTATCTTAACTCCAAATGGCCCGATATACTCTGATTTGCAGGTGGTAAATGCACAATGACCCAGGTTTTAGACCAAGCAAGGAAGGTTACCATTCCTACAAAACAAGAAGAAGAAAAAATGAAAACGCTTTCAGACATGTTGTTAAAACTGGTAAAAGACGAAGCTTCAAAGTATTCCCAAGTTGTTTCCGTTGAGCTTGGAGGGTCATACGCCAAAGGAACATGGCTGAGAGGACAGATGGACTTGGATATTTTTGTCAAGCTGAAAAAAGAAATAGATGAAAAAACATTCGAAGAAGTTGGCAAGAAAATTGGATTTGATTCCATGAAGAAATTCAAGCCATACGTAAGATATTCCGAGCATCCGTATGTCGAAGCAGAAGTAAAACGCATACGAGTAAACGTGGTACCATGTTATGATGTAGAAAAAGGACAATGGAAGAGCGCAGCGGACAGATCGTCATTTCATACTAGATTCATTCTTGATACGTTTGGCCAAGAAAAAAAGAATGAGGTAAGACTTCTCAAAAAGTTCCTTAAAGGCTTGGACATCTATGGTGCAGAGATAGCCAAAGAGGGTTTTGGTGGCTATGTAGCCGAGGTACTGGTCCATCAATATGGAAGTTTTATGAAGGTTCTTGATGCAGCATCAAACTTTGTTCCTAGACAGGTAATAGGAAGCCCTATCAAGAAATTTGATACTGCCCTTGTACTCATAGATCCCATTGACAGCAACAGAAATCTTGGTACTGCAATTTCGCCACAAAACGTTGGCAGATTCATCCTTTCTGCAAGAGCTTTTCTAAGAAAACCATCACATGCATTTTTCACTGGAAAAAAAATAGTTACAAATGCAAAAAATCTAAAAAATACGATAATTGTAAAGTTCAACTACAAGTGGCGCAGTCCTGACATAATTTGGGGTCAGGCAAAGAGGGGTGCAACAGCACTTGCAGTCCAGCTTGAGCTTGCAGGATTTAAGATATTGCGCAAGAGTGCCATAGCAGATGAAAAATCAGAGGCCGCGATGCTTTTCTTCCTGCGCAGCCCCATTATTGAAAAATTCATGGTAAAGAATGGTCCTGATATCTACAGGAGATCAGACTCGGAGAACTTTATTGCGAAAAATTCCAAAAACATTCTGACCTGGATTGATGACAACGGAAGAATCCTTTCAATGCAAGAAAGAGAGTTTTATGATGCAAAAAAGTTCTTGCAGTTCCTTTTGAGGAAAAATCTATCAAAGTCCGGCATACCAAATGGAATAAGCTCAGACATAAGGCGAAGTTTCAAGGTACTTGATGGAAAGCAAGTAACAAGCAAATCCATTAAAAAGGCTCTGGCTGAGTTAACCTCTACCGATGGAATCATCTTCAGTTCCAGTAAGTAGGCTTGTCCAAGAACCATATTCCCTGATTCTGGGCTATCCAAGAGCTACAAAAAGCGAACTCGCAAAGAGACTTGTTGAGCTCAAAAAACTTGGAATCAAGACTGTCTTGTTCCAAGGGCACACCACTCTTGATAGCATCCCCGTATTAGGCAAAGGCTACGTCGGTGTTGTGGTACTAGCAAGGCAAGGAAAAAGGGAGGTAGCCCTGAAAATTCGCCGAATAGACTCCAGCAGGTCAGAGATGAAAAGCGAGGCAAAACTTCTAAAGCTGGCAAACAAAGTAAATGTAGGTCCGAAACTAGTCGATAGCAGTAAGAATTTCATAATAATGGAATATGTAGAAGGAAAAAAGATAATCGATTGGGTAAAGGAGCTAAAGGGCAGGGGTAGTGCCGCAAAGCTCAAAGCTACGATAAGAAAGGTTCTTGAAGATTGTTACAATCTCGACAAGATTCATCTTGATCACGGAGAACTATCCCACATACACAAACATGTCATTGTTGGAAGATCTCCTTGTATAATTGATTTTGAGAGTGCAAGTACAAACAGGCGAACATCAAATGTTACGTCTGCTACACAATCTATCCTCATTGGTTCAGGCCTTGCCAATCTTGTTAAAAAAATCACAAAGGTACCTGATAAGAAAAAGCTAATCATCTTTCTAAAGAAATACAAGCATGATCAGTCAAGGAAGAACTTTGATCTACTCTTGAAAACTTTGGGGTTGCATAAGATTTGAGCTTACAAGATGTCAAAACTACTGCGCTCAAGCTCTCACTAGCATTGATTGCTTCTGCCTTTGCAGTAGAATTTTTCATTGGAATATTTTCAAACAGTCTTGCGCTTGTCACAGATAGCATTCATGCAATACTAGATTCTATAGTTACTGCAATTCTTTTGGTTGCGGCACGCTGGGCGACAAAACCTCCCGACAGGGAACATACCTATGGACACGGAAAGATAGAAACCATGGGCAGCTTCATGGGCGGAATCATAATCCTCATTATAGCTTGCTTTTTCATCTACGAATCAATTTTGAGATTTTATGAACCGCGTCCTACAGTGTTGCCAGGTATGCTTGCAATAGGAGCTGCAGTTTACACCTTATGTACAGACACAGCTAGAATAGCGATCTTAAGAAGGGCGCTCAAAAAGGCAGAAGGTTCTACCCTCCGAGTTGACTTTTACCACGCCTTTATGGATATTGGTTCTACCTCTGTTGCCCTTGTAGGGATCATACTTGTAATCATGGGATTCTATCAGGGAGACTTTATTGCTGCGTTAATCTTGGGAGGTTTTCTTGCCGCACTTAGTTTAAAACTAATTCATAGAATGGGACTTGAGCTTACAGATGCTGTTCCTGAGAGCATGGTCAGAAAAGTACACGATATTGTAACTAGTACAGATGGAGTGATGAGGACAGAGTCGGTTCAGATGCGAAGGTCTGGCAGCGATATTTTTGCCGATGTGAAAATATCATTAAGCGGTGCTTCAAGTTTTGAAGAAGCCCATGAAATTAGCGCTAATGTAGAAAAGAACATAAAAAATACTATTGCAAATTCTAGGGTAACTGTTCACTTTGAGCCAACTTGGAAAGATGTTCCGGTTGATTATGTCATAAACAATGTGGCATCCGCTGTAAAGGGAGTAGAGGGAATACACAACATCAGCTCCCCAACAACAAAAGAGGGACTCTT
>VBPL01000089.1 GCA_005877205.1 Nitrososphaerota archaeon
AAGAAAAAAAGAATCGCAGTCAATGCTGGAAAAAGAAGGTATACTTCAAAGCGAAGAGGAAATAGCAAAGATGATCGGAAACTCGAAGCTTGATGAGATAACAAAATCAGTTCTATTCTCAAGGAGGCATTATGTATCTCATTTTAAGGAAATAGAAGAACCAGAGACCGGGATGGGTTCAAGTGTTGCAGATTCTGGGCTAGACCAGAGAATTATAGAATTTTTAGAATCTAAGGGAATAAGCACATTTTACAAGTTTCAAGAAGAGGCCATTAACCACATCATAGCTGGAAACAACGTTGTTATTACTGCGCCAACCGCCTCTGGCAAGACCGAGGCTTTTGCCATACCAATAATTCAAAGAATTGTTGACAAAAAGAGTCTTGAGCATTCAGTACAGGCTCTTTTTGTTTATCCAACAAAATCTCTATCACGGGACCAATATCCAAAGATAATTGATATTGCTAATAGAGTAGGGATACATTGTGCAGTATTTGATGGAGATACAAAAGAAATTGAGAGAGGAAAAATCCTAGATAGTCCACCACAGATATTGATAACAAACTTCGATGTGTTACATTATCATCTCTGGCATAGAACAAAGTTTGCCTCCTTGCTAAACACTGTGAAATTTCTGGCAGTGGATGAAGCGCATGTATATTCTGGCATCTTTGGATCAAATGTTCATTATATCATAAAAAGACTGAAGAGAATCTCGCCCAAGCTACAAGTTGTTGCTTCGTCAGCTACACTTGAAAATGCTCTGACATTTTGTGAAGAGCTGTTTGGACTTAAGATGACTCTAGTCTCCGGAGCTGGAAAAAAGGGCAGAATCGAATTTTGTATGTTATTTCCATCTCTTATCACACAACGCGCACTTATGATAGATATACTAAAGAAACTAACATTGAAAAAGCACAAGACTCTAGTCTTTAACAATTCGCATCTTAATTCTGAGCTATTGGCGCTGCAAGCTAGAAGACAAAAGATTGACATCAAGGTCCATAGAGCGGGTTTAATGGCCAATTATAGAAGATCAGTTGAAAATCTATTCAAAAACGACAAGTTGCTCTCAATTTCTGCTACCCCCACACTTGAGCTTGGAATAGATGTTGGAAATGTTGATGGCGTAATCTCTTCTACCATCCCTGTAAATCGTCTCATACAGAGGATTGGAAGGGCTGCACGTAAGGGACAGGATGGTTATGCTTTTTTGGTGCTTGGAAATGATCCCATTTCACAGTACTACAAGAATCATCCGAACGATTACTTTGAGGATGTGGAACAAATCTACATTGATCCAAAAAATCCGTTTGTCGAAGAATTTCAAGTTCTCGCAATGGCTTGTGACAAACCAATTGCAAGGCACGAATTACAAGAACACAAAGATGTCATCCAATGTCATGTATCATCAGGCAATCTTGTGTTAATTGAAAATAGATATGTTCCAAATTATGACAGGATCAAAACAGTTCTAGAAGATTACAGTATACGAGGAATAGGAAAAACAATTGATATATTTCTGAATGGCAAGAAAGTTGGGGAACGAGTTCTGCCCATTGCTCTTGAGGAGCTACATCTATCCGCAGTTTATTTTCTGGCAGGTACAAGATACAGAGTCAAGGAGCTTGGATATCCAGAAAAGATGACGGCGAAATTGGAATATCTTCCAATAGACTATCCGTACTACACAAAAGCCTTGACAGAAGAGTGGCCTACTATTGAAACAATATTTGAGAAAAGACATGCAAACGGTATCGAGGTTGCATTCTGTAAGTTACACATTCAAAAGAGGGTCTATGGATACGTTAACTTGGAAATCGGTCAAGAAGTAGCTCAGGGTCAGAAGGTAGTTCTTGAAAGACCACTTGATTATGATTTTGTCACTAAAGGAATTGTCTTCAAAGCTCCAAGACCGTTAAAGGAGATCGCAAAGTCGGAAAATGAAGAATATGTGGAGGCAAGTGGATACCATGCTACCGAACATGTGGTAATAGAGGGAAGTAATATGATAACTGGTGGGGTTTCACAGGACCTTGGAGGGATTTCTTTAGGCACATCCGGTCTGATTTTCATGTACGATTCCGCGATAGGAGGAAACGGTGCAAGCAAGGCGCTGTATGACAGGCTTGAGAAGGCGTTTGAGCGTAGCCTAAACATAGTAAGAGAATGCCCATGTCAAAGTGAGGCAGGATGCCCTCGTTGTACCTTTTCTTACAGGTGTGGCAACAACAATGAATATCTGCACAAGTTTGCCGCAACTGAGATTTTGCAGAGAGTTTTGGACGGAGAAAAAACCGAAGTCTCAGATCCTGTTGAAGGAGATAAACCACTAGTCTAGCTTCATGTTTAGGAAATACGACCTTAATTTTGATTCAACAATACAAATTATTAATATCATCTTTTAATGTTACCTATGGAAAAGATTGCAATTGTTACGGGCAGCTCAAGCGGGATAGGTTTTGAAACTGCACTTGCCTTGGCTCGTGAGGGATACTATACATACGCTACGATGCGTGACACAAAAAAAGGCGGTAAGATATTAGATATTGCAAAAAAAGAGAATCTCAAAGTTGAGGTCTTGGAACTTGATGTGGACAAAGAAGCTATTATCAAAATAATAGACAAGATAGTTCATGACAAAAACAGAATCGACATACTCGTGAACAATGCTGGTTATGGTCTTTTTGGGTGTCTTGAAGATCTATCCATGGATGATTTGAAGGCCCAGTTTGAGACTAACTTCTTTGGCGTGGTAAGAACTATTCAAGCAGTGTTACCTATAATGCGCAAGCAAAAGTCAGGAATCATAGTTAATGTTAGTTCAGTCGCTGGAAGGATAGGATTTCCGGTGTCCCCTGCGTATATCAGTTCAAAATTTGCTCTGGAAGGTCTGAGCGAATCAATTCGATACGAGCTTGAACCCTTTGGCATCAAGACAATAATAATAGAACCAGGAGTTATCAAAACCAACTTTATGGTTTCTCTAAAAAAATCCACCAAACCAGATTCGGCATACAAAGAAATTACTGAAAAAGTCATCAATGGAATAACTATGATGGCTGATATGGGTACTCCTCCAGTGGAAGTTGCAAGAACCATAATCAAGGCAGTAACTTCAGAAAACCCGTTGCCTCGCTATCCAGTGGGTAATGACGCCATAATGTTTCTTGAGGCAAAAAAGAGCAAGACGGATCTGGAGTTTGAAAATTACATTAAAAAGGAGCTTTATAGCTAAAAACTCATAGTTTTATTGAGATTTTCTCTATGTCATGCAAATTTTAGCCATAATTTTATGAATTTCCCATAATAATTTTGGTTACATTGATATTAGTCAGCAATCAATTTTTGTCAAAGTCAACAGATTTAGGCAAAAATTTAGTGATATCAAAAATGAAATGGAAAACTCTCCAACATAATGGGATTGCATTTCTTCCGCCTTTTGAATCAAAAGGCATAACGATTAAGATCAAGGGGGAAAAGGTTCCTTTAAGTCTAGATGCTGAAGAGATGGCATACCAGTGGGCAAAAAAGAAGGACACTCCATATGTCAAAGATCAAGTTTTCCAAAAGAACTTTCTTTCAGATTTCGTAAAGGTTCTTCCTGCCAAATACAAAAGTATTTCATTTTTAGATATTGATTTCTCTGATGCCTTCAAGGTAGTAGACAAGGAAAAAGATGCCAAGATTACGATGACAAAGGAAGAAAAGAAAAAGCTTGCTGTGACCCGTAAGGAAATTAAAGAAAAAATGAAAGCAAAAACTCTCCAACATAATGGGATTGCATTTCTTCCGCCTTTTGAATCAAAAGGCATAACGATTAAGATCAAGGGGGAAAAGGTTCCTTTAAGTCTAGATGCTGAAGAGATGGCATACCAGTGGGCAAAAAAGAAGGACACTCCATATGTCAAAGATCAAGTTTTCCAAAAGAACTTTCTTTCAGATTTCGTAAAGGTTCTTCCTGCCAAATACAAAAGTATTTCATTTTTAGATATTGATTTCTCTGATGCCTTCAAGGTAGTAGACAAGGAAAAAGATGCCAAGATTACGATGACAAAGGAAGAAAAGAAAAAGCTTGCTGTGACCCGTAAGGAAATTAAAGAAAAAATGAAAGCAAAGTACGGCAAGGCCATAATTGACGGCAAAGAAGTCGATGTTGCAAACTGGATGGCAGAGCCTCCTGGACTGTTCATAGGACGCGGAGATCATCCACTAAGAGGCCGGTGGAAGCCAAGAATAACAGAAAAGGATGTTACGCTAAATCTTGGAAAAGATGCCAAAGTGCCACCCGGAAACTGGGGTCAGATAATTCACGAGCCAGATTTTATGTGGCTTGCAAGCTGGGAGGACTATCTTACAGATAAGAGAAAATACGTTTGGCTTTCTGATACTTCAGACCTCAAACAGGAGCGTGACAAAATGAAGTATGACAAGGCAATAAAACTGTCAGAGCAGATCGACAAAGTGTTAGATATTGTGGTAAAAAAGATGTCGGACAAGGATGAAAAGGTAAAAAGAGTTGCTACTGTTTGTTATCTGATCTATAAGACTGCCATGAGGGTAGGAGACGAAAAGGATCCAGATGAGGCAGATACAGTAGGCGCCACCACACTTAGAGTAGAACATGTAAAGTTGAAGCCAAATGTGATAGAATTTGACTTTTTAGGCAAAGACAGTGTCAGATTGCAAAAACCGCTATCTGTCGGAGAACATGAGAAGATCTTCTATGATAATTTCAAGAGGTTTACTGATAAGAAAAAGCCAGATGATTTGATATTTGACGGAATTACATCAAGACATGTAAATGAGTTTTTGGGCAAGATAGTAAAGGGGCTTACTGCGAAGGTCTTCAGAACATATCTTGCTACAATCGTAGTAAAAAACTACCTCAAAAAAGTAGATGACCTTGATTCAAAATCAGAAAACATCAAGATATATCATGCCAAGCTTGCTAATCTTGAGGCTGCAATAACATGTAATCATAAAAGAACAATACCCAAGAATTTTGAGGAGGCCTTACAGAAGAAGCGTGATTCATTAAAGAAACTAAAGGCAAGTGTGCCAAAGACTGAAAAACAGAGGGAGAAGCTAAAACAAAGAGAAGAAAAACTGAAACTTACAATTGAACTTGCCGAAAAGACAAAGGATTACAATCTTGGAACATCTCTGCGTAATTACGTTGATCCTCGTGTGGTCAAAGCATGGTCTGATCAAGTTGGACTAGAATGGGAGAAGCTTTACACTTCCGCACTACAAAAGAAATTCCAGTGGGTTGCAAAAACAGACACCGACTGGAAAAAGATTACACAAGCATAAAGCAAGCTACATTTAATTGCATCAAGAAAATAGGCGTAATCTATGCCGGGGTAGCTCAGCCTGGCCTAGAGTGCCAGTCCACATAA
>VBPL01000030.1 GCA_005877205.1 Nitrososphaerota archaeon
CATTAACAAGCGTTGCCATAGAAAAGGCTCTTTTAGATATTGGAAAACCTTTTCTTGACAAGGTTTCAAACAAATTGCAAAAAAAATATAATTGCTACATACCGGATTGTTATGAGCATCCGGAATATCTAGACAACGTACTAAGATCAATATTTGGAAACTCAACAGGCACTGTAGTAGAGTCTATTAGAGAACTACTTGCAGAATATTTGGACGATGATGGAATACACCTATTAGTCCAGAAAATAGGTGCGTAGAAAGTGCAAATAAATTCCACAAGGGCTCACGCACAGAAATCATTGCTATCATGTATCATAGGAATTGGTCTTCTTATTGTAATAGCAACTTTTCTTGGTAATGATACTGCAAAAATAGTTACTGATTTTACTTATATCTCTGTTGCAGGTACCCTAGTCGTCCTTTCTATTCTACTTGCTGCGCGGTTTAAGAAAACTGGAAGTCATGGAAAAGCATGGCTATTCTTTCTTGGTACTGCTGTTTCGTGGTTTATTGCAGAAACGACATGGTCCATTCTTGAGATAGTATACCATACCAATCCATTTCCTTCATTAGCTGATGTCTTTTACCTTGGTGGTTATCCGTTTTTGTTATGCTTTGTCATTTATTACATAAAACCAGTAAAAAAAGCCGCTACCAAGAGGATGCTGATTGGAGCAGCTATAATTTCCATTTCTATGATGTTACCATCCATCTACATGGCTTACAATTTTGATCCAAAAGTTTCCTTGACTGAAAACGCAATAGCAACGAGTTATCCAATTGCAGACTCGATAGTTTTTATTCCTGCTTTGATTGGTGTTATTTTGTTTTTTAGAGGCGAGGTTAACTTTACGTGGTCACTTGTTTGTATCGCAGTCATCTTGCAAGTCTTAGGCGATACGACTTTTCAAATTGCGACTTTTACTAACACTTACTATACAGGCCATCCAGCCGATATTCTCCTTCTTTGGTCATACCTATTTTTCTCGTTTGGAGTATATGATCACATCAAGATCTTCAAAAAAGTACAAAATAACAAGACTAAATCAACTATGGCATAACATTCCAAGTTTCAGATCATAGTCCGAAAAACGAACTTTTCTTTTCCATCATAATCACATCTTACCAAAGCCAAGGTTTGTCCTACTTGCAAGTTTGAAACATTTTCCACTCTTCCCATGACTCTAATTTGATTCTCAAATTCAGCTATACAAAAATATTCATCATTCCTGCGAGAAAATTCTACAAGTTTTGCAATTCTTGATATTGGTCTCCACGTTACATTTCCAAAACACTTGTTACAAAAATCACTAGGCGGCCATACAAGCTTATTACATTTCACACATTCGCTGCACACAAAATTACCGTTTTTTAATTCTTGTTCAAATTTGCTCATGATTCTAGTATCAATATTGTAGAAGATGTTGCCGCTGCAGACATGTTATGAACTAGGCCTACTTTTACACCATCTACTTGCCTTTTCTCCGCTTTTCCTTGAAGTTGCTGACAAACCTCAATAGTCTGGGCTACGCCCGTAGCACCCAGGGGATGACCAGCACCAATTAGTCCTCCCCTAGGATTTATTTTTCTGTCTTGTGTCTCATACAACTTCTTAACAAGTGATCCCCCTTCACCTTTTGGGGCTAGTCCTAGGTCTTCCAATTCTATAATTTCACAAATACTAAAAGCGTCATGCAGTTCAGCTACGTCGATATCATCTGCTGTAGTTCTCGACATTTTATAGGCATCTGAAGCTGAAATAATAGTAGATTTCATCGAGGTCAGATCATCATTCTTTGTAAAACCGGCAGAAATTGCTTTTTGACCAATGCCTGTTATCCAAACAGGCTGTTCGCAGAATTTCTTTATTACATTCTCCGCCGCAAGAAGTATAGCTGCAGAACCATTGCAAGGCATAGAACAATCCAAAAGTCTAACATTTTCAGTAAGAGACTTTGATTGCATAATCTCCTCAACTGAGTACGATCTCTCAAAATATGCGTATGGATTATCTAGCGCGTTTCTATGATTCTTAGCTCCGACATGGGCAAGATCTTCAAGCGTGGTACCAAACTTTCTCATATGGGCACTTGTAAACATGGAAGACCAGTAAATTGGATGTTTATACTGACCGCGAGATTTGTCCCACTCTAATACGAGTCCAGGGCTATTGGTTTTTTCGGCACCGATAACCAAAGCTGTATCTGCAAGTCCTGATGAGATATAAGCATAAGCTGACACTATACAGTTCGTACCTGAATTGCATAAACTCTCTACGGAATGAGCAACTTTAGGAGAAATTCCTGAGAGTTCAGATATTATATTTGCTAGATACTTGTTATTTGCATTAGTAGAGGTGAGAACCACCTCCACATCGTCTTGAGATAAATTAGGCGTGTTATTGAAAATCGGTTTAATTGCTGATAACATAAGTGATTCTATTGAAATTTCGTTTTTGGTAAATTCTGCAAGTCCTGTTGCTGCTACACCTACCTTTCTCAATTCATATCACTAGCCATTGATGAAAGTAGGAGTTTGAATGATTCAATAACGTCTCCAACTGGGTTGAATTGGAGGATTGGAAGGTCTACACCCGCTTTGACAAATTTCATCAGTCTTTTTCTGATTTGTTCAGGAGTCCCGCATATTGCTAAATCATTTACCATTGAATCAGTAACCATCTTGTGATTTTCTTGGAGGCCTGATCTTTTGTACTCGTCGAATATTGATGTGATCTCATTTGAATATCCATTTCTTACCAAAAAATCTCGGTAGATTTTTCCTACAGAGACATAAAATGCTATTGTTCTTTTAGCTCTATTGATTGCTTTTTCTTCATCGTTAGACACTGAGGTTATCAGTTGGCAGGCTACGTCGATTTTTCTTATTTGTTGCATTTTCTGAATGGTTTTTTGTATTTCATTTATAGGTCTGAAATAGAAAATTACTCCATCGCCTATTTCCCATGTCAGCTCTACCATCTTTTGGTTCACGGCGGCAATGTATATCGGGATTTGTTTCCTAGGCGGATGTATTAGTAAGCTAAAATTTTTTATGTGAAATTGATCACTGTCATAACTTATTTTATTGCCTTCGATGATCAATCGTATTATTTTAACATATTCGCGCATTCTATGAAGTGGCCTGTAAAATTTCAATCCATGCCAGTCATCCACTATGGTTTGGCTACTTGTGCCAAGACCCAAGATGAACCTACCTTGAGTGATTGTATCAAGAGTAGCAGCTGCCATCGCAATCAGAGAAGCAGAGCGCGAGTAGATATTGATGACAGAAGAACCGATTTTTGGCTTTTCTGCGACTTGAGACAAGGCAGATATCATCGAACAACATTCCATACCCCATGTTTCTGGGATCCAAATAGAATCTGGATTATATCTGGACAGGATTTTGGCACATTCAAATATTTCACTGATCGAAAGTAAGGAGCCCAAGCTAAATGCTATTCTCAAAAATCACTTCACCGCAAGGAAACGTCGATATCTAAGTGCTTTCATCCCAATATTGCATTCTTCTATATCTTTGTGCGAATCAATAGAATGCCAGAATACTCCAGTGTATTGTATTGCGTTCAAACTTCCATTCTTTGATAAAGTGGGAAATGTTGTACCTTCTATATTTCCTACCCTTGGCAAGTATTTCAGAATATTACTTGATAAATGGTAAACTCCTGCGTTCATCCAGTGATCAAATATTTCAGGCTTCTCTTCAAATTTTTGCACTTTATTATCATTAAGATGTACCAATCCAAATGAGGTTCTGAGTGGAATTACTGCGATTGAATTTCGATATATCTTCAGTTTGTTGATGTCTAGACTGGTAATTACATCTCCATTTATTACAAAAAAACTATCAACATCCAAGTAGTGTTGGGCGTTTTTTATAGCTCCTCCTGTGCCCAAAGGCGTTTTTTCTATTGAATATTCAATCTCTACACCAAGATTTTTAGAATCCAAATAATGAGTTATTTGGTCAGCCCTGTAGCCAGCACAAATAACAAACTCTCTTATGCCAAATTTCTTAAAATATCTTATCTGCCATTCAATTATGGGCGTATTGTCTATTGGAACCAAGGATTTCGGGAGATAATCGGTGATCGGTCTGAGCCTTTTACCCATACCACCAGAGAGAAGTAATGCTTTCACATGCAGACACCCAAACACCCTACATAATATTCTTCAACACGAGCATATTCACAGCTGTAGGCTTTCTTTGCATCGTGACCACATTTGCCATATGTTGTCATCTGCTTAACTGTTATGATACACGTAATGATTTTTTAATCTTGATTCCTCCCAGGATTGTTATGAAAACGCCTATAGCAAGCACCGCACCAAATTCTCTTATTCCTCTTTCCGTTATCGAATTTTCTTGAACTGACAAAATTACCACGATGCCAACTATGATCAGTGCACCCCCTGTTATGATCAAGCCTCCTACTTTTTTTGATGGTTCCTTTCTTGTGATAAAATACGACGTGATTAGCATTGCAGACGGAATTATGCCAAATATTGAACCTCTTACACTTGCGTCCATGTGTAAAAAGCCAGTCTTTTCATTTCCCGCTGAAACAACATCTGCACCATACGTAACAAGCATAATAATAGATATTATTGACATTATGATAGATAGTTTCAGAGCCATGACGTGGCTCTGATTAATTACAACTAATAAATATTCTGTAATTCCAGAAGATGTGGAGTATTGATTCTGAAAAGATGAATGAGATGCCTATTTCTATGAATTATTTTGCAAAGACCTTACGATTCCTTTATGGCCTCTAAAAATGCTTTATCAAAGAGAGATCTGTACGCAGGATAACAGTTTAGCATCTTTCCATTAGGGATTGTCGTAAATGTCATGTTTTCGCATTTGATATCATATTCTAAATTTGAATTATCAAATTTCCAATCAAAGCCATTTGTAATAGATGGAATCGGGTATCCATGTCCTCTTATCAATGTAAACGTGTTGTTAGCATAGTTTGTTCTTACTTCAGCATACATAGCGTTAGGGAAAAGATAGATGACATTAGGATGACTAGTTATGGCATCAAATTCCCTTTTTGTCACATATTCGTTGTGCAGAATTATGACCTTATGGTATTTTTTTAAAATGTCAGGATTTTTGTCAAGTTGAACATCAGTGATTTGAGAATAATTAAGTAAAGATAGAACTATGGTAGCCGTCATACTTGCTCCATACATGGGAACAAATTTGGATGGGATAGGAAGAGTCAAACATTGAAGACCACATTTTTTGTTATAATAGTCATAAAATCCATGATCACCATATGCACCTTGAGTGAAAATGGGATACACAAATACGACATTTTCAGATGCAGTGGTGAATCCAACTTGTTTATAAAAATCGGAAAGTTCAGGCTTCTTCTCAACATTCACATATTTGGGATTATTATTTTTGTCATAAGTTATTGTTATATTAAAGAGGAGATCTTTTTTTAAGATACTTACGGTTTTTTGTTGTCCTTCAAGTATTGTAATAAATTCTATATTATTTCCTGCTGATTGTGTATTTCCGGTAATTTTGTCAATTAATGAACCAACTTTTGATTGAGGTGAAATGCCGATAAGGGCTGCTCCTATAGCAATCACGATTAGACCTACCACAAGGATTTTTCTATTTATAAGAGGAATTACTTTGTCTTTGTGCCTGGTCATTTATTCAAATTTTGAATGATTTGTTAATAAAGATGGTTAAGCAATTTTATTTGTTAATTTGTTTCTCCAACAAATCATATTGCCAGTCATTCCAGGACCATGTTGTTTGTGGGTCAAAAAGTGTTACACTATTAAACTTTAGACGATAGACTATACTGAATATCTGTCATTAGATAAGATATTCAAAATCAAGATCCCACACGCAATAAGTTGAATATGATATCCCCATAGAAAACTTGAATCAAAAATCCCCCTGTTATGTAGACTAGATACGGAATTCCTGGAGTCACCCATGTGTTAGTAGCATCACAGAATGTGGTTTTTTCTGCATGTCGCAATGAGAAATCTAGTTTTTTTGTGTTATTTTCAATTTTTTCTATCGAAAATGAATACTTTGGATTTTTTGCCCTGTATCCTACGAACAATGCAACAACTTTATTCAATCTTGATTCGCTAAATCCTTCGAATATATCCTCATGTTTTGAAATCGCTAAAAGATTACGAATAACATTGGCAATTATCGGAGTTATTGATAATAGCGCGCCATTTGTCAGCGTAGTAAATGGAGTTATTTCTTTTCCAGTAAAGGTACCATGTGGTGCCAAAGCAGCAAGAACTATCAAGGCAAGCGCATCTGCTCCACCAAAAACACCTAATCTCCAAGCAGCTAGTGCCACAGGAGCTATAATCATGGAAAATCCTATGATCTTGATCCCTGGCCACAGATCTGGTTCAAAGAAGATTAAGACTGCGGCAACCGCTCCGAAAACTATCCATAAAATGTCATTGACTTCGCGTTTTTTCATGTCTACTGCTGATGCTACAAACAACATGCAGAATGCTAACAGTATTCTAACTGTGCTTAAATCAAAATGCAATTCTAACAACTTGGATGGTTTCTCCTAACGCGAATTTGCGGTTTTCCAATTTTAGTCGTATACATGTAATGTTTTGATGTTACATAACGAAATATATCTTGCAATTCTGATTCCCAGAATTGGCAGAACAATCTTAAATTCAAATTTACCAATGTACGTCTATGAAATGTTTTGCCTCCATCCATGACAGAAAAAGCAGAAGATACGCGATATATTATTCCATGGTCCTGGTAGTAATAATGGGAACAGTTGCTTTCGAAACACTGCAGGTTATACATCAAGCACCAATTCAAGCAGCAGCGACTTTTTTTGAGGGATTCTTTTCACTTTTCATGCTAGGTCGCCATGAAAAGGTCGGAAATTCACTTCTTGTACACTTGTCCAAAGCAAAGCAGATTCCAAGACTATCTCTCTTTTAGTTCTGCTATCTTTTCTCTTATTTCTGCAAATTTATCGGCAAAGTTAATTTTTTCTCCCACACCCACTAGCAAGTTCTTCTTTTTGAGAATGAACACTGCAACGCCCGCAGCCACAGGAATCACGACAAAAAGTGGATTAATTCCTGCGATGGTCATTGTAGATCCTGTACCACCTCCAGCATTTGGATTCTTGTTCTCAGATAGAGGTTGAAGTATGGTCACATCCTTGCTTGCAGAGGCCACATCGTATATTCCGCCGTGAGCAGTTGCTTGAATTGTTATCTTAGATGGGTCGTGTGCAATTAACGAAATCTTGGCATTACCACTACCATCTGTTACCGTTTCTTTAGTCTGAATTTGCGCACCTTGAACATTCCAGTCTATACTCATGCCTGTAAGAGATTTGTCATGATAACTTACAGATATAGTAGCTACAAAGTTTGATCCTAAATTTTCATAGTCAGGCGTACTTATACTGATGACCGGAACGAAACTTACTACTGTTACTGTGTATTTAGATAATGGTATTTCATTTCCAAGTACTGATATTTCTGCAGATCCAGATCTCTTTGGTTGTACCTCAAAAGTTGAATAGTATGTTCCCTTTTTGACTGTGACTACGTCTGGGGTTGCAATTACGGAGGGATCACTTGATACGATTTTCACTTCCATGTCATCACCTGTTGATACTGGAAGTTGTTGACCATCTAACATCTCAATTGAAAATGTATCTATAGTATTAGCAAGAATATTTTCTGGATAATCCATAGCTATCATCTGTGGCTTCGTTGAGAGGCCTTGGATTGAAATAGAAGTAGAATAATCTTGTGTTGTTATAGAAACGGTTCCAGTTTGTTCTTTTAGCAATGCAGATTTGACTAGGGCTATTGATTGATCTTTAGATATTGAAGATTGTTCAGTTTGAATAAATGCCTCAGGTGATATTAGTGGCGTGACATTACTTCCAAAAGTACTCAGTGCGCCATTTTTAGACAGATATATAGCTAGAGGGAAATCAGTATGCGACAATACTTTGGGGACCAGCGGTTCTGCTATAAGGGAAAATTCACTAGGTGGAGCAGATGTAATAGTTGGGTTAATGGATTGGGTATTTTCAGTTACCACATTCAATGTTACAGACTTGGCAACATTTCCTACAGTACCAAACACTAGGGCTGCCTGGGAACCATAGTCTAATTGTACGTCATTGACTGATAACGCGGTAGGATCTGAAGAATCGATATGTATTTGCATTGTACGCTTTGCTAGTATAGGATCTCCTGAACTGTCCTGAAGATGTAGAACGCCTATTAGCTCTTTTTGGCCTGTAGCCAGTATTGGCAGAACATCTACGTGGGCAGATTTGTCGTCAAACAATGCATTTGAAGTCACTGTAGTAATTTGTGCTGGTTGTGAAACAATGTATCCTTTAGCTGATATGCTGACGGTGTATGTTCCATTTAATCCTGAGTTGCTTGTTATTTTAATAGATGCCCAGTACGAATCCTTCTTTATTACAAGAGGTTCGTTCGCTTGAATGACAGAGTTTTGATGGCTTGTATTTATTGACTCGGTTCCTGAGGAATTTGTTATTTGAACTTTGATCGGAATGTCTTCTTTTGCTTTTACTGGGTTTCCTGAAGGATCGTGAAGCTGAACTGCAATGTATCCGGTAGCAGCCTTAAAGGCGTTTATCTTTTCTGGAAAAACGTATACTTGAATAGTTTGTTGAGGATCTTGGGCCAAGACACCAACAGATGCACTAACAGTAGACATCGATGGTGAGACTGCAGATATTAGGGCATTTCCCTCTTGCTTTGTCTCAAATTGGCCTGTAGCAAAGTATGAACCCTTTGTGATAATAATTTGGCTAGTCTTAATACTGACAATCCCAGAGTCTGAAGAAGTAATGGTTATTGGAGTATCTTCCTTGGCATAAGTTGGAAATCCCCCTTCGTTTGCAAGCTCAACTGTTACATAACCAATTGTTGGACCGTTATATGCAAAGATACCAGGTGTTACTTTTACCAACAAATTTGTGGCATCCCCAGTATCCTTGGAAACTGTCATCTGGAATTCTTTTGAGAGAAATCCAGGAGCTGCAAGTGCAATTTTTGCGTCTCCGTCACCAACAGCCTTTATCTTAATATCAGTGAAGTAACCGCCTGTCTCTTTTTCTATTCCAAGTATTTGAACAACTGAAGAATCTGATGAGGTAGCAATCAGTTTGTCAATTTGTTGTGCATCTTCGGAATTAGAATAAACCTGGATTATTCCTTCAGTATTTTCCATTATTTTGTTAGGGATAACTCTTACTGCAAGCTCATTATCAGATTGGCTGTACGCGTAGTGTACAGCTATCGTAAGACACAGTATGACAACTAGTAGATATCTCAATTTATGATCCATGTCTTAAATTAAGATATAAAAAACGGTATGACATATCCAGTAACATACTTAATGGGGCGTTAGGAAAGAACTGAAATTAACGATATGCATCTCAATCAGCGCGATGCTAATCATAGTCATTACCAGAAGGAGAATGGCGTACATAAAACCGCCCGAATATGATCCCTTGGTAATTTTTCCTATAAAGAGCCCTGATAACCAAGCTTGTACAATAAGAGCTATCCCCACTTTTTCAAGAAACGGGTTTGGCTGTGAACCAGCAACATTTTCGCCCTTCTTCAAGTCCTTCTGTTCGTTTATGGCAGAAAATGAGTCTATAGTAAGCAGAGTAGTAAAACCAGTTACTGTAATAAGCATAAATCCAACCATCACGTAAACTCTTAGCTCCTCTCGTTTGTGTTTTTCAATGTTATAGATTTTCTCGCTAGTATCGGCCAATGAATCCAGGCTATTTACATTTCCACCTCCTGATGCAATGATTTCAAATAAAATTTTAAATGAGATTAACACCTGAAAATTTTTAATATCTTTTCGTAAGGTAGCATAGATATCATTTAATGCAACACCCCATTCAAGTTTATTTGCTAGTGCGTTTGCGATGGTATTGAAGAGCTTGAAATCTTTTCGTTTACAGGCACGGATTATGCATTTTTCAGGTCCTATGCCAGCTTTTCGTGCCTCAGTAATATCACGTAAGATTTGAGGAGTGGCAGTTTCAGCATCCATGTTTAGCGCATAAAGTTTCTTGAACTTCATAGCTGGCAAGACAGACGCAACAATGAACGCTATTCCCAATAGGTATGAATCTATGTGAAGACTCGAAAGGGCGTTGGTAGCAATTAAGATAGTTACTATCAGAATGCTAGGTGCACCAACCGGAATAATTTTTTTAACCGATATTTCAGGAATGCTGGTCTTGACCATATTCTGAACTATTTTCAAAAATAAAGCCGACATTGCTGGAGAAAATATCAAAAGCATGTATGGCGGGTCACTCTGAGGTTGTGCTCCTGAGGTACCACCTATTGGGTTTGATCCAATAGCTGCAAGCAAGATAAACACTGCAAGAATGACAATTTGCATCGTCAGCCAGGCATGTATTATGCCATTTAGTTTTTCAACACTTTGTTTTTCCCTACTTTCAAGAGACTCAAACGCACTTTCCATCTTGGTTTTGAGGTAGTTTATTACGTTACCACCGCTTTGAATTGCTGATACATAACCAGTAAGAAATTCCCCAAACAGTCTTGAACCTTGTTTATCCTTTGCTTGGACTATTGCATCCAGAGGATCTGAACCCAGAAGCTCAATTCTCTTTAGAATCTTAATTGATTCAGTTCTGACTAGCGGTAAGAGATCAATTTCTCTGAACTTTTGAAAAATCGTATAAGGGCCAAACCCAGTTGAAGCAAGTAAAGAAACTATCGTAATAAAGTATGGTAGTTCTCTTTCCAGTTTCTGAGCTTGTTTTTTTTGTGCCTCTGCCTTTTCTAAATTTTTTAGAGAAAGCATGATTAAGCTCCTATTTCAATTTGTGTTTCAAGTGACTTTGGATCTCTGTAATATTTTCCTATTATATCAGAAACCTTCTTGTAGTCTCGGATGTCTTGTTCTGCCATCCATTTCAAAATTGAGATTCTTTTTCTATATTCCTGTAATACTTCATCCAAGTCCCTGCCGCTAGCCTCAGACATTCTCTTGAACAGAACGCTTTCCCTGAGATCGTCTACAAAATGGTCTCCTCTTGGAGACCATACAAATGCATTATGAGATGAACTTGAACTTACAATCTCTGATGTCGTGATTACTCTTCTTGCGCTTTGTCCTGTCGAGCTTTCTTTTACTCTCTTTACAACCAGAGCACAATTCATTAGTGAGACATATGCTGGAGGTATGTCCATTGGTTTTTGCTGCAATCTTTTTATTGCAGACTCTAAACCATCTGCATGCATTGTACAAAGTCCTGCGTGTCCTGTGGCCATAGCCTGGAACATAACATATGCTTCTTCACCTCTAATTTCTCCAACAGCGATATAGTCAGGCCTGTGTCTCATACCAGCCTTTAAAAGATCGTATAAACCAATTTCTCCTTCACCTTCTAGACCAAATCCTGTTCTTGAAATTAATGTGAACCAGTTTTCATGGTTTATGTTTATTTCAGATACGTCTTCAACTGAAAATATCTTGTAGTCGGGATGAACAAGACCAGTTATGGCATTGAGTAGTGTTGTCTTTCCACTTCCAGTTGGACCAATTACTATAAATGACATTTTTGCTTCTACTAACATCCACAAGTATGCGGCAATTTCGAGATTAATTGTACCAAATTTCACAAGATCGATTATAGTGTATGGATCTTCCTTGAATTTTCTTATTGTAAAACTACTACCTTTTGGCGTGATCTCTTTTTGGTACAAGACAGAAATTCTGTGATTGCCTTGTAGGGCCAAGTCTGCAATGGGAAATGCCGCGCTTACGTGCTTGCCTGCTCTAAAGACAACCCTTGAGACAAAGGAGTTGAGCGCTTCTTCTGATACAAAACGTATGTTTGTTGGTATGCTGTCATAACTTCGATGCCACACATAAATTGGATTTTCTGTTCCGCTGCAGCTAACGTCTTCTATGCTGATATCATGCATCAAAGGGTCGATAAGACCAAAGCCGCTTACGTCTCTTTTTAGATAATATTTGACCTTCTCAAGACTCGTGTTTGAATTTGCTAGAAACATCTTCTCGTTATCTTTCAATATGGTATTGAGGTGCTCTTCAAAGTTTAAATCGACATTTTTTTCGTTAATAGATTCTAAACTTTCCTGAAGTAAGTTATACAGAC
>VBPL01000031.1 GCA_005877205.1 Nitrososphaerota archaeon
ACATATGCTGGCATGTTTCTCTTCTATACTCGTGACTTTGCAAACCAGATTGCTACCCCTTTCGTAGCCAACCGTTTGGGGTATGGCATAAAAAGTTCAGTAGTTGTCAGCCCAGATCAATTTGCAGAGAAATATTTTATCGTAGGAATATTTGCTTTATCGTTTTGTTTAGCAATGGCCATTAAGCCAAATTTTTTTAAGCCTAAAGATTCTGGTGACTTTCTTCCGTATCCAGTATGGAAGTATAAGAAAAATTTTGAGATGATAGAAGGCCCAAAGGCAGTCAGATTAATTTCTCTTACGAGTCTACTGACTTTTGCTGAACAGCATCTGGTTGCAAGATTCAAGTTTATCACAGTAACTATAGGCGGCAAAAAATACTTGGTTTCTCCATACGATTGGATTCCTGAAGGATCTACTGTAGTAAGAGACAAAGAATCTGGTTCTGTTCTAGGTATTCCCTAGGCTAGTATTAATTCAATTAAAAAAATTAGTTATAGGAAGAAGGGCTTTGGTTTGAGTTCACGCCACTTGCCACGAGCCCAGAATCCCCATTTTTGCTTGTCCTCTGAATTATAGTAGCATTTTTCGTTGTGTGGACAGTTGAGGCATCTTTCTGATGGTTCAATGGCTGGCACTATGTTATTTCTTAGTAGTGTGTTTAAGATGCGAGCTCGTCGTTTTGTTTCGTTAAGCAGTTTTTCACTTTTTGGAACTTGAATTTCGTTCTCGTTCCCTTCTTTGTCAAAGTACACTATCACGCCTTCGGGTTTGTCAAACATGTATAGGTACGAATTTAGTTGTATAAAGTCCTCAGCATATGGCATCTCAGGCAGCTCATCGGCAGCTCTAAACATCATTACCACATCGTCTTCTACCCTGTCTGCTCTAGCAACTAGTTTTACATTAGAACCAGCGTCGAGCTCTCCCTCTATTGGCTTTTCCATGATGCTTAATGCACTCTTCTGCATTATTTTTGACATCATCTGTTGATGTGTTCGTTCCGATGGATCTTTTCGATCAAGATAGGAACTTCGTAGACAACCACTGACCTCGTCCACTGTTATTTTACTTTCGTCAACCGCTGAAGGGTTAACGGCCGCAAATACCTCTTCTATCACATCGTAAACATCAAATTTCGCTGCTGCGTCTCCTGCCGCTCTGTAATTTTCAATTCCTTCCTTTAGCTTCTCTTGGACTTTCTCTACGATTCTAGCCTTCTTGTACCTAGTTTGTGATTCTGCCATTCTTTTGAAAGGGGGTTTTTGGTCTATAAAAGGTATTTTATCCTAAAATTCCTTTTTTATGATATTATTCTTTCTTTGATATTCTTCTAAGGAATAATTTTAATAAAAGCATTTCATAGGTGCAATGGATCCTAACAATGAAAAAAATAGAGGCTATAATTCCGGAAGACAAGCTAGATGCCGTGTTTAGCTCATTAACACAGTTAGACATAGGTGGTTTCACATATTTCACAGTGAAAGGAAGAGGAAAGAGACCCAGACCAATGGTTTCATCAGGAAGAGGTGGGAGATTTGAATCTGCATATAATGTAAATACAAGCATCATTGTCGTTGTTCCGGATAACAAGGTAGACAAGGTAGTCGATGCCATAACTTCGCATGCAAGCACAGGTTTGGCTGGAGAAGGCAAGATTTTCGTCTACAATGTAGATGATGCCGTCGATGTAGGAACTAAGAAGCACGGCGAGTCTTCACTCTAAATTTCTTTTACATATTTTGCTTTCAGATATTTTGCTATGAGATTATTATGTTAATCTATATAACTCCAGCAAGTACAGCAAGGTCATGTTCTGGCCTGGAATGGGGGATCCTGCAAAACGCAAAAAGACCCTCAGATTTCTTGCAATTTCACTGGCTGTAGGAATAGCTGTTGTCTTGGCTAGCACCACAGTTATTTCACAGATTAAGGACAAAGATCCTCTTTATCACAAATGCCTCAATGGGTTAGATGTTCAGTATCACGTATCTGCTACATTAGAAGTTCAAGTAGACGGTAAAAAATGGATGAAACCAGATATTGCAGATACCCAAACGGATTGTGAAAGATCTATGATTTTTTCAGACGACGGAACTATTCGTGGTGCATGGACAAAGAAATATCCATTTGAGGTAGGTCAGTTTCTATGGATGTCAAACTTTCCTTAGCGTGACATGGATGAGACTAAATCAAGGATATATGCAAATGGTGTCGAGTAACCTAACTTTATACACACAGTAATAGAAGACGGAGCTCATTACAAGGCTGAATTTGTTTCAAAGAATAGTGGAGCACCAACCTTTACACCTCCTCAAAACTAGGTTTCAGAAATTATTCTAAAAACAAGGAAAAAGGAATGGAGTTCTACCAGTACTTTCCGTTGTCTGGTATCAAACCAATGCCCTCTCTCTCAAAGTGCTTCTCAAGTTCGGAAACCCATCTTTCTCTGGTATCTCCGCCCAATCCGTGCACTCTGAGCCAGAATGCAATGACTCCGAGAAGGAATACTGCGAACATGATGGTTGCAAATATGTAGACCATCACATCGTAGAAGAGCGGGTCATAGTTTGGACCTATTTGACCTGCAAAGTTTGACAGCATACCTACGAGCATAGCGAATATCGCGCTCATCATTATTCAAAACAATTTAGGTATCATATATACATTTCTGTGAGTATTTCGTAAATTAGATGCACTAGGGACCTAATAAAATAAGAAAAAGAAGAATTAACGAGATCTTCTTGCTCTTTCCGCTTGCTTTGCTCTTACTACGAAGGCTACAAAGATTCCGCCGAAAACTGCACCTGCAATGATTGATGCACCAACTACACCGTTTGCATCAAGATATGGAGTACCAGAACCGGCGTGCGGATTCTTCGCTACTGCAGCGAGTCTTGCTTTTGCTAGCTTTAACTGTTCCTCCAGTGTTGACGCACCACCACCGACAGGCGTATACTGTGCCGCAGCAAATGGAGCGAACGATGAGGCTACAAAGAGAGCCAGCAGTACGGTTCCAATAATTATTGGTTTTTTCATATTAGTACCTACCTGAGAATCACGCCTGTTGCTATTTAACTTTTATGTAAATCTCAAGGTTGGATCTGCCAAGTAACATTTATGTTTCCTTGGAAAGTTAGCCGGTCGTGGGACGAGTTCATTCACACAGACATGGAAAATCGCATTCGACAAGACCCGTTACTCCTATTGCTCCCACTTGGGTAAAGCAAACTCCTGAGGAAATTGAGGAACTTGTAGTAAAATATGCAAAGGAGGGTCTCAAACCAAGCGAGATAGGAATAAAGTTGCGCGATCAATACGCGATTCCTCTTACGAGACAGATTATCAAAAAGTCCGTAACGGAGATCCTTGAGCAAAAGGGAGTCAAGCCAGACATGCCTGAAGACCTCAGCAACCTGGTTACAAAGGCAATTGGACTACAAAAACACCTGAGAGCTAACAAGTCAGACAGAAGAAACGTCAGATCGCTTGAACTGTTGGAAGCCAAGGTTCACAGGCTATCCTCATATTACAAAGAGATTGGTCGCATTCCCAAAACTTGGAAATATAAAGCAGTCATAGCTCAACTTGAGTAATGACCAAGCTTGACCAAGCATTATCCTATTTTCATGACAAAGTTTCTGATTGTATAAAAACTGGAAAAAATATTTCAGTAATAACCCATCTTGACTGCGATGGAATTACTTCTGGAAGCATCGTAACCAAGTCTCTGATTAGATCAGGAGCCAAATGTACTGTTCGTACTGTAAACGAGTTTAGTAAGAATTTGATTGAAAAAATCAAAAATGATTCAAGACAGTTTCATATCATAACTGATCTTGGAGGTGGCTTTTCAAAAGATCTTGATAACGTATTAGATGATGATTGGATAGTAGTTGATCATCATCAAATTCCACAGGAAGAATTCGATAATGAAAAAGTCATCAATGCTTGGAAATACGATATTGATGGTGGAGTTGATGTATCAGCTGGCGGCATGGCATATCTAGTTTCAAAAGCACTTCACAAAGAAAATACCGACTTGGCATGGATTGCAGTAGTTGCAGCACTAGGAGACAGACAGGATCATGGAGAGAAGAAATCATTTACTGGAGTCAATCTTGAAATTGCTACCGCTGCAAAAAAAAATAATCAAGTAGAAATTGACTTGGACATTTTACTTGTTGGAAGGGAGACTAGGCCTCTTCCTGATGCCCTCGCATTTACTTCACATCCCTTTATAGAAGGTCTTACTTGGAATCGTGATGCTTGTCTCTCATTACTGAATTCATCAGGAATAAAATTAAAAGAAGGGAGTCGATGGCGTGTTCCTGCAGAACTCACAGAAGATGAAAAGAGAATTCTCCTTCAAACCATATCCAAATTCATACCTAGCAAGAATGCGAGCGACATAGTTGAGGAACTTGTTGGCTACACCTATACATTATCGGGCGAAGACAAAAGAAGCTTCTTGCGAGATGCCAGGGAGTTCTCAACTATGCTAAACTCATGTGGAAGAATTCGTAGGGCTGGAGTAGGAATTGCAATTTGTATGGGTGATAGAACAAAGATGCTACAGGAAGGTGAAAACATTTTGGTAGAATACAGAGCCTTCTTGAGAACCTACATGAATGCGCTTTCAAGTGAGAGATGGAGGGTCACTGACAATGGTTCATACATTCTTGTAAATGGTGAAGGTCTAGTGCCCGAAAATATGACGGGTGCGGTATCCTCACTTCTGGGTGGCTCACAGAAGAACACAGGAAAAATAATCATACTTAGAACAAATGGAGAAGAAGGCACAATCAAGTTTTCGTCTCGCAAATCAACAGGATGCAAATCAGAGGTAAACTTAGGATTACTTATGAGAGAATGTGCTTCAAGAGTCTCTGGTGTTGGAGGTGGACACGATGCGGCTGCTGGGGCTAGAATTACTAAAGACAAATTAGATGAATTTCTAGATTACTTGGAAGAAAATGTCTCTAGAATGCAAAGTTCAAGTGTTTCTAAATAATCTGTCAGAAAAAAAAGCAGAGGCTATCAAAAAAGCTTTGGAGCCAGACAATGTAGATTTTCCAGAAAACCTCTCTTTTATAATCGAAAATGTTAGAACCGGCTTAGTCTTTACGTTCGAAGGTAAAGGAAATATACGAACACTGATTTCTACTATTGATGAAGTTCTTGAACAAACCCAAGTTATACTTAAAGTGACTGACTAATGCTTGATCCAAAACTCCTTCGAGATAATCCAGATAAGATAAGAAAGATGCTCGAGGCAAGAGCAGTTAACTTTCCTCTAGATCAATTAGTAGAAACAGACAAGGAAAGAAGGGCCCTAATCATAAGAACGGATGAGCTAAGGAAGAAAAGAAATGAAATATCGGTGGAGGTTGCAAGAAAAAAGAAAGCGTCCGAAGATGCAGCAAAGCTCATTGAACAGATGCGATCAATTTCTGAAGAGCTTAGTAAACTGGAAGAATTACAAACTGAAACTGAACAGCGCTATACAAAAATTTCCTTGTCGTTGCCCAACTTAATTCACGAATCCGTTCCGATCGGAAAAGACGAGAGCACAAATAGAGAGATAAGAGGGTGGGGAAAGGTACCCATTTTTGATTTCAAGATCAGAGATCACCTTGATTTAACGCAAAGTCTTGACCTCGTAGATTTAGAGAGAGCTGCCAAGGTGGCAGGCGCCAGATTCTATTATCTCAAAAATAAGCTTGTTAAACTGAATCAATCATTAATACAGTTCGCACTAGATTTCCTATCTGACAAAAATTACATACCTGTTCAAACACCATATTTGATAAACAGGAGCTCAATGGAAGGTGCAATAATTGCTCAAGATTTCGAAGATGTAATTTACAAAATAGATGGAGAGGATCTCTATCTTATTGGAACATCTGAGCACGCTGTAGCTGCAATGCATTCAGACGAGATAATTGATAGCAAAAATCTACCCATTAGATATGCGGGGGTCAGCCCATGTTTTAGGAAGGAAGCGGGAGCACACGGCCGAGACCAAAAGGGAATATTCAGAGTTCATCAGTTCGACAAAGTGGAACAGTTTGTCTTCTCACGACCAGAAGAATCATGGGATGAACATGAAAGAATGTTATCCATAGTTGAGGAGTTCTATCAAAAAATTGAATTACCCTATAGAATAATGCTCCTTTCCAGTGGCGATTTAGGAAAAGTGTCTGCTAAAACTTATGATCTTGAAGCATGGATGGCAGGACAAAACAGTTACCGAGAGATAGTGTCTTGTTCTAACTGCATTGACTTTCAAGCGAGGAGACTCAAGATAAGATTCAGGGATAGGACTGACGAACAACCGCAGTATCTACATACCTTGAACAGTACCCTGGTCGCTACTGCAAGAACGATGGTTGCAATAATGGAAAACTTTCAAACAAAGGATGGTCATATTGCTGTTCCAAAAATCTTGCAGAAGTACATTGGTGCTAACATAATCTAAAATGTCGTACAACTTATATTTTGGCTTCAAAGGTCGATTATAGTTGGCTCGCCAAAAGACTACAAGGGTAAAAGACAAATGGAGAGAGAAAAAATGGGTTACAGTTCTTGCTCCTTCTGCATTTAACAAAGTACCTATTGCTTATATTCCAATTACTGATGACCAAGGTGCAGTAGGCAGAGTGGTAGAAGTGACCCTGTTTGATATTGTGAAAGGAGATCCTTCTCAACATCAATTCAAATTGTATTTCCAAGTAAGCAAGGTAGATGGTGATACCGCCACTTCGATTTTCAAACGATATGAGTATGCTAAGGAGTTTCTCAGAAGTCTAGTAAGACGCGGTTCTTCATTAATTAATTTCATAGCTGATTTTAAAACTAAAGATGGGTATCTATTTAGAATCAAGGTCATAGCCTTGACTCAGAAGAAGTTGAATACTTCAAGAAAACATGCACTGAGATTAATTGCAAAAGATGTGATGGGAAAGACAATCCCCGAAATGACAATAGAACAGTTTATCCAAGCTACAGCATTTGGAAAGATAAATTCAGACATATTGGCAGCAGTTAAGAAAGTAATTCATGTGAGACATGTGGGTATCGAGAAGGCCAAACTTATAAGGACAGCAGAAGGAGAAATTGCCTTACTACAGGCTAAATAAATTTAATCATCAATTAAGATATTTAATAAGATGACAAAACAGCTAGAAGTAACTGCGGAAATTATATTCCATGCAACAGAGGACAGCCGAAAAATCTTCGAACCAATATTTGAGTTATTTCAGATAAAAGAAGATGAATTTTCTCAAGAAAGAATCCTAGGACATTATGGGAATCCAATTTTACTTGCTAAGACCACTCTTATCAAGAAACGAGCAGAGGATTTTGTTAAGAATCTTGTTTCTAGAGTTTCAAAATCTCAGATGAATGATCTGTTAGATAATATAGAAATGTATTTCGAGGATTCTACCATGTTTCTAAGAGTCAGCAAAAATGATCTAGTGAGAGGAATAATTAGTTTACAACAAAATAATGCGATAAAGATTAAGATAAAGATACCAATTTACAAAAAGGACGAATTGACGAAAACATACATGGAACTACTCAAAGTTTGAATAGTAATTATTCCAGATTCTTTGAAGCATGGTTTAATAGTATTCACACACCTAAAGTAAAAGGGAATGAGGTAATATTTTGCCGCTCCAGTCTGAGCATTAGCTGTGAAGAAGCCGCGACGAACCGACCCAAAATACTTGATCCAGTTTCATACGGTTCTTTTAAATAGAGTCGATCCTGTTTTTTGGCTGTGAAAACCGATTACGATATTATAGTAGCTGGCGGAGGTTTGGCTGGAATGATTGCAGCGCAATCGGCCTCGTATTATTCTAATCAAAAATTATCAATTCTGGTAGTAGATAGAAACCAAGAACCTACTCTTGGTAAGAAGACGATAAATGGTTGGATTTGTGGAGATGCTGTTGGCAAGAACACTGTTGACTACATGACAGAGAGGATTAAGATATCGTGGGGAACCCCTGAGATTGAACATCCTGTCAAAGGAGTAATGGCTTTTTCTCCTGATAGAGAGACATCAATTCCTTTCGACGGCGATGGTTTTATGTTAAACAGACAAGAGCTTCCACAACGTCAGCTTCGTGACGCAAAGAAGATGGGTGTAAACATCCAATACTCTGTTGCTTTGAGAAATTTATTGTATGAGAATGGAATGGTTATTGGAGTAGAAGGAACAAATCTACTCAATAATGAATCATTCAAAAAAACTGCAAAAATAGTGATTGATGCCACAGGTGTCACATCGATGTTACGCAATGGCCTTTCTATAAACTCCAAAATCGAGAGAAAGATCGATCGTGATGATCTGGAATCTACAGGTAGACATATCATGAAATTTGAGCATGGTAAAGAAGACAAAACCGATTTTGATCCTGACTATTGTATTATACATTTAGATCAGGATATCGCTCCAGGTGGGTATGGTTGGGTTTTTCCAAAGGGCCAAAGCAAGGTGAATATTGGACTTGGAATCCAGCAAAAAGAACTGCAAAAAAGAAACCAGAGACTTGGAAAAAATGATGATGTAACCAAATTGATAAACGATTACGTTAAGATGAACCAAGCGCTAAAGAATCCAAGATTGTCTGATGATCCTAGTGATTCAGTCAATGTAAGTGGCAACTGGCAAGTTTCTGTGAGAAGACAAAATGACTGTCTAGTTGCAAATGGATACATGTTAGTCGGAGACTCTGCATGGATGCCAAAACCGTTGGATGCTGGAGGTATTGGACCAGCTATTGTAGCAGCCACAATAATTGGAAAGAACGCAGTAGAAGCAATAGAATCCGGAGATGTTAGCGAGCGTGAACTATGGCAATACAATATAGATTTCATTAATGATTATGGTTACAAAACAGCTGGACTTGAAATTTTCAGGAGGTTGCTTCAAACTTTGACAAATGAGCAGATAAACTATGGGATGAAACATTTTTTGTCAAAGTTAGACGTAGAGGCCATCAGCAAAGGAGAACATCCCGACTTTGGTACGGTTGGAAAGCTAGGAATGATGATAAGAGGAGCTCTGAGCAAAAAGTTGGCAGATGGGCTAAGATTTACTGCTCAGCAAAACAAGGTTTTGACAGAGCATTATGGTAATTTCCCAAGGACACCAGATGGTTACGAGGCATGGCATAGAACTTTACATCATATTCTAGATGAATCATATGCAAAACTAGGAAACTAGACTTTCACCTGATTAAAAAAATTCATTTATGTATTTTGACAGGTATCGAACCGATTCCCCAAGGTTCTTTTACCAAAAAAGAATAATTCTTTGAAGTGTCAAAGTTGCTATAAAAGGTCCAATCTAAGAATTTTTGAGTCTTAGCTGGCAAGGTAAGACTACCGTATACAAGAGTGTTAGTTGCATAGGGAATTTCTTTTTCGCCGTCACTTAATGCATAATTACACGAGTCCTGTCGCAGACATGTAATTGTTACTTCCTGATTGTCGTTATTTTCTACTACGAAATGGATCGTCAATAATATTTTTCCATCATCAGCAGCCTGTGATTCGCTGTCTACATAATAGAAAGTAATTGATCCAATAACGTATAGAGTAGATTTCTCAATAGCATTGTTGATCTTGGCATCATATTCAATTTGCTTTAAACAGGTCTCTTTTTCTGCAGGTGTAGTGAATCTTTGACATTGATCTTCAACATTATTTCCAGTTGAATTCAGATCAGAATTTATGACCATAATTCCAGAATTAATAAGATATTGAATACCAGATACAAAATCATTATCTGAAATAGTTCCATTGGCCCACCAACCAGCATTGGTTTTGATCCAAGATGGTATCTTATTTTCTTTGATTACTTTTGCATTAGAGTTGGGGATGATCATAATTTTGTTTTGTATAAGATATTGTATTCCTCTCACAAATTCAGAATCATCTATACTTCCTTCATGCCACCACCTTGCAGTGTTTTTAATCCAAGGGGGAATTCGGAGTTGCTCTCCATTAATATGAGACAAAATACTGGATATAACAACTAGACAAATTACTAATCCGCACAAATATCGAGTTTTATTTCTCACTAGTTACATTACTCCTTATCTTCAAGATTAACTTGACTGCCACGCTACAAGAGATTAAGACATTTTTAAATTAAGGAACAAACCTGAATCTATTGTGCTTACAGAATCATTATACATAGATTGGAATAATTCCTTTGAAGTTTTAGACAAAGCACATGAAGCCGGTTTATTTGTCCTGATAATAGGACCTAAGGGCACTGGTAAGACAACCCTAGCGAGGGAATTTGCAGCAAGAAAGGGAGCCAAGCTTGAGTCTATTAACTTTAGTTTAAGAACACGTGAAAGTCATCTCGTTGGATCCAAGACATTGGATAGCGGCGCAATAGGATTCGAACATGGTATTCTGGTACGATCTATGAAAGAAGGCAGTATGCTTTACCTAGACGAGCTAAATGCTGCAGAGGCTGACGTGTTACTCCGACTTGATGAGGCTCTTGATGACAGGAGACAAATTGTTCTAAAGGAAGCAGGCGGAGAATTAATCGAAGCTGCAAAAGAATGGTTTGTCACTGCAACAATCAATCCATTATCACATGTTGGTACAAAAGAATTGCCTCCACAATTACTGAGTAGATTTCCAGTGAGAATTAAACTAGATTATCCTCCTGAAGAAACAGAGCTTCAAATAGTAAAGAAGTATGTTTCTGGTTCTCATGAAAAGGAGATCCTGCAAGGTATAAAATTGGCAAATATTTTGAGGCAAGCGGCTGCAGTGGAGGAATTATATTATTCTCCTAGTCTACGTGAGACCATCGCGTTTGGCAAAGTACTTAATGCTGGCATGAAGCCAAGGCAAGCGGCGGATATTGTTTTTGCCAACATATATGCTCAATGGGGAAGCGTAGAGTACCAAAAAGTAAATGATGTCATCACCTCGATGCTTGGTAATTGATGCAGTCATTACATCTCAGAAACGATTCACTACTTGAGATTGCTACGTTTCTAGTTAGAAGATGGTCTGGAAAAGAAAAAGTTACAGTAAGCATCACAGAGCAAAAGGAAGTTCAATCTAATATACGAGAAAATAAAGTCCTAATGTTTCCACTAGAACGATATCAGGGAACTGACTTTCAAAAATATAGACAGTTTCGAACTGCTCTTTGGTATGAGGCTATGCGAATCAAACATTCTAGTAAAATTTTGAGCAATGATCATGCTTTTGGTTTCATTCTTAACACATTGGAAACTAGGAGAATTGAGACTGTTGGGCGATCTTACTGGCAAGGTATGGATGAAGAGATAATCTTCAGTTATGGATGTGCCTGGCTTTACAGACCATTACTAAACACGTTGTATGGAAATGCCAGAATTGTTGAAGGGTTTGCCCAGTATTTCCTCCTCGGCGACATAAAAGGAGAACTTTCAGCAAGCTCATTTGAGAAAATTCAAAGAGCATGTAAGGTGGCTATAGAAGCTGTAAAGGAAGCAATTGAGAAAAGATACGGAACGGATTGGCTCGAGAAGAAAGTTTCAGAAATAATCAAGATCTTGGAAATTGATCCTCTCCTTACAATTCCAATATCGATGCCAAAAATTACTTCAGGGATAGCCATGTCAGAACAAGATTTTGTTAAGACATTAAGTAAAATAGCAAAATATCGGGAAAGTGATTTCGGTGAATTAGATCCTAAGAGAATTGTTGAGGGCAAGCCAGTATTTGAGGAGTTTAAGGTATTATTAGACGAGGCAAAGAAAAGCGAAAACAGAGGATTAAGCAGCGAGGTGGTAGGAGTAAGCATACCAAAGTTAACAAATGTAGATGAAACAAAGATCTATGATGCAGATTTAATAAATAATCTCAAAACAAGATTCAAGGAGTGGAAGTCTGGTTGGAAAGAACAACATGTGTTAGCTGGCGACGAGTTTGATGAAGAAACTTTTTTGGAAGGTCATAATCCCTTCATTACAGATAAGAAAATAGCAATTAAAACCAAAATTGTGATACTTCTTGATCATTCTTCGAGTATAGCTGGTCAAGAGATACAATACAAGAAAGCTACATTAGCACTTTGCGAAGTGCTCGAATATTTGAAAGTAAAGTTTTCCGTTTACGCCTTTAACACTGAACAAAAGCAGGTTGTTTGCTGGTTAATAAAACCCGCAAATCTCAAATGGAATAACACTGCCGCAAAGCGACTTGCACAAATAAAAGCAAATGGAAGTACGCCATTAGCTGAAGTTTATTCCTTGTTACTACCAACTCTTAGGTCAAAGAAACCAGATATTTTCCTCACGTTGACAGATGGAGAACCATCAGACCCCGATGCCGTTCGATCTATGATGAGAGATTTCAAATTATTGGATATAAGTATGGTTGCAATAGGATTAGGTCCAGACATAGCGGATGCCACGGTAATCGCAAACAATCTAAGACGGCTAGGCTACGAACGTACTCTTGCAGTAAGTAGATTGAACGAGATTCCAAAACGAGTCTTGAATGTTTTAAGGACCGACTAGGAATGAAGTGTCTCTCAGTTTCACAGCCATATGCTGATCTAATAATGAATGAGAAAAAAACGATGGAGCTAAGAACATGGAACACAGGATTTAGAGGCGAATTTCTTGTTCACGCACCACTCAAAGTGAAGAAGGAGGCCTGTAAGAGATTAGGCATTGATGAAACAAGACTGAGAACCGGTGTCATTATAGGAAAAGTGGAACTTTATGATGTAAAAGTGTACACTTCACTAGGTGAACTCAAATCTGACTATAAGAAGCACCTAGCTAGTGAGGAGTTTTTCCACCATAAGTACGGCTTTTTGCTTAGGAATCCAAAAGAACTTAGAGTTCCAATACCCTACAAAGGAAGTCTAGGGTTTTTCGAGACTAGACTACATACCCAGATAACTGATAATGACATCAGATCTGAGTTATTTGATGAAGAGTATAGATATCAATGGATTGGAAAACATTAGTATTTAGCACTAACAATTAAACACTAGATTCGGATACTTGGGTTTTCTTTCTTGAGCTTTTCCCAATCAGCTAAAAAGTTCTTTAGGCCAGCATCAGTTAAGGGATGTTTCAGCATCTTCCCTAAAACCTCTGGCGGCAAGGTCACTACTTCAGCCCCAATCTTTGCTGCGTCGACCACATGCATTGGATGTCGTATGCTTGCAACAAGCAGTTGTGTACTAAATTTGTAATTTTGAAAGACTTGGTGTATTTCTCTGACAAGATTGATTCCATCCTGACCATTATCGTCTAATCTTCCAATAAAAGGACTCACATATTTTGCACCCGCTTTTGCTGTCAATATTGCTTGATTTACAGAGAAACATAAAGTTACATTTACCGGAATTCCTTCAGATGTTAACATTCTACATGCCTTGAGTCCTTCTGGTGTAAGCGGGCATTTTACTACGACGTTATTTCCGTACTTTCTGAGCCTTCTCCCTTCTTCCAGCATTCCTGACGTTTCTGTGCTTAAGACTTCGAGGCTAACATCGCCTTTAACAATTCTAACAATCTCTTCCATTGTTTTCTGAGGATCACCACCTTCTTTTGCCAGAAGTGATGGATTAGTAGTAATTCCATCTAAAAGACCCATATCGTTATACATCTTTATTGCAGCAAGATTTGCAGTGTCCAGAAATATCTTCATCTGGTTTTACTCCTGATATCCTTAACAGCATTAGCTATATGAATTGATGTTATACCATGTTTTTGTAGCAGCAATGAAATTTCGCTGTCTCTTGCTGATTCACCGAATTGGTCTCTTACTCCTATTCGTCTCATCGGTACGGGATATGTCTCAGAAACAACCTCAGAGACTGCAGAGCCGAAGCCCGCTAAGATATTGTGTTCTTCACTTGTAACTATTCCACCTGTCTCACGTGCTGCCTTCTCTATAAGGCTAGCATCTATCGGTTTAATTGAGAACAAATCTATCACTTTGCATGAAATTCCTTCTTGTTTAAGAGAATCAGCTGCTTCTAGCGCCATCTTTACAGTAATCCCACAAGAGGCGATGGTGCAATCTGAACCATCCCGAAGTATTATCCCTTTGCCAATTTCAAATTCTTGCTCTCTTGAATGTACAAGTGGAGTCTTAGATCTGGCCATTCTCATGTAGAATGGTCCATGCACTTGAGAAATTAGCCTGATGAGTTTCTCTACTGCCACAGCATCAGCGGGTATTAACACTTTGATGTTAGGGATTACTCTCATTATAGCAATATCTTCTATTTGCTGATGCGAGCCTCCGTCTGCACCGACGGTTAGGCCACCATGGGAGACTACCATCTTTACGTTTAATCCATTTTGGCCGTTTCTTGAAGGATATGCTATGGCATTACGGATTTGATCGACACATCTACCTGGCAAGAACACCGCGTATGTACTAGCAAACGGAATTTTTCCTTCATTAGCAAGGCCTGCTGCAATAGTAATAAGATTAGCTTCTGCAATTCCAATATTAAAAAATCTATTTGGAAATTTTTTTCCGAATGGTCTTGTTTTAAGAGAATCTGTTGTATCTGCACCCACTACTACAACATTTGGGTTCTCCTCTCCGATCTTGATGAGAGTTTCTCCATAAACTGTTCGCATATCTGTCATTTCGGTCATACAAAACCTGCCTCCTTTGCTATCTGCAAAAGTTCTAGTTTTTTCTTTCCTACTTCATGAAGGTCTATCCACTTGTTTACAAGTTCTGTTCCTCCAAGACTATATGCCTTGTGTATCAAAAGTTTTCTTCTTGCGTGCATCAATCTTTTTCTAAACTCGGCAATGGTCCCGCGAACATCCTTTTGTTCTATTATAGCGCTACCACCGACGAATACTCTTGCGCCATCCAAAAAGCACGATTCAACGTTTGATAAATCAACCCCTCCATCAGCCTCTATGAGACCTTCAAATTTTCTCTCAGCAAGGAATTTGGCAATTTTTTGTGTTTTTTCGTGCGTCGATTCTATGTACTTTTGACCTGATTTTCCTGGAACTACGGACATCACTATGAATTGATCCAAATCTGGAATGAATCTCTCTGCCCAAGAGGGTAATTCAGTTTCCGGATTTATTGCCAGACCTACACTCACCTCATTTGATCTGAGTACGTCATGAATCTCGCCGAAACTTGATTCATCACATACCTCCGCATGAACAGTGATTATATCACAACCAGCATCTACGTAGTTCTTTACTTTCTTGACTGGTTCATTTATCATTAGATGTCCATCGAAAGGAATCTGGGTTACTGGCCTAAGCTGTCTTATCTTTTCATGATCAAATGTCTTGTTTGGCACAAACATACCATCCATAACGTCAAGGTGAATAAAGTCAGCTCTACCATGAACAGCTCTCTTAACCTCGTTTTCTAAGTTCGCCATATCCCCAGCTATTATTGATGGTGCTGTCAGAAATTGACAGTCAATCTCAAGTTCGATTATAGGAGAGAACTGCGGGTTAGGAGCAACGCCGTGCCATTTTGGATTATCTTCCATATGTTCGACTGATTTTCCCTTTATCGTCCGTGCAACTATAATCGAAGGAGTCCCTTTTGTCTGTAATGCAGAGTTTACTGCCTTGACAATTTGTTCTATACGATGTCCGTCAATTTCTAACACGTTCCATCCAAATGATCTCCACTTGTCACCTACTTTCCATCTTGCCGCATTCTTCCACATCTCTGATATATCATCTCCAATCAATTCTTCATCTAGTGGCATAACCCTCTCGGTATAGTCGTCTTGTTGAATGAAATTTCGATCTAGGAAGACGGTGATATTATCCAATTTGAATTTTGATGCTGCCATTGCTGCCTCCCATACTTGCCCTTCATCAGATTCGCCGTCGCCTATTATAGTGTAAATATGGTGCTTCTTATCGTCGATTCTTGCGGCAAGGGCAATACCAATAGAAAATGAAAGCCCTAATCCAAGCGAACCGCCACAAAACTCTACACCGGGACATTTGTAGTCAGGATGACCTTGCAATATGCTTTCGAATTTTCTCAGACTTTCAATTTCAGATTTGTCAAAATAACCTGCCACTGCAAGATTAGAGAAAAGTCCTGGGGAAGCATGACCTTTTGATAAGACTAATCTATCTCTGTCTGGCCAGAGGGGGTTTTTTGGATCGTATCGCAAGTATTTGTAGTACATACATCCCATCATTTCGGCCATAGAGAAGGAACCTCCAGGATGACCAGATCCTGCGCTAGTTGTTCCTCTTATGACAAGTTTTCTTGCTTCGCGTACTCTTTTTAGAATATGATAGTAATTTAGGCCCATATCAGTTCCAAAATTTGAAATCCAAGGTTATCACTAGAATACAAATTCATGATCCTTAGCGTATTTGGAGCAAATAAAAAGTTATTTCACAAAATTTTAATGCGGAATAAGCTAACAAAAAATATGAGCATTGAGGATCTACCTCCCATCGTGATCTATGATGACAGATGTTATCTTTGTTCCAGATTTGCAAGAGGTGTAAGTGTTTTAGCGAGAAGGAAAATTCTGATAGTTGGACATTACTCGGAATTGGGTATGAAAATTAAATCAAAGATCTTCCCAAACGACTATAACTCTACTAGGATGTTCTGGTTTGTAACTGGAAAAGTTGCCTATGGAGGGAGAGCAGCAATTTTGCCTCTACTATGTTTCATCCTTAGTAATAAATCAACAAAATTCATTCCACCGGAGATACCAGCAGAATGCGATCAGAATTGTAAGACACCTAAGGCATTTTTTAGGAGAACGGGAAGTATTCTTTCTAATAGTGAGAAAATAATTCTCAAATAACTGAGAATCTTGTTGCAGGAGATTGTGCTTAGTAACCTCTACTATTTCTGTCTGGAGTATTATTATTTGAATTCCTGAAACCGTGTTTTTCCATCATGTGGTTTAAGAATCGCATGTCGTCTGTGAATTTTTCACCGCAAATTACGCAGCTACTCATAGATCTTCTCACTGATCACGATCTTTTTAGGCTTTGTAGTCATATACACTAGGCATGGTAAAGAATCAAAGGTTACACAAACTAACCTTTACCATCTCACCCAATGCAAATGGATATGTTGTTGGATGTAGTGAGATACCCTATCTATTTACTGACGTAATATCAGTCGGAGAGATTGACAGGACGATAAGAGATCTGGTTTCTGATTATGTTGACAGTTTTCCTGATGATGCCCAAAAAAGAGGCATTGACAAAAACATTCCTACGCAAACTATATGGCGTGCCTCTCCAAATTCTGTAGCTTTAGAATAGAGGCGCCAGCACTACTGCTTCCCAAGGGCTCTCGCACCTTAGTAACACAGTAGCGACATTGGGTTTGACTTCCGGGTTCGGTATGGGACCGGGTCGGACCCCAACGCTGTGGCCGGCTTGTTATTTTCACTTTTAATGTTCTGTATTAACCTTGCTTGATAGAGATATAAATTGAGAATGAAGTAGCTACACATGACTCATAGAATAGCAGTTTTAGATAAAGAAAATTGTCAGCCAAAAAAATGTGGTCTGGAATGTATCAAGTACTGCCCGGTGAATAAATCAGGAGCAGACTGCATAATATTGAATGAGGAGATTGCCAAAGCGCAAATCGATGAAAATATTTGTAATGGATGCGGAATTTGTGTGAAGGTTTGCCCGTTTGATGCCATAACAATTGTTAATCTTGCGGAAGAGCTAAAGTCAGACAAGATTCATCAATATGGGATAAACGCATTTAGAGTATACCGAATTCCAACTCTAAAGGCAGGGCAAGTAATGGGATTGCTTGGTAGAAATGGAATAGGAAAAAGTACAATAGTCAACATCCTATCTGGAAATCTAAAACCAAACTTAGGTAATTATTCTGCACCTCCAGAATGGGATGAAATTTTGAAATACTTTCATGGTACTGAATTAAAATCTCATTTTGAGAAAATTACAAATAAAGAGTTAAGAGCTTCCATAAAACCTCAGCAGGTCTATAACCTAACAAAAGTATTTGACGGTACTGCAAAAGAATTATTAGAAAAATACGACGAGCGAAACAAATCACATGAACTAGTACAGGAGTTAGGACTGCAGAATTCACTTGAAACTAAACTTACTGACTTGAGCGGCGGGGAACTACAGAGAATTGCAGTTGCAGTAGCTGCTTCTAGAGAAGCAGACTTCTATTTTTTTGATGAGCCCTCTTCATATAATGACGTATTTCAAAGAATAGGAGTAGCGAGAGTTATTCAAGGTCTTGCAAAGCTTGGAAAAAGTGTAATGGTTGTGGAACATGACCTAACCCTGTTAGATTACCTCAGTGACTTTATCGAAATTCTTTATGGAGAGGCAGCAGTGTATGGAATAGTTGCGAATGTTCTTTCAACAAAGGTTGGAATCAATGTGTTTCTAGATGGTTATCTACCAAATGAAAATGTAAGATTCAGAGATACTGCATTTAGATTTGATGCTTCAACCTCGACTGATGAATTTGTCACTACTGAAAATATAATTGAATACCCAGCTCTGGAAAAGAAATATTCAACTTTTTCTGTTTCAATAGAAGCTGGCAAAGTACGAAAAAGCGAAGTACTTGGCATAGTTGGTGCAAATGCATTAGGCAAAACAACCATGATGAAAATGATTGCCGGTGTAGAAAAACCAGATTCTGGAACCATTAAAAGTAAAGTCAAGATTGCTTACAAACCACAGTACCTGTCAAATGATTACGATGTGGAAGTAATTTCACTTTTGGAAAAGGCTAACAGTGGTGGAATAGAAGGTACTGCTGAAGAAGAGCAGATCATCCACCCCATGAAAATAAAAAAGCTTTACAACAAATCTGTCAAGAATCTGTCAGGGGGTGAACTACAAAAAGTAGCAATAGCAACATGTTTGTTACAAAAGGTGGACCTTTACGCACTTGATGAGCCTTCTGCATTTTTGGATGTGGAGGACAGAATAGCGATAGCAAAAATGATTCAGAGATTTGTTCGTTCGTATGGAAAATCGGCTTTAATAATTGATCATGACATACAATTGATGGATTTAATTTCAGATTCGCTAGTAATTTTTGAAGGAGTTCCAGGAAGAGAAGGACATGCAACAGCTCCTAAACCCAAGGTTGATGGCATGAATCGATTCCTAAGATCTCTTGAGATTACGTACAGACGAGACGAAACAAGCATGCGCCCACGTGTAAATAAATCAGATAGCAGATTAGACAGAGAACAGAAACAATCTGGACACTTTTACTATAGAAATTGACAAAGATGCTAAAACAAGCAATGGCAGGAGTACTGTCAGAAAAAGAAATGGACGAGTTGTATGGAGCCTTTGATCAGATAGGAGAAATAATAATATTGAGAATTCCAGAATCCCTATTACCCAAGAGAAAAATAATTGGCAAAGTTCTCCTAGATAAAGTGAAAACTGCAAAATCAGTTTTCTACCAATCATCTCCTGTAAAAGGCGATTATAGGATACGGCAACTAGAATTGCTTGCTGGAGAAGACAATACCCAAACAGAGTACAAAGAGCATGGTTGCAGATTTAAGGTAGATGTTGAAAAGACCTTCTTTTCTCCGCGGCTTTCAACAGAACGTCAGAGAATTGCTGATTTGATTAGCGACGGCGAAACCGTAATTAACATGTTCGGAGGAATTGGTATGTTTTCCATAGTGGCTGCAAGAAGGAAGAAATGTCATGTTTACAACATAGACATTAATCCGTTTGCCGCAAAGCTATGTTCGGAAAACATTATGCTAAACAAGCTAAAAGGAACAGTTGAATCTATAGAAGGCGATACTACGCAGATAATAGAACAGAGATTGTCTGGTAAGGGAGATAGAATTTTGATGCTATTACCTGAGAGATCTGATGAATTCTTAGACTCGGCAATAAAGGCCTGTAAGGACTGTGGGATAATCCATTATTACTGTCACACTCATGCTGATAAGAAAAGTGATGTTCCTACTTTGGCTACACAACATTTCTTAATGGCTGCTAAGTTCCAATCAACAATATTAGGATCAAAAATAGTAAGACCTGTAGGTCCAAGATTTTATCAAGCTGTAGTAGATGTAGCTATATCCAGATAGCTACTTTTTGTCATCTGTTACAAGAGAAGATGGAGAGGGTCTAGATGTTGCCATGTTGTATCCAATCCAAGATATAACTCCCAAAATACCACCGACTGCCATCAGCACTGATAGCTGAAGTACTATTGGACTCCATTCTGAAAGCATTAGCAGATATGCATAGATGAAAAAGCCCGCTATTGACAAAACAAAGATCGTGATTCCAGCAGTTCGCTGTCTTGTCATAAGGCTAGAGTCTTTTGTTGACTTATTTATTTTAATCTAGTAAGAAAACTCAATTGTCATAAGATAAGCGTCTTCACCATCACGGTAGTAGGCTTTGAGTCTCTGCTTTATAACAAATCCAAGTTTTTCATACAATCTTATGGCTTCGTTGTTACTACATCGAACTTCCAAGTACAATTCATCCGCTTTTTTCAGTTTCACGCCGATAAGAGATTCCTCAACTAATGCTCGTCCAATTCCTTTGTTTCTGCGCTCCGGCAAAACGGCTACAGATACAACATGACCTTTCTTTACAAATCCAAGCTTCTTGAAGTTCGAAAAACCATATTCAATTTTACACATTATATAACCAACTAATTTCCTTTCAATTTCAGCAACAAGAAATGCTTCTGGCAATTCTGCAAGTAAACTCTCATAAAAATAATCAGAGTAATGTTCAGGTAGTGTTTTTAGATTTATTTCCATTACTGGTATTATGTCTGACGGATCACATCTACGAATAACACAATTCCCAATTTCTCTTAAGGCTACCTGCATCCTGAAAATACATGAACTAGTAATTATTTAACTTTAAGCAAATAAAAGAATTAATTTGAAGGGCTTCTAGAAAGGATAATTGAGTGTGCCAACAGTAGACGAAATTGTCTCGATTGTTTCTTCTTTTTTCACCATAAAAGGAATTAACCAAAGTTTAAGTACGTTAGAAATGGAGATTGAAGAGGCTGATCTTACTCAGAAATTCCGAGAGCTCGTACAAAAGATAGAACCAAAAAATCTAATTGCGCGACTTGAAAGGAATCATGGAAAAACGTTTATTATAATATCAAGATTTGAGGTTCCCTCAGCAAAAAGGATTTGGGTTCCACGTGTCCTATTTGTTGCAACCATAACCACTGTGATGATTGATGGTTATTACAGAGCTATAGCTACGAACTCGATTGCAAAGGTAGGTGACCCTCTCCAGATAGCAATTTTGTACACAGTATCGCTAATGGGGATTTTGGGTATTCATGAACTAGGTCACATTATTGCATCAAAGAAGCACCGGCTAAGAGTAAGCTGGCCTTATTTTATTCCTGGAATTCCTGTGTTTGGCTTTGTACCTACTTTTGGAGCTCTGATCATGTCTCGAGGTCTAATCATAAACAGAAACATACTTTTTGACATAGGAATTTCAGGTCCGATAGCAGGTCTTGCTATAGCAGTTATTGTTTCAACTTATGGAGCATATCTATCACCCTTGATACCAAATTCTGAAGCTCAAGAACTTTCCACAAAATCAGGACTTGTGGAGATACACTCAAGCATTCTGATGGATGCAACGATTGCTTTGGTCGGAAAACATCTCCCTGACCAAGAGCTCATAATGTCGCCAGTTTTACTCGCTGCATGGTTTGGTTTTCTTATTACCTTTCTCAATCTTCTTCCAGCATGGCAGCTTGATGGCGGTCACATTGCCAGGGCAACATTTGGATTGAAATGGCATAAGATTTTGACTTTCGTTAGTATCGGATTACTTGCCTCGATTGGCTATTTTATAATGGCACTTTTTGTATTGATGTTTAGTATGAGAAGCCCTGATGTTAAACCGCTAGATGATATCTCTCCATTGTCCAGGAAAAGAGTATGGATGTTCGTACTGGTTATGATACTTGCCTTTCTTTGTGCTCCGCTACCATTTTCTATATTACCTAAGTAGTACACGGGAACCATCTGAAACTATAGCAATCTTTTGCCTTTCGCCGTACGTCTTGAGAATATAGTCCATTGCTTTTTTCGTTCCTTCAAATGGGATCATTGCAAACTTATCTTTTGTGTAAAAGTGAGGTAAGATAGACACAATTCCTATTTTGAATTTTTTTCCAATCTCAGTCAGAAACAAGAGATCTTCCATTCCATCAACATACTTTGCAGGACTTTTCAGTCTGTCCACACTCATTCTACCCTCAACATATTGCAGGATGGCTTCAGAACCCAAACCATTTTTACATTCGGCCAAGAGAATTACAAGACCTTCTTCTTTCACTGCGTTTGAGCAATTCCAAATCGCCGACAGTGATCTACTCAACGTTTCATTACTTGCTTCCTTTCCAGTACTGATTACAACTATTCTATGTTTGCCAATTTCATTTATTGCAATAGACGATAATGATTTGGAAGCAGATGCAGTGGATGATGGATGACCTGTTGAAATGTCAACAATTCCTGTCTGATTTGCAACAATCTCTATTGCAGATATATCAAAGCTGTCAGTGAATTTTTTTGCAATCTCCATTGTTCTCAGTTCGTCACCGGGAAGGGGCAGATTTCCATTTCTTTTCTCATAAGCTTCTAACATACTTTCTTTTCCAAACCTTCGTAGTAGTTTAGTAGACAACGTATTGTATCCAAATAAACCGTCAAATTCCATTTCACCAACAAAAATTAGGTTACCATTAGAAAGCTGAGAGTTATCGAATTCAGATACTGATATAGACGGATCAGAAAAGACGTTTTTTGCCAGATGTATGTTCGATTTATCAACAAGAATTTTCGGTTTTGTCACTGATTTCTGGGCACATGTCTCAAGAAAGACTGAAATGACTTTCTGAACGGCTTTGGTATATTCCATAATAACGAGTTCAGTAGGTTTTGTCATGTCTAGAGTCACAAGCTTGGAAGCAATCTCAGAATCAGTCAAATTTGTGCCTCCAGGCGCTATTTGCTTCTCAAGGTTCTCTGCCTTTACGTCAAGGACAACATCTGTAGGACCATAGCTAAGCCAAATTTCTGGCATATAATACCCGATGGGACAGTTAAAATAAATCTAGTTCAGTAAATTTTGCTGTGGATTTTGTCAAAGACTTTGCAATGTTTTTACAAGAAAGTGGAGCGATCAAGTTTGGCAATTTCAAACTCTCTAGCGGCAAAGACAGTGTATATTACATTGATCTAAGGTTAGTACCAAGTTTTCCCCATCAATTCAGAAAGATGGTAAAAGCTCTTCAAAATTTAATATCAGAAAAAATCGGTTTAGATAGTTTTGACTGTATTGCATCAATACCAACATCCGGACTTGTAATAGCCTCTGCCTTGTCCATTGAAACGGTAAAACCTCTGATTTACATCAGACAGAAGCCAAAAGATTATGGCACAGGCAGCACTATAGAAGGTGAGGTCTCTGCCGGGTCGAGAATACTGCTTATTGATGATGTAGGTACTACCGGTCAATCTTTACTAAATGCTATAAAAGCTCTAAAAGAAGCAAAAACGACTGTTACTGCTGCGTTTGTCATATTAAATAGATTTGAGGGGGCAAGAGAGCTACTAGCCTCGCAGAACGTCAAGTTATATGAGTTGACTGATGTTCTAACAATCTCGAATATCTTGTATGACGTAAAACTGCTTGATGAACAGACCTTTAGTCGCATTAAAAAACAAATGAGCCGAGTCTGAATCTAAAGGGGCTTGCAGAGTTAGCTTTCGTAGATCATTAGCTCTTTTTCTTCAAGAAGTGTGTGTAGGTTGTGTACTGATCGATATACATCGGATTCCCTTTTTGCTCCAGTACATACAAGTTTTCCAGACGCAAATAGCAGGATAACGGTTTTGGGATCAAGCATCCTGTGTATTAGACCAGGGAATTGTTCCGGTTCGTACATGCTTCTTGGTAGGCTTCTTGCGGCTTGTTCTAGATGTATCTTTCCTCCAAGGCTAGCAGACGCTACCATGTTCTGTATGATTATTACGGCATCTTTTTTTATTTTGATTCCGCCTTTTCTTAGTTTTTGAACAACACTTCCAACTGCTTTAATTGCTTGTTCTTCTGATTTTGCGCCGGTACAAACCATCTTGCCAGAACTAAAAATCAATGTTGCAGTCTTCGGTGATTTTAATCTGAAGACTAGACCTGGAAATTGATCAGGATGATATTCAACATCCGGAAAGGTTTGTGTTATGACATTAAGATCAATTCTTTGATCAACCGAAGCCGAAGCCACAACATTTTCTATGCTGACGATGGGCTTTGTTTGAGTCATTCTGGTCTTTATATATGTGCTTTATATATACTCTGTAACATCTCTTGGTGATGTTCTTCGTGTCAAATTCATCAGATCTTTTGTAACAATTTTGGCGGCTCAGACAAATGCCTTTACATCATTTTATCAGCCATAACTCTGATTCCTCATTGCTGCCAAACCAAGATAGTTTACTGCATATTTTAAAATTAGTATGTTAACTTGGATGTGTACCTGGATATGACCAAAAAACTGAAAATTTCATCAATTGCTATTTGCAATCTTGTAATTATCCTCTTTGTATTCTTTCTACGTCCTTATTCTCCGCTTAGAAACAAAAAAATTCATAGTGGGCCCAAAGGGCTTCGATCCCTTGGCTCACCGGTTATGAGCCGGTTACTCTACCAAGCTGAGTTATGGGCCCCACGGAAAAGCAATTTGTCACGCAGTATAAAATGGTATAGAGCTAACAGTATGCCTCGCAACAGCTATCAAGTAAAAGATTTTGAGTAATCAGTGATTCATTAGCTGTTCGAACTAGATCTTCTTCTCGTGATGTAGCAATGCTCTCAAGAATTCTTCTCCAAAGTGCAGCGTGTCTTATGTCTGCCTCAGCATGGAGCCTAAAGTATTCTATCGAGTCATCATCTACTATACCATAGAATTTCCTCAAACCATCGATCTTTGAGATGCTTATTTTTGGAATTTCCTGTTCTAAAGCATACATTGCCGCGGCGCCTTCTTCGAATGAATTCATTAAACTCGATAGGTTGGATATGGCATGGCCCGTTTTATCAAGACCTTTGTAGTTTTCAAGATATTTTTGAGAGACCCCAAGAGCCCCAGCGAATTTTATCCATGGTCCTATGTGTTCGTATTCTTCTTGCTGGTTTGAGGCAATTTCACTTCTCAGATTATCCGGGCTATTTTCCATTATTGCCCCTATGAAAGAAGGAACAGATTTGACTAGTTGAAAGTATTCTTTAGAGTAGCCATTAAGAGATTCGAGAGATAGCTTTCCTTCATTCCACATTATGTAAAATTTGTGTTTTAGCAAACTTTGTTCTTCAATGATTCTATCAATTCTTTGGACAAGCGAATTCATGCGAATTATGAAAGTAGGGCAATAAAAAAATCTTTTGAATTGCTTCAAAAGGATTTTATGGATAAGAAACAGGATGCAGTGCGGGCTCCAGTGGTGTAGACCGGTCAAGCATATCGGCCTTTCAAGCCGGGGATCCCGGGTTCAAATTCTAAACGATGAAAATCCCGGCTGGAGCACCTACAAAAGCATTAATATTCTCATTGTTTACGCTCCTTAGTGCAAATTTTTGGATAGAAAGAATTTTGAGATAAACCCTCTCATAAAAGACTATAGGAATTACATTGGCAGAATTGATACAGCACTTAAAGATGAATTAGAACTTTATTCAGCTTCAGAATTCTTTGAGCCGCTTCAGTATGCTCTTGAGGGCGGGAAGAGAATACGACCTTTAATTCTAATATTATCATCAGAAAGTGTCGGTAGTTGTGACGAAAATGCATACGCTGCAGCGTGTGCCGTAGAGCTATTACACACAGAATCTGTAATTCATGATGATATTATTGACAATGAAATTCTAAGAAGAAGAAAGGATCCCTTTCACATTAAGTATGGATATAATACTAGTATAATTACAGGAGATTTTGTTCTTGGTTTAATCTTGAACATATCATCCCGCCTAGATAACCCAAGAATAGCTAGGGAGCTAGCAAATACTGCTATGATGATGAGCGATGGTGAGATGATTGAAACTAGATTAGAGACAAGTGAGGATATCACCTTTGATGATTATCTCAAGGTTATCGAATACAAAACCGCTACCGCATTCGAAGCAGCATCAAAGATAGGAGCAATACTAGGCGGTGGCACTGAAGAACAGATACTGGCACTTGCAGAATACGGCAAGAATATGGGAATAGCATATCAAATTCGTGATGATTTGCAGGATTGGAATAATGAAGATAAGCTATTCAACATACTAATCAAGAAAAGTTCTGATCCACGTATTGTGTTTGATCATATGGATATGCTTTTGAATAATTTTTCTAAGAAAGCAAAAACAGCACTTAAAAAAATTGATGATGATTCTGCTAGAAGGCGACTTGAAAGTCTTCTGGACTTAACTCTGCTTAGTGTATCGTAGCTACATTAGTTAATACTGGTACCGCAGATTTTGCAAATTCAATAATTGGATCAGGGTAAACTCCTATTCCAACAATGAAGATTATTGAAAATATCATAACAGCAATTATCGATTTTGGTTCTTTCACTCTCTTCTCTGACTCACCTTCTTCAAAGTACATCTTTCGTATTATCCAACCATAGTATGCAAGAGAAAGAGCACTGTTAAGAACTCCAGCGACAGCTAAATACGGAGCCCATGACATAGTGGAGCCTGCGTTTATTGCCGCTCCAAACAACATGAGCTTACTCCAGAATCCATTGAGCGGAGGAACTCCAGCAAGAGCCAGAAGAGATATCACCAAACCAAGTGAAGTAATAGGCATTCTTTTACCGAGGCCTCTTATCTTGTCGATGTGTGAAACTGACAAGGTTGTAATTATTCCAGCCACTGCAATGAATGCAGAAGCTTTCATGACTGCATGATTTAGGATATGAAATAGCGAAGCTTGTATACCAATTTGTGAAAAGGGTGCGATGCTAAGACCAATCAGAATGTATCCAGCATGACCTATACTAGAATAAGCAAGCATCCTAGGAAGATTCTTTTGCATTATCGCAGCAAGATTTCCAACCGTCATAGTAACAATTGCAATAATGGCAAGAGCAAAAGACCAATTCAGGTCAAGTGCTATCGCGCCCATTATTATGACTCTCAAGGCAGCTGCAAAGCCAGCTTTTTTTGTACCTGCTGCAAGTAGTGCCGATATGGTGGGAGGTGCCCCCTCATAGGTATCAGGAAGCCACATGTGGAAAGGTACCAAACCTATTTTGAATCCAAAACCAGCTATGAACATGGCAACCGCTAAAAGTGCAAGTGGCATCATGTCAGGTCCAAGCTTTGAGAATCCAGTAATGACTTGCTCTATATTCGTAGAGTCAGTAAGACCATAAGCTATCGAAATTGCATAGATTATAATTCCTGAAGAAAGCGCACCAAATAGGAAATATTTCAGAGCTGCTTCATTGGATGATGGATCTTTTTTGATAAATCCAGCGAGAACATATGTAGGAATGCTCATGAGTTCCCAAGCAACAAATAACATTACCAGATCAGTTGAATATGCTATGAGTACCATTCCAATTGACGACAGAAGAATTAGAGAATAGTACACAGCTGGGTTAGCCTTACCGCGCATGTAGTTGAATGAACCGACTGTTGTCATTATTGCAACAATCAACATGGCAATTGCAAAGAAGGCACCAAATGTGTCATCGACAAGAACATTCTTTGAAAAAATTGCGGCGGGTGTAACGTGTTTAGAAAGTATTTGGTATCCTACAAATGCTATCGCCGCAATTAATGCCGCAAAAGCTATGCCACCGTAAAGTGAGGAACCTTTCTCTTTTCTTGCTACACTAACTACAGGAATAATTATTCCTACAGCTCCCAGTATCATAGTCAGGATTATTGGTGTTGAGGTAAAGTCTATCATTTCTTATTTCCTAAATTAGCAGAAGTAATACAACTATCAGGATACCAGCACCAAAAACGTAGAGATAAGATTGTGAGATTCCCGTCTGTGTGGCTTGCATTATTCTTGCACCGCCTGCCATCGTTTTTTCTGGCACTAGGTTGAATCCCTCTATCACGAAATTCTCAAAGTAGCGATAAACACCTCTGGCAAAGTACAAGGGTGCTACAACAAATCCCCAGTAGATTAATGCGTTGAGGTACCATCTGTTCAAGAAAAACTTGTGTATAGCATAAAAGAAGATATTTGAATTTACAAATTTCACAGGATCTGCAAACCTTCCTATGTAGAAGATGTATCCAAGTCCAAATCCAATCGCAAATGCAGATAATGAAGATATAAGGGCTACAGGGTTAACTCCCTCCAAAAAGCCACCTAACACTGACTGAGATTCCATCGCGACATTTCCTATATCGGATTTTATTCCAAATGTTGAAGCTAGATATTCTGTGAAAATGTGATGGATCTGATGTTCAAAGACAAGGCCGATAACTCCTATTCCAATTGTCAATACTGCAAGAATTCCATATGGAATCCACATTGATGGGCTTGCTTCGTGAATGTGATAGCCTTCCTTCTCCATTTCTTCCACGTGTTTGCTCTTGTTACCGAAGAAGACCATTCCTATCATCCTGGTAGTGTAGAAAGTAGTCATTACTGCTGTAATCAAAGCTAGAGCAAATATTGGAAGGGCCCAGGTATTCCCTGATTCGTATATGGCCGCAAAGATTGCATCCTTGCTCCAGAAACCTGTGGTGATGAAAGGAGCCCCCATAAGTCCCAGTCCTGCGGCCCACATGAAAATATAGGTCTTTTTTATATGTCTCCTCAGTCCTCCCATGTCTGTCATGAATCTGGAACCGACTATGTGCAATAATGAACCTGCTGCCATGAACAAAGAGGCTTTGAACATTGCATGGGAGATTAGGTGGAAAAATCCTGCAGTGTAACCATCTACAAATTGCCTTGAAAGACCTGCTACACCAAGTGCCATCATCATATATCCAATTTGTGAGCCAGTAGAATACGCGAGAACTTTCTTTATTTCTGGATGGACCATTCCTTGTGTTGCAAGCAGAAATGCGGTAATCGCACCAACCCATGCAATTACCTCAAAGAACTGATCCATATTGATACCAATTGCAGCCAATGCAAAGAACAGCGGTCCCAACCTTGCTACCAAAAATACTCCTGCTTTTACCATTGTTGCAGCATGAATAAGAGCTGATACTGAGGTTGGTCCTGTCATTGCCTCAAGTAGCCACTCGTTTAGTGGGAATTGAGCAGACTTTCCTATTGCTCCTCCAAAAAGTAACACTGCAGCTGGAATTAGCAGATGTTGAGAAGACATTGCAATTGCCCAATTTGTATTCTCAATTAGCTCTCTGAATCCAAATGTACCAGCAAATGCAAAAATAAGAAACATTCCAGCTAACATCATGATGTCACCAACCTTTGTCATTATGAATGCCTTAATACCAGAGTGAGTGGGGGAATAGTAGTCCATCAAACCAAGGACTCTACGACCTTCAATTCCCACATGATCTTTCTTTTTGTCTCTATACCAGAATCCTACCAATGCGTAAGAGGCTAAACCTACTCCTTCCCATCCAAAGAAGAGCTGCAAGAAGTTGTCTGACAAAACAATTAATTGCATAGAACCAACGAAAAATGCCATCCAGAACCAAAATCGAGTAATATCTTTGTCACCTTTCATGTAACCAGTGCTGTAGACAAAGATCAAAAATGAGATCCAAGCTACTACATTACTCATCAAGGCTGCTAATGGATCTGCTAGTATTCCGGCCTTGAGTCCAATTGATGAGATCCATGGGATTTGATTATGAATTTCATTGTTGCCAAGAGCTAACGGTAGAAGTGTAGTTGCTGAAATTGCACTCGCAAGGGCAAAGGCTACAGCAACACCACCAGTGGCTCTCTTTGAGAATTTTGCTACACCTGGAATTATGACGGCTGCAACAAATGGCAGTATCCAGATCGCCCAAGCATTCAATGCAGTTGCACTCAAACCAAACTCAGAGGGTCCAACAGCCATATTCTAAACTCCCACCAATCCTTTCATGAAGGGAATTATCTGGTTAAAGAAGATGTCAGGATATATTCCGATAACGATAGTAAATCCTGCCAGTACCATCATTGGTCCAGTAACATACCAGCTCGCTTCTTTGGTATTTTCTAGATTTTCTGGCAGTTTTCCAAAGAAAACTCTCTTTATCATCCACAAAACATAGGCCATGGTAATAACGGTTGCAACCAGTCCTAAACCGAATGCGACCATTCTAATGGTAGAGCCTTGTTGAATTGCAGTTTGTAGGGCTCCATAAAATAGTGTCCATTCTGCCATGAATCCACTGGTTGGTGGCACGCCCATTATAGTAAGAGCTCCTATCACAGCACAAACAGCGGTTATCGGCATTTTTCCTGCAAGTCCACCCATCTTGGTAATACTTCTAGTTCCAACTTGTAAAACTATGGCACCTACCATCATGAAGAGCAACACTTTGCCAAGACTGTGAGAAACGAACATCATTTCAGCTCCAGAGAGTCCTAGTGATGATGCAGAGCCGATTCCGAAGATGATATAACCCATCTGGCTTATGCTCGAATAAGCAAACAACTTTCTGATGTCATCCTGTATCAATGCCATTATTCCACCATACATCATTGTGGCAAGACCCCACAGATTCAGGAATAATGCAAAGTGACCATATTCTCCTGGCAAGAGCATTATTAGTAATCTAAAGAAGCCGTACGCACCAACTCCTAACATTGCACCTGATGACAGTGCATTTAGCGGTGTGGGTGCTGCGCCATACACGTGGGGGAGCCATATGTGTACCACAAATGCTGCCATCTTCACACCAAGTCCAATCGTTATTCCGACTGCAGCAAGTGCGAGAATGTTTTGCGGTATTCCGTGTTCCTTGATATCAGCGAAATTAAAACTTCCAACGTTCAGTCCTACCGCAAGAAAACCGAGAAGAAGAATTACTGCTCCAACATGTGTCCAGAAGAAGAATAACAGAGCTACTCTCCGTTTTGCTTCGTATCCCCAGAATGCTATCATGAAAAATGCTGGAATCAGCATTACCTCAAAGAATACATAAAATTCTATCAAGTTGGTTGCAAGAACTGCACCCAACATTCCCATGGCCATAACTAGAAACAGTGCAAAGTATGCGCCGATCTGATTATTGACATAATTTTTCAGCGATGACGATTCTATCATGGTGGTTCCGCCACTAATCAATTGTTTTTGTGAATTGGCTCTTTCTTCAAATTGTGAAGTTATTCTTGCGATCATGTATGGTTTTGAAAATAGTGCTACTACAGTAGATACTACATAGATTATTATGGCAAATGGCGATGCAAGACCATCAAGTAAGAGGCCGAATTCACCAAATAACTGAGTCCAGCGATAATGCTCTTCATAGGTTCCCGAGAATATAGGCATGATCATTATTGTTGTACAATACAACAGGAGCCCAAAGCTGAACCATGCTGATGCGTTAGGCCCCGACTTTCTTCCAAGTAGATATGCTACTGGTGACAATAGTAGCGGTAAAAAAACCGCCTGTAGTAAGATATATTGCATTATCCTTTCAAACTCCTGAAATCTGCGATATCAATATTTTTGTACATTCTATATGCTACTATAACCAATGCAAGCCCCACTGCAACTTCAGCTGCAGCAATTGCAATAGAAAAGAGAGCTAACGTCTGTCCTTGACTATTTGGAATGAATCGTGCAAAGGCGACCAAATTTAGATTTGCTGAATTAACAATCATTTCAACTGCAAAAAGCATTCTAATTGCATTTCTTTTCACTGACAGTCCGTATATTCCAATGGCTAACAGCGCCACCGAAACTAGAACAAAATCAATTAGCGCGTTGGTCACTTGTCACGTCCTCCCTTTTAGCTAATGTTAAAGCTCCTATTACTGACGAGGTTAGAATAAGCGCCATTACTATAAGCGCAGGTGAATAATAAGTAAGAAAGTCCTCACCTATTTTTTTGTAGTCTACTGATGGAGCGTTGGTGTCCATTGATTTCAGGCCTGAACCAATGATTATTGTTCCAATTCCAAGCATTACAATTATCATTAATCCTATTCCTGCGTATCTTCGTCTTGTATCTTCTATCTTGTTGAAGATAAGTTCACGTCTTACTAGCATGACAGTGAAAAGTATAAGCACTGCTATAGAACCCACGTATACAGAAAGTTGGAACATTGCTACGAAAGGGGCATCCAAAAGTAAGAAAAAGCCAGCTATGCCGGATAATGTCAGCATAAGAGCTATTGATCCGTAAATTAACGAACGTATCTCAAGTGAGGCTATTGCACAACCAATTGTTAAAACAGAAAGAGCTAAGAATATTGAATCAACCATGTGATGCACCCCTGTCATCGATCTTTATTTCTACATCTTGCGATATCTTCGGTTTTACAGCAAGCTGAGCAGGGGTATATATTAAAGCAGATTTGGTAAAAGAAGAAAGCTCGTAATCGTTTGTCATGTATAGTGCATAGAAAGGGCATGCATCTACACATAGACCGCAGAAAACACATTTACCATAATCTATCTGTGGCATTATTGCTTTCTTGTTTTGTTTCCATGTCTCGTTTACCTTGACCATACCTATGGCCTCTGCTATCCCTTCACACGCTACGGCACAAAGCTGGCAGCCAGTACAATTTTGGTGGTATAATATGTGTCTCCCTCGCAGTCCAGCAATTCCTACTCCTATTTCTGGATTGTATTGAAAGCCATCACCGACAAATTTCAATTTCTGTTCCGGGTATCGCAATGTAAATCTCTTGACAGCAAGATGTTTTACTCCTGAATTGAGTGCTCTAATAATGCCAGCTGCAGTACTCAATGTAGTAATCCTCCTGGTCCCAAGACACCTGCATATAGCAATCCGAGAGCTATAAAGACGTTAACGAATGCCAAGCCAATCCATTTGTACCAACCAGTGTGCAAGAGCATATCGATCCTTATTCTTGGAAAGACGCCGCGTGGCAACAATATCAAAAGAATTACTCCTACAGTTTTTATAACAAACCACAATGTACCGTTGAGCATTTCCTGATCAAATAATGGAAGACCTGGGAACTTTGCTGTCACAGGGCCAATTGTAATTCCCTGTGTGATGATATCTTGTGGGAATGGCGGCCACACCATTGGCCCATTCCAGCCTCCCAGAAATAGAACAGTAAATAATCCAGCGAATGCATAGAGTTTCAAGTAGGTTCCGAGCTGAATCAGTCCATACATCATACCTGAGAATTCTGTCAACCATCCTGCAACTATCTCGCTTTCCGCTTCGGGTAGATCAAATGGTATTC
>VBPL01000090.1 GCA_005877205.1 Nitrososphaerota archaeon
TTGGAGTAACTGTTGTAAGTCCTATAATGGTAAGAACTAACTTCTTTAGCCACAAGTCATTTAACAAAATGCCACGATACTCTGCTACTTCTCTTAGCGCCAATACAGTGGCAAAAGCGGTTGTCAGGGCATCATCATCTACAAGACTTGAGATCATAGTTCCACAATTTGTCAGAATAGCTATATGGCTAAAGCAAACTTTTCCCTATCTAATAAATCCAATAGTAGGTGGTATCTTTAGAAAATCAGCCAGTTCTTCAACTTGAAACCAATCAGGTTACTCTTCTTCTGATTCTTCAGAACTTGCAGAATCAGAATCAACATCCATAAGCTCAATATTTGCAAGTTCAAATTGATAGATAGCATCCATGTCTATTTCCATTTCCTTTTTCAGGAATTCCACAACCTTCTTGCTTAAGGGGGCTTTTGAGGAACCAAATGTAAATTCATAAACTACCCCCCTCATGAGTTCTGAAGGCTTGATTTTTTTTGGTACATCCATCGTTACTATTCTTCTTCCGTCCTCTATGCCCTCATATAGTTGGGCATCTATCTTCATATCTTTGTCGTAAATCTCTAAAATGTATCCAGTTCTAGTAAGCGATTCCGGCTTTTCAAATTTAGCATTTTTTATTTCGTCTTGTGCCCACTTTGGAATTTCTTTTGCCATATCTAATTCACATTTATTTTACTAAGCCTGTTTTTCCTTCTTGCTTGATTGCCACCAATCACGATATTCATCATGTTTGTCTTCACGTGTCTTCTCGCGCTTGTTTAATCTGTATCTTATATCGCTTATTTGTTCCCTAGTGGCAAACAAACCGCATTTCTTACAAATGAAATGCTTTGTGTTGGGATCAAATTTCATTTCTACTTGTACTTCTTTGGCTGCACACTCAGGGCATTCAGTCAATGACGCCAATCACCAAAGTTATCCATAAAAGCTTTTGCCAGTTTTCTGGTACGCGGTCTTTGTCTTCATCCCGTTAGGTCAGTTCGCCCATCGAAAATGCCGCGTACCAGAACTTGCAGTTGTCATCAAAAAATTATAATTCTTTCTAGTCTTCGAGCATCTCGGAAATTATCTTCACAGTGTTTTTGGTCCCATGTCTATCGTAATTTTTCGCAAATTCCAAGAGGTTTTCCTGATATTTATTGTAGTTGCGGTGAATTTCGGAAACTGCTTTAACGGTTTGTCTTACAGTAGTAGCAAGAATTCCCAACTTTCTATCTTGGGCCCATCTTATCTGGTTTGTATGTTCATCATAAACGGGGATTCCTATGATTGGCTTGGCCTTACCACCGAGTATTTCGCCCATTGCTGTGTGGGAACCATTTATTACAGCATATTTACACAAACTCAACACTGTATCCTTTTCTTGTTCTGACAAAAAGCCAACATCTATCTGAATCCAATCTACATTCCTATCACACGCATCGGCAATGGAGTATGTCTTGCCGTCTTTTCCTATTACTCTGTCTATGGAAAAATCATTTCTTGCATGCGAGACAATTCTTCTTTCAGTACTCATTTCGGGATTCTGAAAGATCTTTTCATATGTCTTGGCTGTAGATTCATTTGTAGACTTGTTACCGGTAATCATCCAATATCCAAAACTATCAGTACTTTCAACTAGTCGTTCGAGATTCGATTTAGGACTTTGATCTCTTATGGTTTCGTTTGAAAAATGACCTGCGTAAACAACCTTGGCTTTCAATTTCTCTGGAAAATTCAGGTTGTATTCACATATCGTATTGGGAGGGGGAGAATCCGCCACTACTATCTTTTTGGCTTTTCCGATATTTTTTGATATGTACAAGAGTCCAGGGTAGAGGAAAAATCTTGATGTCCAAAGTCTTGGCCTGAATTGATTTGTAATAAAGAGGGACTCTACATCTCTCCTTTCCGCAATTGCGTTTGAACCAACATCGCCATCGTTTATCACGAGATCAAATTTTTGATTGTCATATAATCTGCCCTCGCTTCTAAGATAGTTTGCCATTAAGGAGACAAGAGGTGGCTTGCCGCCCAGCGGAAGCAGAAAATTGAATAATGACAAAATGACACTGGGACCCCTCCTTCCATCTATTGGAGTAGGCATTACGATATTGTGTATATTCTCTTTTTTATCCGAGAATCTTTGCAAAAGCTTTTGGTATATTTCACCGCTACTTGCATAATGAATCTCAAGTTCCTCCCTTATCTGGTCATGAACAGCCCTATCAAGAGCCATCATCCTTGTAAAGTGGCCGTTTCCCCACGGATAGATAAATCCACCTATTTTTTTCATACCCAAAAGTAAATTGGTCCCGCTTAAATTCTCAATGCTTGGATTTCAACGAGTCAATTATGTTATGCACGTTTTTGGAGCCAATGGTAATTGATACACGTCTGAGATTTTTCAATGCGTCACTTGCATATCTTTGGATTGTTGCTTTTGGAATGGTCTTGCCACGAAATCTTGATCTGCATAAATTTTCTAAATCTAGAATGTACTTTTCTAATCCAATCTCCCTTGCGTTCTCAAGAATACTAGAGTCTATGCCCGAAAGAGGAAACCATGGAACAAGGTTGTTTTGAAAAACAATCTTTGCATTGTATTCGACAAAGCGCAAGGGAAATACAATAGGCGATATTGCTAACGCAATCCTACTGATCTTTGATTTGGATGCAATTGAGAGCATAATATGAGTAACTACAGTAATTTTCGTCAATAAATCAGAAATTCCAAATATTTTACAGAACTGAAGTTCAATGCTACCTCGAACGATTCTTGACAGTATTTTGTCTATCATCTTTGAGAGTCTGAGCAGATCTGATTCACTGCGGTAGCACACAAGAATCATCACATCAAATCCCATCTTGATACTTTGAAGACACGAGATTGCCGATAACTCATCGTATATGCAACAGAGAATTGTCTCGCCTTGGGAACCGTAAGGAACTCCGCCCATTCCCTTATCAACAAAAATACACACGTAGGCGTGAGAATTTGTCAGCCAAGTATACATGAATCTGTCATTGTCTTTTTCAGACCCAACTCTTGTTTGCAGCCCTGTTGTTTTTTCTATAAGATTGGCAGTAGCAGCAACTTCCAAGTCCTTCGCTAGGTAGCTTTTTGTCTTTCCTTCCACCTTAACATAGAACTTGTCACCCTTCAAAAGTAGGCTCAGACCTGTGCTGGTAATTGTAGAAAGAACAGTATCAAAATTGCTGTCTACTTCCTTTGCAATGGCTACCCTGTCTATCCCAAACAGCAAACTAATAGCAGATGAGGCCAGCACCGGATCTTTAGCTTCCACTATTATGATTGATCCATCTCTTCTTATCTTAGTAAAAACTTGTTTTTTGATTTTCAGAATGTTAGAAATACTTTTTACGAGATAATTTATCTTATTTAGTGAAAAAACGGACGGGAAAACAACAAGTACAGTATTGTGATTCATTCTGTTTTCATTGCCTTGGCTCATTTATAACTTTAGAATTATTCCTGAATCTAAATAATTATATGACCAGGATTGGCGCTGTTTCTCATGTCAAAGTTTACTGCTGAACAAATACAGCAGTTAAATGAGAAACTCAAGACTCCACAAGAAGTTCTAAGGTGGGCATTAGATGATCTTCATCCAAGAATAGCATTTGCTTCAAGTTTTGGAGCAGAAGATGTTGCAGTAATTGATATGATTATGAAGATAAATCCAAAAGCCAGAATCTTTACTCTTGACACAGGTAGGCTAAACCAAGAAACATACGATGTTATGGACGAAATCCGTAGCAAATACAATACAAACATCGAAGTGATGTTTCCAGATCATAATGAAGTGGAACAGATGGTTCGTGTAAATGGAATGAACTTATTTTATCAAAGTACCGGTAACAGAAAGCTTTGCTGTGGTATCAGGAAGGTTCATCCACTAAACAAGATGCTATCAACATTGGATGGTTGGATTACTGGATTAAGAGCTGACCAAACTGAAGTTAGATCAAACGCAACTAAAATCGAGATAGACTCACAACATAATGACATTATTAAGGTAAATCCGTTACTTGAATGGACGTGGGAACAGACTTGGGATTATATCAAGAAAAATAATGTTCCGTACAATAAACTCCATGACAAAGGATTTCCCAGCATAGGGTGTGAACCTTGTACGCGTGCAATCAAGCCAGGCGAGCCTCTTCGGGCAGGACGCTGGTGGTGGGAATCAGATACCCAGAAGGAATGTGGATTGCATGCAGACCATGGCACGTGATTTATTTTGGAATCTGGCATGGGAGTTGCAAAACCACACGGTGGTAGGCTAGTAAACAGAATTACAAAAAAAGATTCAGACAAGCTATTCTCAGTTACTGTAGATTCTGATCTTGCAAACGATATTGAAAATATTGCAGACGGTATTTTTAGCCCTCTTGAGGGATTTCTGGTTAAGGAGGATTTTGATAGTGTAGTTCGCAGTGGAAGACTCTCAAATGATCTTCCCTGGACGATACCTATAGTACTTGATACAGACAAGACTACTGCCACTGAGATGAAAGATGCAAAAGATGTTGCTCTTAGTCTCAACGGAATGAAATTTGCCGTTCTGCATGTCGAAGATATCTACACTTTCGATAAGAGTGCCACTGCAAGAAGTGTTTATGGTACAACAGATCCCAAACACCCTGGGGTGGAAAAGACAATGCAAATGAAGGAATTTCTTGTAGGAGGAAAAATTGATTATATCAAAAGACCTGAAGAAACCCTAATCCGGAGGTACAGAAAGAGTCCGCTTGAAACAAG
>VBPL01000091.1 GCA_005877205.1 Nitrososphaerota archaeon
CACCCCTCTCAACTGTCAATTTATGGTATCTTTTCTCCACTTCGAATATCTTCTGTTTCATATTATCATCTGCTTTTCCAGAATCCAAGTAATTCATCGTTATTTCATGCATATCGCCTAAAAGCCCAAGGTATCGTTTGAGCATATTTGAAACTCTGAGCGTATGCTCAACCTTATCAAAGAACATAATATCTCTTGCTCGGTGCCAGACTTCCTCCATGTTTTTTGGAAGTTCCTCTTGGACGTGCGGGAAAAGATCTACAAGATATACGTTTTTGTCTGAATCAGGCGAGGCTATTATGGCGTCAATTAGTGGTGTGTTACTTAGTAGAGTACCATCCCACAAATATTTTCCAGCTATCCTAGTCCATTGTATTCCATAGTAAGGATACCCTGAGCTGGCAAGTACGTGATCTACAGTAATGTTATCATACTTGCTATCAAAAATTGATGGTTTTCCATTCTGTATGTCCGTGCAAGTAATGATTATTCTAGGGCTTGTGGGCCTTCGAATCTTTTCAAAATCAACATATTCATTTATTTTATTCCGTAATGGTGTATTGTCATAGAGATATGGAGAATTATTTGAATCTGGTACATTTGGACTGAGCCATCTTGGCGTAAAGGCTTTGTTCCCCCACACGGATGCGAGTGTCACCGAAGCAACGGCACGCGATTTGTCAGGCAAGTATGATGAAGTAACAGTGTCTGCCAGACTTAACCAAAAATCTTCCAGCGCTTTTGCCGGCTCATTGTTCTTAGAACCTGTGATTATTACAGCATTAACACTGCCAATTGATGTGGCTGCAATTATGTCGAGTTTTATTTTGTGTTTAGCTATTGTTTTGTATACGCCGCACTCGTATGCCCCTAGAGCACCTCCACCCTGTAATGTAAGAACAGTCTCAATTTTTTTTACCATAGTTTAACCAAGATTGTCTCATTCTGCCTAAGCTTGCTAGAGGGCTTTTTAATATATATTTGACTTTGCCTGACAGTGCATCATTTATAGTAATCCAACTTTGTTCCCAAACTTGCCTTCCATAATGATTTCAGAGAGAGGTTTTCGATCGTTTGGAGCTTCGTGTTTCTGAAGTTCTGGAGACAGTTTTTCTCTTGAAGCCCTTTTCCCTATTGCAACCATTGCCATGACCTCATAATCATCTGGTACATTGAGTTCTCTCTTTGCTTGTTCATAATCAAATCCTTGCATTGCATGAGTAACCAGCCCTTGGGTAACAGCTTGGAGAGCAAGATTCTCCCATGCTGCACCTGCATCAAATTGATGAGTAATTGATGGCTTTCCGTTGTAATCAAATGTTTTCTTTGAGACAATTACAACTAGAACAGAGGCGTTAGTGCACCATGATTTGTTGCCATCTGCAAGTAGACTAAATAGCAGATTCCAGTGCTGCGAGTTTCGTTTTGCATAGATAAGTCTCCAAGGTTGGTTATTAAATGACGAGGGTGCCCATCGAGCTGCTTCAAAGAGGGAAAAGAGTTCTTTGTCACCTAGTTCTTGACCGGTAAATGATCTTGGCGACCACCTGTTAAGAATAAGTGGATTTATTTCAAAGGCCGCCTTTCTTGTTTTTTCAACATCTAAATTTGACGTGGTATACAATGTTTATCACATATACTTAAGTTTAATAATTCAAGCTGTATTCATTATCACTTTGAATTTTAATGAATTTGAGAAAAATAATAATTAACCAAATTCGGCTTGTCTTTAATTTTGCTTCGTAAGTTTGGCTCTTGATTGATTTTTTCGGTCATTTTTTCTGTAGAGCAAGTGATTTATTCTGTCTAGCTAATGATTTATTCTGTCATTTATTCTGTGAATCATATTATTTTATTCTTCAATGATATCATTACAGCAAAAACAAGTATAGATTATCTTCAGATCGTCAACTTTTTTATCCATTGGAGAGCCGCACTTGGGACCAGTCCATTGTACCATTTCAGTACACAACTCTAATTAATTTGTGATTTTATGCCATGTTACTAGTCTAATCCACATTAATCAAATAAAAAAAACTAGAAAGAATTCTTTCTAGACCAGGGAATCGTTGTATCTTCTGCACTGCTCCCTTGCATCAGCTATTTGCCAGGCAAAAAGACCCAGCATCACAACTACCAGACAAAGAAATATACCCAATACCACGGTATCATCTGTGAGTGGACCTGTCTCACCCTGCGGCAGTATCATGCCAGACATTGCAGAAAGAACAATGCTTGCAACAAATCCTATCACAAATATGACAAATCCTCGCTTGACTCTTCCAAGATAGATGTGGCCTACTCCCATGATAAGAAATGCAAGAATTGTTGTCAATGCCATGCTCTTTCTTTTTACAACTTGCATCATGGAATACATTATACTAGTCTGACATATCTAGATGAGTTACAGTACAAGCTTACCACTTGTAATTTTAGCTAATGTATCTTGAAATTTATACTGATATTTTATCGCTTCAGTCTTTAGATAGCCACAACCCGGGCATAAAGCTCGTTTCTGGTATCATTGATGATTCTAGTTCTGGTATAGGCAATCTTGTCATCGCCTTCAGGAAACGGATTGGCACATTTACCACATTTTGGAAGGGTAACTACTGCGTCATACTCTACTTCCCCTATGAACCTGTTGCACTTGTAGCAGATGATACTTTTGGTATCGTACAGGTTCAAGCAAGGACCATCTTGTATCTTCTAATCGCAGCAGCTACCTTTTTAGCAAGTGATATTGAACCGATTGCAGCCTTGCTTGTCACTAAAACAATATAGTCATCTATTGGAAACGAGAAAAGGGACAGGTTCTTTCTTTCTACGTGTACATAACCAATCTCACCCAAGGGCTCGTCAAACTCTCTTCCCATGGACATGGTTATCGCAGTCTGCATCAAAAGCATCTCATTTTCTTGCTCCAATATGGGCAGATCGGTTCCCGTGCGAGCTATCTTGCATACCGCTCTTCCTTGCTTGTTGATAACTGAAACGGCCTGAATATTTTCGTCAACATCTAATACGGCACTACACAACGAATCAAGTTTTGGCATATACTCTTGTGCCATTGGTATCTAAAGATTATTAGTATAGAAACTACTAAAAAAATCTTTGGTAACAAAAAATTTGCTAGAATGTTATGGAAGATTGTTCCACGTAATTCCTAATGGAACCATATGAGATGTATTCTCATCCACTTGAACTAAAAACTATCTCATCCGATCCTCATAACCATATAATTTTCTTTTTTTGTTCTAAAAGGTAAGCATTCTTAATATAGATACATACGGTGTTATTGGCAATCAAAATTGAAAAGCTGGATTCCTATTACTGGCTCTATATTGATAATTGCTGGCTTAATTTTCCTAATCATCTCTAGCCATTATAATTTTTTTACCTGCCCTCCGCTGCCTCAGGGCGCATCCTGTGACAATTCAGCAGGTATCGCAACATTTACAGTTGGCATCATAATGCTTTTTCTAGGAATAGGATTGTTTATAGTGACAATTCAGAAAGCAAAGTTTCAGCTGAAACGAAATTCATAGGCATCAACAGGCTCCAGCCATCCTTTATGTGATTAGTGCAGCAGTGACAATTTTTCTAATTTTGATATTAACTGTATACCATAGTATCATTTCACTTTGGTGAAATAGAAAAGTAATGAAAGCAAAACGAAAAGATGACAAACAAGTTAGCACTTGATTTGGGATTTATTCCGCATTGTTTTAAATTTTGAATAAAAATTCTCAGTTTCTTCCCAAGGTAACTCTGACAGGAATTACAAGGCTGCAAACTTTATCCATAACTTTATTCCACGCTGATAATCTCGCAAGTCTTATCATCGACTCTTACCTTTCTGACATGGTCACCTGCCAATGAACTAACCTCTGCCTCTGCAGACCAAACTCCATTTTCAAAGTCATACACTTTGATGTTGAAGACATCACCGTGTTGTTGTAAAAAATTTCTTGTTATCTCTTCAACCTTATTTTTGCTTGCCATCCAGATACGCTCCTAATCTTATCTCTATGTAATGGTACTGCAGCCCTAAATTTATTTACTGTGCAAGATGGTTCCAGAACAACCTTTTCTATTTTTGTTTGTGAATAGTTTTAAGGAATTAAAGACTAGGTGTTTTAGAACCAAGGTGTGATTGGCAGCCCATGATTCTGCCAGTTTCAG
>VBPL01000032.1:0-26013 GCA_005877205.1 Nitrososphaerota archaeon
AATTCCTTTTTTACCAAGTTCCTCTACTGTTTGCTTGTATGTCATGCGTTTGAATGGAATATTTGGTTTTTTAACTTCGATTCCCAGCGTTTTTTGTTCCTCAATGCAATTCTTTGAGACATGATCAAAAACGTTTGTTACCACCGTCTCTAAGATATCCATTACATCGGTGTAATCCATAAACGCGGCTTCAATATCTACACTAGTAAATTCTGTCAGATGCCTTACTGTGTGAGATTTTTCTGCCCGATAAAATGAAGCAATCTCGAAAACTCGTTCAAGACCAATTGTAAGTTGTTCTTTGTATAGCTGTGGACTCTGAGCAAGGTATGCTTGTTTGTCAAAGTACTTTAATGAAAACAAGTTTGCCCCACCTTCGCTTGCGCTACCAATTATTTTTGGTGTGTTTACTTCAATGAAGTCAAGTTGAGTTAATGTCTTACGAATCGAAAGAAGCGCATGGTGACGTATCTTGAATATAGAAGCGATCCTTTGGTTACGAAGATCAAGTGCTCGTGCGTTTAATCTATTATCAATACTACTTTCCAATCTTCCAATAGGATCGATTGGTAACGGATGTACAGCACGAGACAAGATTTCAACTTTTTCTGCTTTTATTTCATAAACAAAATCTCTTGCTTTTGTTTCCTGGATTATTCCTGTAACACGAACGACACTTTGTCTGTTGAGGTCCTTTACTTTTTGGATGTTATCAGTTCCTGCAACTACTACCTGAGCTACGCCAGTAACATCTCTCAAAGTCAAAAATGTAAGCTTGCCTAGTTCTCGTAGGTCTTCTACCCAACCGCCTACTATTACGGTCCGACCTTTCATTGAAGAATCTAGGTTTCCGATATAATGACTTCTTTTCAGTTCCATAAGATTGTCCTCAAGGAAATCGATTTTTTGCTTATTAAAACTAGAAGATAAACCATGCGAAATAGGGTTCTGTATAATCTATGATTGATCTAGTTTCTATATATTTTCGGTTGATAATCTATCATGTAACACTCTACACTAAATGTCACGTGTAAGTTATCTTTGACTGCATTCTGAATTAAAGTAACCCACTTGTATCTCCTACCTTAATTCCTGGCCATTCACACTAGTGCCTTTATGAAAAGTGTTACTACATAAGAAACTGCTGCACTTGCTGGAATTGTAATTATCCAAGCCCATACAATTCTTCTCCCTATACCCCATCTTACAGCCGAAAGTCGTTTGACAGCTCCTGCTCCCATGATAGCCCCAGAGATAGCATGCGTAGTGCTTGCTGGTATTCCAAGCCAAGCAAGAATTGCAAGAATACTAGCTCCGCCAGTCTCCGCTGAAAAACCCTGGTAAGGTTTTAGTCGCGTAATCTTGACTGCCATTGTCTTTACAATTCTCCATCCTCCAAAGAAAGTGCCCAGACTGATGGCTGCTGCGGCCATTATAATGACATAATATGGAACTGAAAATTTTGTGATGACTCCTTGAGTGAGCAAAATAAGTGCGATAATTCCCATTGTCTTTTGTCCATCATTTGCTCCATGGGTTAGAGAAAAATATGTTGATGAAATAAGCTGAAGCCTCCCAAATAATGAATTTACCATATGTGGTTTACTTCTTGCAAATAATGTCATTAACAATGTTGCAAGTAAGAATGCCACTACAAGTCCTACTACAGGAGAAATAACAATACCCATGCCAACTTTTTGTAAACCGTCAAAAATTACTGCTTTCACTCCAGCTCCTGCCAGACCCGCACCCAATATCCCTCCAACCAATGCATGACTACTTGATGTTGGGAGGCCCAAGAGCCATGTAATAATATCCCAAACTATTGCACCTGCTAGTGCACCAATCACTATTTGCATAGTAACAAAATCTGGATTTATGATGCCCTTTCCTATTGTAGTTGCAACCGCTACTCCAAAGAGAAATGGTCCTACAAAATTTGCTATTGCTGCCATAGCAACTGCCTGAAGAGGTCTTAGAATTCTTGTCCCTACTACTGTTGCAATGGAGTTTGCGGCATCGTGGAATCCATTAAGAAAATCAAATACTAGTGCAGCTATGATTGCTCCTATTGCAAGTGTCCCTATCATAAAATCCCTATGTGTATTTGAGAACGATGTCCTCTATCGAATCAGCAACATCAAGACATCTGTCAGAAGCTTCTTCTAATGCTTCATAGATATCTTTCATTTTTATGATATTGATAATATCAGTTGTTTCAAAGAGTTCGCCTACTGCTTTTCTGTAGATTTCGTCAGCATGATGTTCTATCTCGTTAATTCTACGACAATGGTCAATTATAGATTTGTCAGCCTTCACCTTGTTTAAGCGGGTGATCATTAGATTGATTTCCTTTGTGGCGCTTTGCACTTCTTTTGCGATTTCCAGCATGTAGGGGGGAGAAGATTTGATCTTGAAATTGACAATCCTACCGGATATTCCTTCAACATAGTCAATAATATCATCAGTTTTTGAAGCAATACGAGAGACATCCTCTCGGTCTAGGGGAGTGATGAATGTTTTGTTTAGTTCCTCAAATACAGAATGAGTGAGTTGATCAGCTTCTCGTTCTAGTTTTTTTATCTTAGTATGATTTTCGTTTAATTTACCAAAATCAGAGAACAGGTCTACCAGCAACGTAGCTACTTCCTCTGCTTTACATGCAAGATCATTCAGTATTGATAGAATTTCTTTTTCATTTGACTTGATCCATGACGCCCACTGTGTCACAGTTGTCAGTAAATTTTCATAGTTAAATGTCTCACCCCTATAGGGCACACGAACTATATAGTTTGGTAACTAATTGCGATCAGCTTAAAGATCGCTTTTCAAAACCCAAATGTACTTCTATACTGTAACCATATTCAATGGCATTTCTCTCGATCCAGAATCTCAAGGTACAATATCAAACCCAAGGAAAGCGAGTGCACGCTGTGGACGACGTATCATTTTCGCTAGAGAATAAGGAATCAATGGCTATTGCAGGTGAGAGTGCATGTGGAAAAAGCACTCTTGGCCTCACAATTATGAGAGCCCTTCAAGGAAACGCAGCTGTCTCTGGAGAAATACTGCTTGATGACAAACCTATACTAAAGATTTCAGACGAAGAATTTACCAAGAATATGCGCTGGAAAGAAATTTCCATGGTCTTTCAGGGGGCTATGAACTCTCTTGACCCAGTTTTCACAGTAAAGCAGCAATTTGAAGAGATACTAAAAAAACATGGATACAAAGGAGATCACCAAAAAGCAATATTAGAAGCTGTAAGTGTGGTCGGACTCCCAGTCGATGTACTTGAAAAGTTTCCTCACGAGCTTAGCGGTGGAATGAAACAAAGAGTAGTCATATCCATGGCTCTGCTCTTAAAACCAAAGTTTGTAATTGCAGATGAACCCACCACCGCACTTGATGTGCTTGTTCAGGCCCAAATCATGAGTCTCCTAAAGAGATTAAAAAAAGAAGGCATCTGCGTTATGTTAATTTCCCATGATCTTGGCATTATATCTGAGATAGCTGAAAAAGTAGGCATAATGTACGCAGGGAGGATTGTAGAATTTGGTAATTTGTCAGATATTTACGGAAATCCCAAGCACCCGTACACAGACGCTTTACTCAAATCGGTACCAAAGCTGAAAGGAGAATCTGAACTAGTTTCTTTGAAAGGAAATCCTCCTAGTTTAGTTAATCCACCGGAAGGCTGCAGATTCTATGATAGGTGTCCACATGCCATGGAAAAATGCAAAAAGGAACCGCCTAAAATCAAAACACCGTCTGGGTTTGTCTTGTGTTGGCTCTACGAATAACACTGAAGTACAAAATGTCAGAATACTAATACTTTAGATTATTTTACTTGAGGCCTATGCCGTTATAATATGCGTTATAGATTCTCAATGCGTTTTGTAGAGATGCTTCTCTAGCTTGCTCCAACATGGCATTTCGATCTTTGCCTTCCGTGTCAGTTGGAGTGTTTGTTAGACCATAATAGCTTGATTGCAGATAAGAAAGGCGCTTTTGATGAATTTGCTCAAATACCATAACTGCTTTCTCTAATGCATAAGCCTGCGCTGATGATAGCTGACGTCCATTTGTTTTTTCATTTGTTGTTGCACCTGGTGCAAGGTTAGCATAATCTGTATCGATTTTTGAGAGTTTATTGACAAGGTCAGCCGCCTTGGATTCCATGTTGCCCCACTGTTTGTTTATCTGTGCTTGTCTGTCGTATGTACTCTCGTCTGTTGTAACACCTGGTTCAAAATTAGTATAAGTCGTATCTATTCTGTTTAATTGATTTACGATGTTTTCAGCCGAACTCAAGGATGAGGCACGAGCTTGTTCGATCATGGCATTTCTGTCTCTACCTTGTGTATCGGTGGGAGTATTTGTAAGGCCTTGGTAACTGGACTGCAAGTCAGCCAGCTGTTTTATATGTATCTGGTCAAATGTTGCGAGTGCGTTCTCTAATGACACCTGTGATTGCTGATCTATTTGTCTACCTCTACTTGTCTCATCAGTCGTGGTACTTGTAAGACCAGACCAGTCTCTTTTTGATTGTTCAATATTTGCAGCTTGATATTTGGAGAGATATTTTTCCATTGCTCTTTGTTCTTCAGCTTGCTGCCTTTGTGCCATATCTGACCAGTTATCATCGGCAAATACGACCTTATTTAGATAAACAGAACTCACACTTAGCAGTAAACCCGTAATCACTACAATAGGTAGTATTATTCTCAAATTCACGCTTATTTCTCATATCTAATGGCCTTTAAAACTTTGCGATACTAAGATTTTGACTTAATGATCGCTTGATATATTTGGCATACAACCAAGTAATAATGGAAGAGATTCTCTCTGTAAAGGATTTGAGGAAATACTTTGCCAGAGGGGGATTATCCAGCCGCAAAGATGTCGTTCGCGCTGTTGATGAAGTTTCATTTTCTGTAAAAAAAGGTGAGACATTTGTTCTTGCAGGCGAATCAGGGTCTGGCAAGACAACTACTGCGCGTTTGATACTTCGAGCAATTGAACCAGATACTGGAAGTATTATTTTTGATGGAGTTAATGTAGACAATTATGGCAGTGCCTTACGAAAAATTAGAAAAGAGTGCCGGATGATTCATCAGGACCCTTACGCATCAGTTAACCCTCGTATGACTGTCTCAGACATAGTAAAAGAACCACTTGACATACACGAGATTGGTAACACAGGAGAAAAGAACAAACTAATTCTTGAGGCTCTACAGGAAGTAAAATTAGAACCTGCCGAAGAGATTGCAAAGAAGTATCCACATGAGTTATCAGGCGGGCAAAGACAGAGGGTTGCGATAGCTCGGTCAATTGTTACTAGACCCAAGCTAGTCATAGCGGACGAGCCTGTCTCAATGCTTGATGTATCCGTAAGAGTAGGGATTTTGGAATTAATGCGCGAATTACAGGAAAAACTTGGAATCTCATTTCTTTACATCACGCATGATCTTTCTACTGCAAGGTATATTGGACACAGAATTGCAATTATGTATCGTGGTAAGATTGTTGAATCTGGACCAATTAGTGATGTCCTGTCGAGGCCAAGACATCCATACACCCAGGCACTCATAGACTCTATCTCGGATCCAAATCCTGATAATCTCAATAAGAACAAGGAAATTCGCATTAATGAGCCCTTAGATCTCAATGTTTATGAAGGATGTAGATTCAGAGCCCGCTGTCCCTACGCGGTTGAAAAATGCAAACAAGAACCAAAGCTTGAAGCAGATGAACAGGACAGGTTGGTGGCTTGTTTTTTTAAACTAAACTAGTTTGCTACCTGGGCCACAGTAGAAATTCTGTGTGAAACAACATGTGAAACACCATTCTTTGGAAACACACCATAAATCAATTTAGCTTTTTGCACTATTGCGTCTTTCAAAGAAACCATGATCATCTGGCTTCCATCTGCTCTTTCTTCTAGTATCTTTGAAAGTCTTTCAGTGTTTAGTGCGTCAAGGTGAGCGTCTACTTCGTCGAGCAGATAAAACGGCGATGGTCTCAATTTCTGAAGAGCTAAAAGAAATGTAATTGCAGCAAGAGTCTTTTCTCCGCCACTAATTGAGGTGGATTCTCTTTTTGGTTTGTCCGGAAATTGAACAAGATATGATATTCCAGAAGAGAAAATGTCATCTTCATTTTGAATCTCAAGCCATGCATTTCCTCCAGTCATTTTGCTAAATATCTCTCTTATGTCTTTGTCTACTTTGTCATAAGATTCCAAAAATGTCTGACGCTTGTCCTTGTCTATTTCTTCGATGAATTTTACTATAGAATTTCTCTCTGCCTCAAGCTCGTTCTTTCTTGTAGACATTGAACGATATCCATTTGAAATTTCCAGGTAGGTTTCCGGAGCCTTGGTGTTAAGTGAGCCAGATAGCTTTTTCCTTTCCGGCTCGAGTTCTACAAGAAGATGATCAACATTAAAAGATTCTAAAAGTGTGTCATAACCGTACGACTGAAGTGTCTTCATAATTCTTTCTTCGTTTTCTGTAAGATCTTTTATGTCACGTGAAATTGAATCAGATTGTCTTTCAATTCCGTTAATTTCTTTTGCAAGAGTTCTTTCTGATTCATACAGATTCTTCAGTTTATAATCATACTCTTTAAGAGTAGATACTGAAGTTCCAGAAGTCGATATCAACTGTTGTTCTTTTTCTCTAAGCGAAACTAGTATAGCGTCGCTATTTTCCTTTTCTTTTGATAAAGCTCTTGATTCTACCTCAAGGTCATGCTTTTCATGATTTAGAGAGGATTGTTCCTGAGAGAAGAGCCTCATGTTTGCTTTCAGAGAATTTTCTTCGTTATTTAGTTCAGTAAGTCTCGTAGTAAGATCACGAAATTCTGTTGATATAGAACTTTGGGCACTCAATAATGTTGCTTTTTTCTCGTTTAATGTAGAGAGAACATTTGCGATTCTTGCTTGCTCTTCTTCTGCATAGTTTTCTTTAGTAAGAGATATACGTTCTTCTAGGGATGCTACATAAGATTCTGCTTTTGCAAGATCAACAAGAATATGTTCTTCCTTTCTTCGCAACTGTGAGATTCTGGAGGAAAGCTGTTCCTCTGATGCAGCTAATGTCTTTAACTTTGTCTTAAGATCAGTTAGGCCAAGATCGACATTTGCAAGTCCTCTCTCTGAAGAATTATACCTGGTATCCAAGCTTTTTGTTATTCTCTCGATTTTCTTTAAATGGTTTTTTTTATCCACAATGAATTTTTTTAGAAGCTGGAGGGACTCGAAAAGCCCATCAACTGAAGTACTAAGAAGAATTATTTTCGTAAGATTTGATACCTTGGAGTTGATATCCACTACTACTGCGTTTGCGTCAGCTTCAAAGAACTGGCCATCTGGTGTGACTGCCTTGTAACCTTTCTTTGATAGCTCGTAAGCTTTTTCTTTTGAATCTGTTAAAACAATACTTCCAAAGATGAAATTTTTTAATGATTCTAATTTATCGTCGCATTTTATAAAATCTGATAATATTCCAAGAATACCTTGCTCTTTTTGAATAGAAATCTTGGAATTAGAAACAGCGTCCAAAGGGATTATCCTTATTTTTGGCAATTTCTTTTGTTGTGAAAATTCTGAAATTCCAAGAAGGGTAGCAAAGTCATTTACCACCAGAGCTTTGAGCCAATCAGAACCCGCTGCAAGTATTGGTCTCTCATACTGTTTTTCCCATGAAAGCAATTCATATGCAAGTCCCTGTATTCCAAGTCTTTTAGAATCCTCTTTTAGCTTTGCGATGGAATAATCCTCGTGCATTACTTCTTTTACTACTTTTATCTTTGCTGCATACTGATCTGCCGCCTTGCTTGCTTTTTCAAATATTATTGAAGTCTCTTCAATGTCTTTTTCTACCTTTGCACGTTTGTCACGTAAACTAGCAAATCTTGACTTCAAATCATTTATGGCGCCCTCATGGCCAGACCTAACCTGCCCAAGTTTTTGTCCCAGATGAAGCAGTCGTTCTTTTTCTCCTATGAGAGATTTTATTTTGTAAGAATTTTGTTCTATTTTATTTTGTATGTCAGCATGTTCTTGTTCAAGTTTTGAAATTGATAGTTTAGCATCATTGAGTGAACTAGCTATATTTCTTACTTTTTCATCAACTTTGAGCTTGTTTGTGGTAATCTCTGATTGGTGTTTCATTACCTGGTTAATTTCTAAATCTACGGAAGCTAGTTCCACATTAGTATTCTTTTTGGATTCATTAACTAAAGTAATCGAATTTTTCAATTCTGTTATTTGCGATTCTAGGATTGAGCGTTTTTCGTGAAGGCTTGTTAATTCTGCTTGAATTTCTGGTAGTCTTGATTCTATTTGTAAAATTCTTCTTGCATTTGTAGCTAGCTTGCTGTTTGCAGCTTCTGTCTGATGCATAGCAGTTGTAAGCTCTGAGTCTATCGACGCTTTAGCTTGGTTATAGGCATTTACTTCATCCATGAACTTTTGTTTATCATCCTCGAGCTTTTTTATTTCATCACGCATTTGGCCACGTTGTTCCTCAAGCTTCTTTGATTCTGATTGGATTGCGTGCAGACTTTTCTCCTTAGATAGCTTATTTTCGTTAATATCGCGGAGTTTGATTGATGCTTGGATAGCGTACAGTCGCTTAAGTTCTCTGTCTATGTAGTCATACCTTAGCTGGCTGTTTCTTTCTTCTTCCAATTCGTCTATTCGTTTCTTGATCTCATCCATTTTTGCAAGCGCTATCTCAAGACGCCTATCTGCTTCGTCCAATTGCTTTAATGACTCGGTCTTTTTCTCATCAAAATAGGCCAAGCCTACGATATCTTCTATAATTCGTCTCCTCTCTTCTGCGTTAAATTCAGAGATCCTAGTAATGGTACCCTGTTGAACTGTGTTCAACTTGTGAATACCGCAGTTTGCCACCTCAAGAAGATCAAGTATATGGTTTCGTAGGACCTTTTTTTGATTTAAATAGTATATGTTTTCTCCTGCCTCATCCATCTCCCTCGTAATGGTCACCGCGTTAGAATCAACAGGAATCTTTCTGTCGGAATTGTCAAAGTGGCAGCTGACTCGTGCTATTTTTGCCCCATGACGTGCATTATCAACATCGTGCAGCAAAGAACGAAGCTTATCAACTCTCATTACTTTGGGCGAGTTCTCTCCTAGAGCAAAGGAAATGGCATCTAAGATGTTGCTTTTGCCAGACCCATTAGCTCCTGATATGGCCACCAGCCCAGATTCAAAGTTAACTATAGTATTCTTATACCCAAATGATTTGAAGCCAAAAATCTCTACCTTACGTATATGAACCAATAAGTTCGATGTTCCATTAGACGAAATAACAGATTATTGACAAGTTTCCTTGACTATGCTAACAATAATTGTAATGTGAAAAGTTCTATCTTTCTCTCTTACCTTCAACAAATTCAGCAAACGCTGTTTTTGCCTCTGTATATGACATCTGTATTGGTGGGTGCTTGAAGCAATAAGAAGAGATACTCGTCATTGGTCCTGAGAGTTTTCTATCGAGAGCAATCTTAAGTCCTCTTATGGCATCTATCATTATTCCTGCACTGTTGTATGCGTCAATTACCTTCAGTTTGAGATCAAGTTTGATTGGTATCTTTCCAAAATATTTTCCCTCAATGTTTATGTAACATATCTTTTCGTTGTCGATAAAGTCCACATAATCACTTGGGCCAATTCTCATTGGAATATCATAATTGGCCATTGCCTTTACAGCACTAGTCTTGCTTATTCGTTTATCTTCAAGTCTCTCTTCATCAAGCATGTTATAAAAGTCCATATCTCCTCCTATGTTAAGCTGGTATGTTCCGTCTACTAGTACTCCCCGGTCTACGAATAATTTGACTAGAGTCTTATGAACAACTGTGGCACCAAGCTGACTCATAACATCATCGCCTGCAAGCGGAATCTTTTTCTCAGCAAAAGCCTGTTGCCATTTTGACTCTGAAGCTATAAACACTGGCATAGCATTTAGAAATCCGAGTCCTGTCTCAAGTGCCTGAGACGCATAGTGTATAACTGCATTAGTGCTTCCTACAGGAAGGTAGTTTACCAACATCTCTGCACCACTATCTCTTAGTGTCTTTTTGACATCAACCTCAGGTTCCTTCGAAGGTGTAATTATCCTGCTTAGGTGCCTCCCAATACCATCAAAGGTAGGCCCTCGCTGTACCGTTACCCCCGAACGGGGTACTTCTGCTATTGTTATTGTATTATTTGGTCTTGCGTAGATGGCCTCTGAGAGGTCCTTTCCTACCTTTGTATCCGACACATCAAACGCAGCTACCACGTCAACGTCGCCTGGTTCGTAGCCTCCTAGGCCATATGCCGTCAATCCAACAGTATCATGAGGGTTTTTTGAATAATATCTTGCACCTTGAATAAGTGCAGAAGCACAATTACCCACTCCAGCTATTGCAATCTTTATCTTCTTTCCCAACTTAATCGATAGCTACCAAATTATGCCATTATATTAATTACTTGTGATTATTAACAGAGGATTTTATACCCCGAGAATTGATTCGAGTGCTGTGATAAAGCCAGGCAAACCTGTAAAAGATATTTCAATCAGAAAGAGTGACACCATTGAGAAGATCTTTGATCAAATGTCAAAATCCGGTGGCTTTGAGTCAAGAAATCTTGTAGACGGATTAAATATTCTTACTACAATGATTGAAGATACAGCTTGTCTAAAGTTTTTGTCTTTTGTTGGAGCCATTGTTTCCACCGGCCTGAGGGGAATAATCGCTGACATGATAAAGAACAAAATGTTTGATGTCATTATCACTACTTGTGGAGCTCTTGATCATGACATCGCAAGACACTACTCGAACTATTTGGAAGGTTCCTTTACTCTTGATGATAGCGAACTTGCATACAAGAAGATACATCGGCTTGGAAATGTGTTGGTGCCGTTGAAAAGTTATGGCCCTTTAATTGAGGAAAAAATGCAAAGATACCTACAAAAATCTTACGCCGATGGCAAAAGGGAATTGTCAACTCATGAAATCTCAAAGATGATTGGAGAAAATCTTGGCCAGGATTCCTTTTTGTATTGGGCTGATAAAAACAAAATACCAGTTATTGTTCCTGGCATAATGGATGGTGCCGTGGGCAGCCAAATCTGGATGTTTACTCAAAAGCATAATGATTTCAAGCTAAACGTTGCTGCGGATGGCGATCTTTTATCGGAACTCATCTTCAAAGCTAAAAAGTCTGGTGCTCTCATGATAGGCGGCGGGATATCAAAACACCATACATTATGGTGGAACCAGTATAGAGAAGGTCTTGACTATGCTGTGTATATTACAACAGCTCAAGAATTTGATGGAAGTCTCAGCGGAGCCCTTGTCAGGGAGGCAATTTCTTGGGGAAAGGTAACACGAAGTGCAAAACAGACTACCATTCATGCAGAAGCAACTACCATACTGCCTTTTCTCTACTCTGCCTTACTTGCCAAGCTCAAATAGTATAGATACTTTTCTTATATAATTTCTCAAAACCTAATTTTGTATAAAAGTCAAGCAGTCTATCTTTCTCGTATGTCTCTAGCATCAGAAATTCTAGTTTTCTTTTGCCCATTTCTTGTAGAGCAAAATCAATCAAGGATGCAGCAAGACCCACGTGCCTCTTGCTTTGAATAGTGCCCAAACAATAAAGTCCCATGATGGAATTTCTTTGGTACAAGGCCATGCAAGAACTAATTGATTCATCGACAAAGTACTCTACTGATGTAATTGAGTCTTTTACTACGGTGTCAATCACCTGCAGCCATTCTTCACAATCGTATGCTTCGCAGAATATCTTTGCCCATAGTCCAGAGTTTTCATATGAGATTTTGCGAGCCTTGGGCTTTGTTGACAGAATAGATTTTTTCATCAAGACATGTTGCGTGTCGTGATAAACGAAGTTCTTCCTAGCCAAAAGATCTTCTAATTCAGGATAATTTAATGAATAAACAAAAGGCGTCATACTGTATTTGTGAAAGAGTGCGACTGCCTCATCTAGCATCTTTTCACTTGTGCATGTCACGTTTGTTAATTTGTCAAAAAAGATGTCATTTGGTAATTCTTGATTAATAAATAGAGTTCCGCATTCTAGTTTGATAGGTTTACTCCAAAAGCTTGTAAAAGCAAGATCATTTTCTTCTACTGGTAACATCATAATTTTATTCCAAGTACTCGACATATACGAACAAAATCATCAGCACCAAGATTATTGCCATTTATCACATACGAACAGATTTTATCTAGTATTTCGAGGGCTTTTTGAGAATTCAGATCATCATTTAGCGAGTTGAAGAAGTTCTCGATTAGAACCGTCATTTCCTTGTCTGTTCTGTCCGACGCCTTTGAACTAGATAGGTACAGTTTCTCCAGCAATGGCTTCATGGCTAGAAGACTCCTTTCGGTAAAATCAATATCCTTATGATAATGCGCTGAAAAAATGTAGAGTCTCAGCAAGTTCTGACCGTATCTATTTACCACATCTCTTGCCCATACGACGTTACCAAGTGACTTGGACATCTTCTCTCCGTTTGACAATACAAGACCCACATGTGTCCAAAATTTCACGGGGTTATCACTGGCTGTAAGCAGCTTGTATTGTGCAAAATGTGCTTCGTGATGAGGATACGAGAGCTCTCTTGCACCGCCATGTATGTCATAGTTTCTTCCAAAGTTTTCAATGGCCACCGCCGAATCTTGCATGTGCCACCATGGAATGCCTTTGCCAAATTGACTATCCCAGTAGAACCCAAAATCTTCGGAACAATTCCACAGCATTATGTCATCTTGGCTTTTCTTGTGCGGTCCAATATCTAACCTATGAAGATTCAATTGTTCTTTCGATTGTTTTGACATGGCACCGTAATCTTTCACTTTAGAAGTGTCAAGGTAGATATTGCCATTTGCAGAATATGCAATGTTTTGTTTCATCAGGTTTGAGATCTGTTCTTCCATATTTGTTACGAAATCCGAGACATGAGCAAATCTGTTTATGCTAGTTACGTTAAGGAGATGGAGGTCGTTGATAAATTGGTATGAATAGAATCTAGATATTGTGGAATAGTCTTCAGAATTTTCTTTTGCCTTCTTAAACACATTTTGGTTTATGTCAGTCATATTAACAAGAACATCAGTAGCATAACCATTCTCATGCAAAAGCCTGCACAACAAATCATATATCAAAAATATTCTTGCGTGACCTATGTGAGTGTAATCGTACAGTGTTGGTCCGCAAATGAATATCTTTACAAGATTTTTTTGAAATGGTACAAAATCTTTCTTTTTTAAAGAAAAAGAATCGAATAGCTTCAGCATCTTCTGGGTTTATCTTCCACCCTGAGAAAGAATAGGAGTCAATGTTACTGTGGAACGAATCTTTGAAATCCTCCTAACCTTGTGCGTTATTATATTCTCAAGCCCAGCACTCGAGTCCGATTGAAGCTTCACAAATATATCATAGATGCCGTATGTCCCTCTAACTTCTTTTACTTCGGGAATTTTTGTTAGCTCATTTATGATATCTACCTCAGAGCCAAGGTCGCAGTTGATGAGTATGTATAGTGTTTCCACTAGTATCGGTTATCTTAGTCACATAAAATGATATCCATAAAAGTACGGACCTGATATCCTTTGCATGGGCAATGAAATCACAGTAAGAGAAATTGCGCATATAGATATCGAAGGAGGGTATGTCATAGATGGTTTTCCTTATGCTGGACTTGCTAATGCCATAGCAACAGAATCTCTGATAAATACAACATCACAATTTGAATTGGCAGGTGTCCTAGACTCAGAGTTATTTCCTCCAATTAGCATAGTAAGAGAGTCATTGCCAAGTTTTCCCACCAGAATATTTGTTAACAAAGATCTCAAAGTAGCGGTATTTTCATCATATCTTACTCCACACGAGTCGCTTCATAGAGAGGTAGCCAAAACCATGTTAAAGTGGGCTAACGAACACAAGTGTTCCCTTGTTGTCAGTAGCGCTGCCATAAAGACCGACGAGGAGGCACCCTTTGTCATAGGAGTTGCAAGTACGGAAGAGGCCAAAAAACGGCTCAAACAGGCAGACATCCAACTTCTTAAAAATGGAACCGTGCCTGGAATTCCAGGAATTTTGCTCAATGAGGGAGCAATTTCTAAGACAAACGTAATCGTATTATTATGCAGGAGTAAAGAAACTGGACCTGATTTCAGAGCAGGTGCAGAAATTTGCATGGCAATGTCAAAACTTGTCCCAGGCGCTGCTTGTGATTTGCAAACATTGTTAGGCGAGGCAGAAAACGTTGAACAAAACCTAAAGATAGCCGAAGAGGAAACTGGCCCGTTACGAGATGCAATGTATGGATGAGCTACCAAGAACGAGAGATCACAAGTGAAAAACTGGAAAAACATATTCAGATCCTAGATTCTGACGAAGGGATAAGAATTGATAATAAAACTAGTCATATTTTCATCAACAAAACTGCTACAAGATATTGTATAGACATATCAAAAAACGGACATGATGAATTCATATATAAAAATAGTCCAGCCGAGGTCATAGACTTCTTAGCAGATAAGATAGACACAACAGCGAAAATTTTCTCGTATTAGAAGAGTAATTTTCTGAAAATGACATCTTTGATTGAATTTGCAGCAACTGTTATCACAATTTCTGTCTCTGGGGTCATGTCCCCTGGTCCACTTTTTGCTGCCAATGTAGCCTACGGTGTCAAAGGAGGATGGAAGACTGGTTTGAGGTTGGCGTATGGCCACACTATAGTTGAATTCGCGTTAGTGACATTGCTTGGATTAGGTGCCATTTCGCTTTCCGCGCTACCACAATTCAGAGAATATGTATCCATACTTGGGGCTCTAAGTCTTTTTGGGTTTGCAGGACTACAGATAAGAAATGTGTTGAAAAAATCGGCTTCAAAGTATACTCCAAATCATGGGCCGTTTTTGATAGGTATGCTTCTCACTGGGCTCAATCCATTCTTTCTTGTCTGGTGGTTTACGATAGGATTCAAGTTAATTTCAGATGCCTTGCTTCTCTATTCTCTGATTGGAATAGTAGTAATGTTTGCTTTTCACATCTGGATGGATTATGCATGGCTTGGAATTGTAGGATACTTTGCTGGACGTGGAAAGAAAATACTCGTATCACAAAACTATAACATTTTCATGTTAGCAATAAGCTGTATTCTTATCTATTTTGGAATTAGCTTTTTAATACAAGCACTACGTTAGCCGCAGTCAAGTACCTCTAACTCGGATTTACAATCATTATTGAACTGAGATATTTTGTCATTTAGTTCATCACACAGTTCTGGGTCTTTTGTAGCATCATACTTTTTTATTGCCTCTGTAATGTCCACCTGTCTTAACGGACATGTATCAATTAATTTGGCATGATACAATACCAAAGTTGTTATGACTGCAGCCAAAATCACTATTATAGTTCCTTTCAAAAAAATGCTGACCATTTTAGGTTCTAGAAACATCAACTTCAATTGTTGAAACGTTTCTTTCTTTTCCATCCTTTGACTCCATCCTTTGAGAAAAAATTCTGACTCCGCTTATTTTGTAGCCGACTGCATTCATTCTTTTTACTATCATCTGGGATACATCTACTGCTGCCGTTATGGTCTTTCCTCTAGCCTTAATTGTTACTGTAGGTTCGTTTGCAAGAAGTGTAAGGGTAGCATTTACATACGTAAGGATTGGTTTTTTTCCAATAAAGACAATGTTGGATGGACGCATCACAGGACATTTCTTGTTGTGTTTTATTTAATGGTTAAGTTCCTCTCGTCCATGTATTTTTGCAAAATATTTTCTATATCTTCTATTTTTGATTGTTTCACTTGATCTACTATATCTTTCTCTGAAATTTCATAACAATTCAGCATTTCACTATGATCTTTGTAGAAAAGCATTACCTTGTCTTGATAAACGCAATAGTATAGTTTATCGATTTCCATCTTTTCTGGCTTTATCTTAATCCCTTCCGCTTCTGTCTCAACTGGATAATCCATACCGAGTATAGTGTAGAAGTATATTTAGATGATAACATCATCCGTTGTCGCATATTAATCGTAAGCAAGGAAGCGACCCATCAATAACGTAATAAGGATTTTGTATCATTAGGTGGTTGTGGCAGAAAAAGTTGTATTCCATATAGATTTCGATTATTTTTACGCACAGTGTGAGGAACTTCGCAATCCAGATCTAAAGACAAAACCTGTTGCAGTATGTGTTTACTCAGATCGTGGTGGAGATAGTGGTGCAATAGCTACTGCCAATTATGTTGCAAGAAAATATGGTGTAAAATCAGGAATGCCAATCAAATTTGCAAAAAAGCGATTAGAAGAGATTCCAGATGCGGTATTTTTGCCCACAGATTTTGATTATTACTCTGATATATCTGACAAGGCCATGAGCATAATTAGAGAATACGCAGACATATTCGAGTATGTAGGTCGTGACGAGGCTTATCTTGATGTAACGCAGAGAACCGAAGGCAGTTTTGAAACGGCCGCACATTTGGCGCAGCAGCTAAAAAACGTAATTCGCAGTTCTATTCGACTTTCATGCACTATAGGAGTTTCATCAAACAAACTTGTCTCAAAAATTGCCTCAGATTTTAAAAAGCCAGACGGACTTACTATGGTAGAGCCAGAAAAAATCGAGTCGTTTCTTGGACCTCTACCGATAAGAGCTATTCCAGGTATAGGCAAAAAAACAGAAGAAAAATTTTCCGAGATGGGATTAGAAACTATAGCACAATTGAGGAGTTTGGATGTCTTTACTCTAAATAGTCATTTTGGAAGAAAGATTGGAACTTATATCTATAATGCAGCTCGTGGAATAGATGATGAACCTGTTTCCCCGCGGCATGATCCAATTCAATATAGCAGGATAGTCACACTAAAGCAAGATTCCAAAGATTTTGACTTTTTAGCAAAGGACCTAGAGAAATTATGTGAAGACTTGCATGACACAATAGTCAAAGACAACCTACTTTTCAAATCTGTTGGCATACAATTTGTTCAGTCCGATCTCTCTAACCGGACAAAATCAAAGACCCTGAAAAATTCTACTTCCAATCTAGAAGAATTGAAAAAGACTGCTATTCAACTGCTAAAAGAATCTTTGGAAGATCAGAAATTACCCATACGAAGACTTGGAGTAAAAGTATCAGACTTGTCTGAAGTCGCAGGTCAAGTAGACATTACGCGGTTCTTTTAAAGTGAAATTCCTACGCTTGATGCTAGTCTTTTGTGTTCATCTGGTGTTATCCATTCTACGTGAAGATAATCAAAGATTTCAGAATCTTTCATGCCTAACCTTCTTGCCTCTTCAACAGCTATTGCATAAGCTTCGACTTCCGTAGGTCTATCAACATAGGAATATGATTTGTTGTACAAGTCTAATCCTTCTCTCTGTTGTTTTACATGCACAAGTTCATGAACAATATCTAGATAAAGAATTTCCTTATCAGAGTTTTTGAGATGATCGAACCCGATCACAATTGTTGCGTCATCATTGCTTACGTGCATGTAATGACTGTGCATGTCCACAATCACTTTTGTTTTTGAGAAAACATCATCTAGTTCCTCTTTTGTCTTGAAAACCCTTAGAAGAATTTCAGCATTCTTTAGTCCTGTGAATATTTCTTCTAAGCGAAAAGTTCCTTCTCCCAAGTCTCTATTGATTTTTATCAAATTCATGTTTTTTGGCTATCTCAATTTTTTTTAGACGTCTTGTTTCCACGTATGTCACTATTAGTAAAAAGATGAAAAGCCATGGCAGAAACATTATTTCACCTGCTATCCCGTGAAATGATTCGAATTCGTTTACATTAGTAGATACTTTTAGGACAAATACTGAAAGAGAGAAGATCCTGATAACATTTACACCTATAGTACCTATTACGCCAACTACAAAGTATACCGCCTTTCTGTTTTGCGGTATATTCATTTTCAGCAAAAAAGCCATCATTACAAGTGAGTATATTATGATACTGTGTACTCCAGCAGACGGCCAAAATACTTGCAGCGCAAATGGACCATGCTCTCCTTGTAGAAGCATCATGTTATTGTGTGCACTTGCAATGCCAAGATGAAATAAATTGATAAGAGATACATCAAGCTTTACTAAATAAGGTACAACATATTGTAGTGGCCCAAGAGAATCGTAAGGAAAGAACGCGTCAAGAGATAAAATTATTGCAGTTCCTCCTGCGTAGATAGGACCTGCTGGAGATATCCTTATCCATCTTTTTCCAAACAATATGGTCATACTTGCTACGAAGAAGACAGCTATTATAACAAAGTCCCACATCCATGTCCAAGAATATTTTATCTGGACATGATAGATTGGCGCCACAGAAATTAGATAATTTCTTAATCCAAATTCAAGGCTAGTAAGATAAATTATTGCCAGCGCCGCAAGTGGAATTATTGCAATCAGTCTCCTTTTTGGAATCTCAAGTTTTAGACCAAACAGCTCTGCAGCAATAAAGGCCATCGCAAAAAGAAATCCTCCCCTACCTTGGTTCCACCCAAGACTGAACGTATCCGGAAATACAGCCAACGCAAACAATATTGGAGACGCAATTATCGCTAACGCGATAACCATACTTTTGTTTTGCAACATGTTAGGTGCAAAATGTGGTAAATAAAAACTCTAGCAACTAAAAAAATTCAGATATCGATTTTTGGTTTCTTGCCCTTTGCAGTTTGCTTCTTGCTAACCATTCCTTTTTGTCTATGCTAAGTCCCTTGCAGGCCAGATCAAGTCCTTCTTGAAAATTGGGCACTACAACAGGTTTTTCTTTTAGTGCCATTCTTACTCCTTCACGCACCTGCCAAACACCTACCGGAACAGCATATTCAGGTCGGATTTCCCGTAATACCATTGCAGCTGCCTGAGTTTTTCTCTTTTCCAAGTATTCTGTCACAGCCAACCTTGAAGCAAAATGTGCACCTGCCGTTTCTGGATAGTGATCAAGGCCTCTGGCGTCTTCAAAATCAGAGCCAAATCCAACATCACCACGCTCGTCATACCATGCTTCTTGCATTTCAAACATCCATCTGCTAGGAAAAATAATTACTGCAAAAAAATTTCCCAGATGATTATACTGAAAGACTAGACTTGTATCTATCAAGTCATAGTCAAGAATTTTCTCTATTAGTGATTTGGATATTATATCGTCGGTTGCAGTTATGCTCCAACGTGTTGGTACAAGCTTTCTATCTTTGCCAAACATCCCAATGCTAAAACACTTTTGAATTCTCGTAACATCAATCCCCCTATTGTATAGTTCTACAACAGCATCTTGCGCTAACAGGTCTTTATCGTAGAATCTTTTCTGTATCTTTTTGTCAGATGAAGAGCTCGCAAATTTGGCCGATTTAATCTCGCCAATAGGACCAAAAATTGGGCTATGACCATCTATCGATACTACAGGAGTAGTGTTTTTCGTAAATTCCATTTCCGCATCAGTAGCACGAGATGACATGGCGAGTTCTTGAAGATTTTCAATATACTGTCCATGAGGTTTTTTTACTGGAATCTGTTTTATCCCTCTGACCAAGCTTAATCTGTAGTTTATGATGTCTTCAAGGCTCTTTCCTGTCCATTTCTCAGGCGAATCTAGGATTGTGGTATCTCCATGAATTGGAGGCAGCATTGGTCCTACCAGTATCTTTGGATATCCGTAAGAGCCAACAAAAACTGAGGGTGGGCTTGAACCGTCTATGAAATTTGATGAAAAAAGATTCCCGTAACGTGAGAGATATTCTTTCCAATTTGACTCAATCGCTCTTCTTATGTCAGCTGCTGTACGAGCCACTGAATTTAGCACGACTTTCAAGCTAATAACATTATAGTGCCCATGATGTTTCAAGTTATATTCATCTAGTTTATTTCAAAGATCCCAATGGATTCTGAATCTTTTGGAGTCGAGAAAGGTTATGGAACTCTAGCAATAAAATGGATGAATGAAGAAGCCAAGAGAGCTGGCTGGAAATTTGAAGCTAGATTATATGGCTACGAAGTACAGACAAAGAATTTTGGTTCGTTTGAAATGTTTTCTTGGATAGGAGATCCCAAGGCTGCAAGAGATATCATAATCAGAGCAAGCAAAAGGTTTAAGATCAGGGTAATCGAAGGCGGATATAAGACAAGACAATTAATTCTAAAACTTTCCAAGACAGAATATGGAATGGTTAGAAGGGGCGATCGGATCATAGGACAAATCGAATTTACCTCGTCAAGGCTAACTGGCAACAAATGGGAAATAACAAAAGAAGAACGCAAGTGATTCTTGGTTCTTTCACAAAGACATTGTTGTTCGTGCGAGAAGTTGTGCCACTCTAAGTGGTTCTGGAATTGAACCTTGAAGGGTAAACATGTCAAGTAGGTTTTTTGCTTCTTGAGCAGAACATCCTTCAACTCGTAAGTATAATTTATGGCCCGTATGAAGACTAATCTGAGTTCTTGTTCCCAACTTGTAGTATTTTTCTATTTTTGATTCATACGAGGTAGGAAAGTGACGCTTTATTGCTTCTTCAATGCCTTGAGATTCCCCATAAGTCACACCTATGATTGGTAGTTTTGTTTCATCCCCTATTTTCTTTATGTTGACAATGTTATACATTGAAATGATCAAACCTGAGATCAAAATGAAGCTTATATCGTCTCGTTCTAGTTTTGAATACATCTTCAAGATTGCCTCAGTTGCGTCATCTCCCTCGATAGTACATTGACCTAACACAAAGCCATCAATTATCAAATCTCTACGCATAACTACTCCTGCAAGTCTTGAAGTCTTGTCCACCTGTCTGAAACTCTCAGCTATTGCAAGTCCCCTTAATCCTTTTTTTTCAAGATGTATGTGATTCATCTTTTTTATTTTTGGCAATCTTTCTGTATACCAAGCCTGTAAGTATCATACACGCTGCAGTAACAACAGACCAAGAAACTAATCCTGAAGTGTCAAAATGTGCCATAATCCTACAACATTATCTCACAACGTCTATTTTAGTGAGCTTCTAACAGACACAGCATTATTTCACTGACGCAGGAAAAATGTTACCAGTTTCACATCAGATAATTTTCAATTAGTTTGCTATTCTCTTTTCATTTTACTCTCTTGGAACACACCGGAATGTTCCCAACAGTAATTAAAATAATCCAAACACCACTCCTGAAATGAAGATGTATTGCCATAAAATCCTTCACTCATGTCTGCTTCTCCGTTTGTTTTAGGAAACATAACACATGCTTCTTTTTCGTTTAATATCATTACAACTGATACGTTTTCCTTCATTTTTCTTTCTACCAGTCCTCGTTCAATTAGTTTTTTGAATCCTAGTTTTTCAAATATTTGTTTTCGTTCCTTTGGAATTATCGCAGCTTCTGAAAGTATGGAACGTAGTTTTGTACCGCTTTGTATCCTTTTAACTAACGGTTCTACTAAATCTGCTGTATACGGAACCTCGAATAAAATATTATGGATGTATTCATCCGCATTTTTGTAAATCTCTTTCCACTGTTCCATTACTTTGACAAACCCTTTAATCGGTCTGCCTTCTACTAGGGCACCAACTCTTTGAAGGAATTTTTGCGGGGCGTCTCCAAAGTCGTGATTTTTGAAATATTTTCTATTGCGCGATAGGAATTGCAAAGATGGTACCTGATTACATACTATCTTTCCATGGGTCGTTATGCTGTAACCTCCATCACTATCTTTTGTTATAAGATCAGCCTTCACTAATCGCTCAAAGTTTCTAAAAACTTCGGGAACAGTAGCATCAAGTTCTTTTGCTAGAACGGCTATTTTTGATTTCTGTTCGTACAGCCGTAAAAGAATGGCCAGTCTTTGTTCACTTGAAATCTCTAAAAATTCATTTGCGGAACTTTCGTAGTCTTGTTCCATGTGTTTACCTTTTAACATCAAAAGAATCTAAACTTTGTTCTTGAATCTATGACTCGGGCCAATTTGTACCACATTCGGAGCAAAATCCCCTAAGACCTCTGTATTTTGGTACAAAGTTGATGATAGCTTTTGTCGAGCCGCACCCCTGACACTCTGTAAATCCATATTTAGTCATGTTCATTGTTATGAATTCCTTCAATATTATAGCTACTTTACAACATAGCTAATCATTTGTCGATCCAGCTAATGATTCGTTATCAGCCTCTACGCATATACTCCAAAGCATGACGTTTACGTCAACTGCGCCATTTCGGCGTATCAATCAGGATGACCTTCTTGCAACTCTCAAAAATAAGGTTATCAATGAGATATTATTCCCAGGAGGTACCAAGCCCTGCTGCGTCGGCATTGTAGATATCGTAAATTCTACCTCAAGTACTGCTAAACTGGTAAATGGTAAGATGTGCGAATACTATAGTATCTTTCTTAATGCAATGTCAATTATTGCAAAAGAGTTTGATGCCGTAGTTGTAAAAAACCTAGGAGATAGCTTACTGTATTACTTTCCAAAGACTGCAGAAGATAAAGAAAAAGATGCCTTTGCCGAAGTTCTTGAATGCGGCCTTGGCATGATCGAGTCTCATGGTACAATTAACCAACTTATGTCTGAGCAAAAGCTGCCAAATGTAGATTATAGGATAAGTTCTGACTATGGCACTCTAAGTATAGCCCATACAGCAGGTCTACCCCAAGACGATATTTTCGGCCCGACAGTTAACTTGTGCTCTAAGATAAAGATTGCAGCACAGCCAAACGGATTGGTAATAGGAGGAGATTTACACCAGATTGTAAAATCATTCAAGAGTTACAAATTTGACTACATTGGGGCCTATCACATGGGACTCAAGCTTGACTATCCCGTATATTCCGTTTCTCGTTCTGATTCTAGAAAATGGTTTTGGCAAAAGTAACACACTTAGCTAAAACAACAAATAGTTAGCTAATCTTGCTAGTCTAAGGTATATACCATGTTACTGTAAAAATGTTATGGAAATATCTTCTGGAAGATCTAGTTTACATGAAGCGGCCTATGTAATGATAAACTGCGATGGAGGACATGAATTATCAGTAGCCGAGGAACTAAAGACCATCGCAGGAATAACTGAAATAGAGGGCACTACAGGCAATTATGATATAGTGGTAAAGGTAGAGGCTGATGCAGTTGAGATATTGCGAGACATAATAACATTCAAGATAAGACGAATCAAGGAGGTGCGTTCTACTACCACTTTGATGTTTATAGATTCGCCGGTACCATTGATTGCTCAATGAATTCCTTTTTATTTTATCTTGCCGCTACCGACTATTCTAATCGAAGTAGATTCTGGTTTTAAAATAACGCAGATTTCGCCCTTTTCATACACGACTGGTTTCCCAAGTGAGAGCCTCATCGGATTAAGAGTGGTTATCTTGGCTGGCCGAATTTGTAGACCTATATTTACCAAAAATGTTTGATTCTCAGCTATTTTTTCTTTGAAAAATTTGTTTGGAATATAATCAAGCTCAATCTCCTGCGAAACTGTTACTGTATCTGGCATACAAAGAAGATCACCTCGTTGTACGTCATCAGGAATTATACCCTTTACTGAGAGTCCCACTCTGGCGGGAGACGCTGCTTCTTCAACAGGATCATCATGCATTTGAATTGATTTTATTACAACATCTACTCCCTTTGGCACAAGTTTCAGATTCTCATACACTCGAACTTTGCCTCGTGTCACTTTTCCTAAAATTACGGTTCCTACACCTTTAACATCAAAACAATGGTCTATTGTTATCTTTAGCGTTCCATCTTTTGAAATTGGTTGGAGTAAATCGACTTCTTTTTTGATATTCTCAAATTCAACCAACTTGTATTGTTCTACCACTGTTCCCTTTATCATAGAAAGAAGCGTGTTCCTGTCCACTTCGAATGAATGCGACAACACGCCACGTGTCTTGTTCAGTACATCAAGCGCCACTATTTGTTCTCCTGTGAATTTGTCAAGCTTTGTCACATGAAATATTACGTATTCTGCCATGTTCAATGCTTGAAACAAAGGAGGAATCTTATCTGGGAATGTGGAAGGTGCAGTCCAGGTGCGCAAGACATCAGTTTCTTTCCTGTCGTATATAGTAATGTCAGTAGCGGTACCCTTTTTCCCAAAATCTTTGGCAATTGATTCATCACCAAGTATAGCATAGTTAATTGACTTCATTTATTTGTGAAAAATAACAACTAGTAAAATATCTTGTGAAATTTCTGGGTGAATGAATTAGAAAATCTAGCAGATCTTAGGTCCGTAGGGCGGATTTACACAATTTGTATTATTTCTGGTTTTCATTCCCATTGTCTTGTTTTCTCCCATCCCCATGTGTTCACCGGGGTTTTCCATCTGCATTCTCTTCTCTCTTGTCTCCTTCATGTGCTTGAGCGCGTTTTCCATCTCGATCTTTTCAACATGCATTCCACGTGCCTCATTCATCAGTACTCTGATGTCATCACGGAATTCTTTGAATAATTCCTGGAAATGTTTTCTTTCATCCTTGTACTTTTCTCTTATACTTTGCAGGTTTGTCTTACAATCTTCTCTTGTCTTATCTCTGTCGTCAGCCGTTGCATTTTGAAGCTTTTCTCTACAGTCTTTCATTGCTTTCAATGTTTCCCCCCTTTGCTGCTTGAAATCGGAAATAGCCTGATGGATAAAATCTGATACTTGTTGACCAAAATTATTGGTTTGATTGGCATCAGTCTCATTAGTTGTAACTTGTGATCTGACTTCATCAGATGATGATTCTGTTTCATTCGAGTTGGAGTATGAAAACCCAATTGGCAAAGCTAAACTACTTGCTAACAAGATCAACATAATTGAAATTCCTTTTATCATCATTAGACAATCTGGGTTTAGACGATATTTAAACTTCAAGCATATTCTCACAAGCACTTTGGGATAAATATGATCATGTTGGTGATTTTGTAGCCGAACCAGGAAGTGCCGAATGCACTCGATTTAATTCTTCAGCAATGTGGTTTTATGGCAATAATATTAAAAGTTGATTAAATTCTATAGCATAAGCACTTTAGTTAACGAAAAGAGGTTTACTCATACTTTACAGATAAGCAAAATTACCATTCAAACTGATACGTCTCTGAAGCACGAAGGTTCTTTACGTTCCACCTTACCACACTATGTTGTCTTTGATAAATAATTTGCGGAGCGACAGGAGCATGAACCCTCTGTCTTGCAGGGTCGACTTTTAAAACTCGGGGTTTAATCTCAATTCTTTTTGGGATTGTCAGCAAATATGTGAATTTTTTACAATCCGTAGCAAGGGAATAATGGAACTTTCGTTCTGGTTCTTCCCAGTCGTATTCCATCTTTAGTACAACAGTATGGTTTGGTTTTACAGGTTTAGATAGTTGAACAATAAACTCCTTTTCAAGAGGTTTGTTTACGTTTACGCTCAGTATCTTGAGCTTTTTACCAGAACCATCTCTTACATTCAGATTTAGATTCGAAAAGTCCCGTGGTACGTCCCCAGTAATGAAATATTTAACTTGATCAGTGGAGGAATTAGATATGTTGACCATGTTCCAGATCCAAGTATGGTGTGTCATCATTGTTTTTGGTTCTGTGATATTTAGCCACAACTCAATTTTTGGAAAGAGGAAGTTGGAGATTAGTGGTAAGGGAGTCGGTTCTACTTCCTTGATAGGAGGACAGACTCTGTGTCCCCAAGTATCTCCATATATGTTGTATATTTGCAGCTTTTCTCCGTGTTTTATTTTGTATTCACCGCAGTAGTGTACCATTGTCTTGTATTCCGGAGTTAGTCTGCGGATAACATTTGCAATTCTTGCAGAAGCAAGTATTTGTCGTGGACGTGCCAAGTCCATAACTCTTCTTGCCATTATTATTCCAGGCCCCCAGAAATTGTTTTTCCCCATCAAATCTTTTATGAAGTAAACAGCTCCCGCATCGATTCCTATTCGTATTTCTAGTCTGTCGCTG
>VBPL01000032.1:26029-26554 GCA_005877205.1 Nitrososphaerota archaeon
TTGTGTAATTCAATTGCAAGGCGTAAAGGTTTCTCTGTAGAATCGCTAAAGCCAATTACTACACCATCACCTGTAATAGCCATCACATCAGATTTTTGGTCTAATTGTTTGAATGTCTCGGTTCTTCCTATTAGTTCATTTAACGCCCAGACTTTACGTGCCTGATCAGTCGTTAATATTGCTGGATTGGCGCTACCCACTATATCAGTATAAAACCAAAAGAAGTTTTTGGTCATTGATCTTTGTACCAGGTCGATATCGATATCGTGTACTACATTACCGTTCAAAGCGTTTTGTATACGAGAAATTAATTTATCTGGACATGCTTTAAGAATTTCAACGCTGTTCATTGTAGGTTTGATTGCGACCTTGTACTTGTGTTGCCTTATCTGATTGACAAGCCAATCTTTACCCTTTTTATTTTCTTCAAGTACACCTAGAACTTCAACAATTTTGGCTAACTTGCGGGTCTGACTCTGCGACAAATAATATTTGATACAAGTTCATCTATTCAAGGTTAACGGT
>VBPL01000033.1 GCA_005877205.1 Nitrososphaerota archaeon
ACGCTGACAAAGCTACGTGATCTTGGCAATACCATACTAGTAGTAGAGCACGACGAGGAAGTAATTCGAAATTCTGATTGGATAATTGACTTGGGACCAGGAGCTGGAGTTGATGGAGGCAGCGTAGTCTTTGAGGGTACAGTCAGCCAAATTTTAAACAATCACAAGTCAGTAACAGGTGAGTATCTTAAGAACCATAACGCAATAAAACTTGCCAAAAAGACGCGTCAGCAAAAAGGCGAGCTTGTTCTAAAAGGTGCATCAGAGAATAATCTAAAAAATATTGACGTCGAGTTTCCACTTGGTTTGATGATTGCAGTAACTGGCGTCTCCGGTTCAGGCAAGTCTACACTGGTAAATGACATTTTATACAATGCACTTTGTGCACACTTTCATATCATATCAGAAAGGCCTGGCAAACACAAGCAGATACTTGGAGCTGAGCACATCGACAAAGTAATTGGAATTGATCAATCGCCAATAGGGAGGACCCCGCGTTCGAATCCTGCTACATACATTGGCGCATTTACTCCAATTCGGGAGCTATACTCAAACACTGAGCTGGCAAAGGAGCGAGGATATAGTCCTGGCCAGTTCTCATTTAACGTAGCAGATGGCAGGTGCTTTGCGTGTGAGGGAGATGGTGTCAAGAAAATCGAGATGCAGTTTTTGTCAGATGTTTATGTAATTTGTGATGAATGTAAAGGAAAGAGGTACAATTCCGAGACACTTTCTGTTCTTTACAAGGGCAAGAACATTTCAGATGTTCTTTCCATGACTGTCGATGAGGCTCTGGAATTTTTTGCAAATATACCAGCTATTAAACGAAAGCTGCAAACAATTGCAGATGTTGGACTAGGATACATCAAGCTTGGACAGGCCGCAACAACTCTATCAGGTGGAGAGGCACAAAGGGTAAAGCTTGCAAAAGAGCTTTCAAAAAGAGACACTGGAAAAACAGTCTACATGTTAGACGAGCCTACGACAGGACTTCACTTTGCTGATGTGCAAAAATTACTTGATGTCCTAAACAGACTAGTGAACCTTGGAAATACTGTAATTATCATAGAGCACAACATGGATGTGATAAAAAACTCGGACTGGATAATAGACTTGGGTCCTGAGGGTGGAGACAAGGGAGGAAGAGTAGTTTCGTCTGGCACTCCAGAACAAGTAGCACAAAACCTGAACAGCTATACCGGACAGTATTTGAAACGAGTTCTAAGACATGGCAATTGATATTTCGAAAATAACAATTCCGACGCATCCTGGAGTTTATATCATGAAAGATGATACAGGTAAGATAATCTATATTGGAAAGGCAAAAAATCTTCGAAATCGTGTAAGATCTTATTTTCTTAAAAACCAAAATTACAAGACACAAAAACTTGTTGAAAAAATATCAGACATTGAATTTGTGCTAACTGACAACGAAAGCGAGGCATTTTTGCTTGAAGCCAACATGATAAAGCGATACAGGCCAATTTACAATATTGAGTTAAAAGACCAGCAGCGCTACACCTATCTTAGAATTACAAACGAAGAGTTTCCTCGTTTAATGGTGGCAAGAAGAACAAGAACCGGCGAGTTTCTTGGAAGCGGTAGGGTGTATGGCCCCTTTACGTCTGGCAGCTCAAAGATGCTTTCAATTGGCCTGTTGCGAAAAGCGTTCAAGGTGCGAATATGCAAAAGTCTTCCAAAAGAAGCGTGCCTAGAATATCACCTTGGAAACTGTGAAGCGCCATGCCAGTTCGAGCAAGCCAGACAAAGATATGGTAAGCACATTTCTGAGCTTGAATCAATACTCAAGGGGAAACAAAAACTAGAAGACTTTCGTAAAAAACTTGAAAACGAGATGCAAGATGCATCTTTGCGCCAGCACTATGAAACGGCAAAAGAGATCCATGAAACCATACAACGACTAGAAAATTTGCAGACAAGACAGAAAATGGAATCAACAAAAAACTATGACGAAGAATATTTTGGAATTGTGGTACAAGATCAGACAGCTCATGTGATGAGCTTTAGGCAGACAAATGGCGTCATTCGTGACAGAAACAGGTTTTCGTTTGATCTTGTTGGGGACAATTCGTTTTCATCATTTTTGTCACAATACTATTCCACAAACCCAATTCCAAAGTCTATTGTTTCAAGTGAGCTCCCAGAAAAAAAAGACATTCTAGAAGAAGTATTTTCAAGAACCGCCGGATTCAAGGTCAACATCATAGTTCCCTTATCTGGCAAAAGAAAGGAAATGATAAGACTAATCATGAAAAACCTTATCTTATACCAGACAAAGGGCTTCGAGCCAGCCATTGTAGAACTGCAGGAAAAGCTTCGTCTTGATATCATTCCCAATGTCATAGAGTGTTTTGACATTTCAAACCACGGCGCAGACTATGCTGTAGGTTCCATGTCAAGGTTTGTTGATGGAAGACCAGACAAATCAGGGTACAGGAAATTTAAGATAAAGACGATTCAGGGAAGAGATGATTACGCTATGATAAATGAGGTAATAAAAAGGCGTTATCTTAGATTGCTAACCCAGAAAGACAAGACGCCAGACTTGATAATAATAGATGGAGGAAAAGGACAGCTACGCGCTGCCTTGGACGCGCTAAAAAGCATCGGCAGTAAAATTCCTTGTATTGCACTAGCAAAAGAAAACGAAGAGATTTACACTCCAAAAATAAGCGAGCCTCTAGTCATATCAAAAAATAATCAAGTGCTGAAAATTTTACAGCATGCTAGAGACGAAGCACACAGGTTTGGTGTTGCATACAACAGGTCCTTGCGCAAGTTTAGCTAGAAAAATTCGTCAAGCGAATTTTCTTTTAATGGTTGCGCGTCAAAGCCCATCTTTGAAAGGTCACCTGCAAACTCTTCCACAAAGCCATGCACGGTATATATCTTGTCAGGATCACAGTGCTTGACAAGTTCAACCAATTCGTTATAATCGCAATGGTCACTTAGTGCAATGGAGAAATCATGCTGCCTTGCAAATGCAAACCGCTGCGATTGTGCCCAACCACTAAAACCTATTGTTATTGCATCATATTTTGATTTCATATCTTGAACAAAACTGTTTCTTCCACCAAGATTAGGTGCAATCATAAGCCAAGGTTTTTTGTCAAGCAAGCCAGCATTTTCAGCTTCGGTGTGACCCATGGAATCTTTCAGGTCTACACCAAAGCTTCTATAAACGTCATTTACTCTTTTTACTGAATCATGATAGTATGGCTGCCAATGTGAAAACAAGTAGGAAAGAATTTGGCCCTTGCCAAGTTCATAGCCCAAAAGAATAACAGGTTTGCCTTTTGCGTACATGTCTGAAATTATTGCATTTACTTTTTTCACTGTTTCATCCAACGTAGGAAAGACATATTCTGGCATGCCAAATGTGCATTCAGTAATTAGCGTCTTACATCTTGGAGCCTTGGCGCCCTTCATGAAGCCTCGTTCTCGTGTACAGATGTCACCAGTATAGAAGACCTCATCTCCAAAGAGGAGACCTTTTGCGCCCAAGATGTGCCCTGAATCAATCATTGCATAGTTTTCATATTCTTCAAAATATCTTTGAATTGAATAACCTCGAAGCTTTGCAATTTCACTGGTTTGCCTTGATGTTAACAGGAGCCCCCCGCTTTGGTTATGGAGATGGTCTATATGCGCATGAGATACAAACGTGATTCCTGTATTTGTTCCCCTTTTTGGGTCAAGATGGACCCTTGTTCCATTTTGTGTTGCGACTATTCCATTTGATGTCATCTTGATTGCTGATGCCAAGTTGAGATCAGGACAAATCAATTAGATATAAATTGCAAGATTAATTCAACGCAGCATTTGGTGTAAAACCTTATGCACTATATCTTGGCAAATCTACGAAGCGGAAAATAGTATGTAATAACGCAAACATACTATGAGATACAAGCAAGAAAGATCCAAGATATATTGTACTACATGACAAAAGATCCAATCTATGCAAGCCAAGAACAAATAGGCAAAGCATTGATAACTCTTGCGGCTCAAAAAGCTCTTTTTGATATTGGCAAGCCAACTTATGACAAGGTTGTACAGATGTTATACACCAAGTATTACTGCTATCTGCCAGATTGTTATGAACATCCCGAATATCTAAGCAAAGTACTAAAGGCGCTCTTTGGCAGGTCTGGAGATGTCATTGCAGAGTCAATTAGAACACAATTACAGGACTTTATGTACAAGAAACCCATAGCGAACTTTTTACAAGTAATATGCAGATAGCTCCCTGATTTTACACCTATAAAAGAACGTCTCTCAAGTCAAATTTCGTGAAATGTTTCTAAGATTGAACAGTGCCTTGAAATTCTTAATCTAACTTTTCCGTTGATGGCTCGGAATTTATTTAAATACATTTCATCCTAGGATCATAATGAAGCGTTCTTCCAAGATAGCAATCATCTCAGGTATTGCTGTTGCTGTAATTATTTCTGGAATAGCATTAACCGTACATTATAGGCTAGCAGCAATAGAAGGAAATGAAGTAAATAGAAACGAGAGTGCAAGCCAGATAGCAAATGAAATTGTAGGAAACATTACTGGAAGCAAGGAGCATTCAGAGGCAAGTGAGTCACCTGAACAACGTGCAAAAGAGATGAACCCGTAAAGATTCTATTCTTCTGGAAGTTTTTTAGTTTCTCCAAAATCCAATAGAAAGTGCTTTGCAGTGACCTTTATGCCTCTCAAAATCTTTTCATGCCACTGTGTCTCTGGCCTTTGCTCTTCCAACAATATAATATAGCATTCATGACATAAAAGTCTGATCAAAACCGCGAAAGTTGAACGCTGTGTCAATGAGCAATCATGCTTTTAGATTCAAATTGAGATTTTGGGTTTCTTATCAGTAAAGTGTTTATTTGCACTATAAAGTAGATTTATCATGATTAATCTTGCCATCTTGATTTCTGGCAGAGGTAGCAACATGGAAGCCATCTTAAAATCAGTCAAGAAGAACAAAATGCTGGTAAACCCTGCAGTTGTTATTTCAAACAAGCCAGATGCAAAAGGCATCAAGCTTGCCCAAAAACTTGGGGTCCAGACCCATGTAATAGAAAGCCGGGGAATAAAGGGTGCGAATTGGGATTATGATAAAAAAATTGTTGCAGTCCTGGAAAAGTCTGGTGTTACACCAAAAAACGGGCTAGTCTGTCTTGCAGGATTTATGAGAATATTGAGTCCTGAGTTTATCAGATACTTTAAAGGAAGAATAATGAACATACATCCTGCGATACTTCCTTCGTTTCCTGGATTACATTCTCAAAGGCAGGCAGTCGAATATGGAGTCAAGTATTCTGGCTGCACGGTTCATTTTGTAGACGAGGGAGTAGATACAGGGCCGATCATTATACAAGATATAGTCAAGGTAAATGACAACGATACTGAAGAAACTCTATCAAAGAGAATCCTAAGAAAGGAACATCAAATCTATCCAACGGCCATAAGACTTTTCTGCGAAGGTAAGATCATGGTAAAAGGCAGAAAAACTGTTCGTGTTTAACCTTTGCTAAATGTAGTCGAGCCGCTGCCAGAGAGGTACCCGGATTTAGTTGCAGTAGCACCTGCTGTGTAGGTACCAGGTTTTGTCATATGATATGAGAAAATTACTTGTCCGTTGGAATCAGTTGTTCCGGTGCTTTGTGAGGTATTCCCATTTGGAGCCGTTACTGTCAATGTAACTGATGCGCCGCTAATTGGAGCCGAGGTAGAATTTGTAACCGTGACAGTAATACTTGCCGATCCTTTGGAGTATACTGGCTTATCCGTGGTCACAGAAACTGACAATGCAGGCAATTGTGGAGTAGCAGATGCCTCGTTTGATGAGGAGGATTGGCCGGCAGAATTAATTGCTGTTACCTTGTAATAGTATGTTTGTCCGTTTGTTAGTCCAGAATCAGTATAACTTGTTGTACCCACAGTAGCAATTGGTGTTGCGCCTTCACCGCCTGGTAATGTACCACGGTACACATCATATCCTGTAATTGCGGAGCCTCCATTAGATGACGGTGCACTCCATGTTAGTCCCACTTGAGCATTTCCAGGGAATGCAACAAGGTTTTGAGGTGCTGATGGGATGGCAACAGGTGTAGCACTTGCCTCATTTGATTGAGATGACCCACCGACCGAGTTTACAGCTGTCACTTTGTAGAAATATGTTTGGCCGTTTGTTAGTCCTGAGTCAGTATAACTTGTTGTACCGACAGTAGCAATTGGTGTTGCGTCCTCACCGTTTGAAGCCGTACCGCGATACACACTGTATCCTGTAATTGTAGCTCCACCATTAGATGCCGGCGCACTCCATGTTAGTGCTACTTGAGTATTTCCAGGGGTTGCAACAAGATTTTGTGGTGCAGATGGAACTGTAAGCACTGTAACGGTTACATCTGCAGAGTGAGACAATGCTCCACTTGTACCTGTCACTGTGTACGTTCCAGAGCTTGATGGATTCGTTATCGTTAATGTTGCTGTAGCTGTTCCACCAGAACCAACCGTAAGTGAATAGACATCAAGACTAGAGCCAGCAGATGAAGACAAGGAGACGGTACCGCTAAATCCATTAATTGATGTCACCGTTATAGTAGAAGAACCAGAGCTGCCGGAATTTATTGTCAAAGACGATGGGTTTGCAGTGATTGTAAAGTCAGGAATTGGTGGTTGCAGATACGGTATGAGGTTGTTTGTTAATGGACTTCCAACACCTGTCACAAAGTCATAATTTGGACCTGCGTTACAAATGGTTCCACAGTTGCCGTTGCTACCAGTTGTAATGTCCCTATAATTTGCAGAGTATGCAGAACCTGTTGCTGCGTTGTATAGCGCAGTATTTGTCCCAAATGATGCAGACGAAAGTTGGCCTCCACCACTGTTAACTATAGCAGTAATTGCTGCCCATTGTGGAGCTCCAACGCTAGTTCCTCCTACTTGGTTCCATCCGCCGTATCCAAAACTATCATAGATTGAAACTCCGGTGTTCGGATCTGCGACATAGGATACATCAGGTACACCTCTCCCAGAGTTTGAATTAAAACCAGTTTGATAGCTTGGTCTTGATTCATATAAGCTGACTCCTCCACCGCTGCCACTCCATGCGGTCTCACTTTGTACATTTCCAGATCCATCAACATTAAGTGTAGTTCCACCAACGCTAACTACATATGGAGATGCGGCAGGATACGCAACACCTACTCCATGGTCGCCAGATGATGCAGTAAAGCTTACACCTGCAACATTAAAGTGATAATCAAGACTTGATTCCCCAGAAAGCTCGTTTGTTACCCAACTCATTGATACCTGATGAACATTTGGTTGCAATGCGGCATAATCAACTGCACTCAATAAACTGTCAAGGAAAGAATTCTGCGCTTCAACTAAAATTATTTTTGCGCCAGGGGCCATTGCATGGGCCCACTCTACATCAAGTGATTCCTCCAATCCCCAACCTGCATCAGCACTTGGTAAACCTTGTGGAGTAGCCTTTGTAAAGCAACCATTCGCAGTAGTACAGGAAGGAAGACCATATTGAGCACTAAATGTTGCCAAGTCACTTTCAATATTTGGATCATCAAAAGCGTCAACTATGGCAATTGTTTGTCCAGCGCCACATGAGCTAGTACCATAACACGAAAGCAGGTCAAAACCATATGCGTGGCCTATTTGTACCGGAGTGAGACCTACAGGAGATGGCGAACCAGATTTCTTGATGTGTATTGGCGGATGTGTAGATATAGTACGTGGATCCTTACTTGCAAATGCTTCATTGACTGCAAGAGTTGAGCCTAATAACAACAATGCGATAATCGAGATTGCACCGACCCCCCTCATTTCCATTATTGGAAATAACTAAGTGTGGGGGTTAAAAGGATTGCTTTGTGTTACGTTTCATGATAAAAATTTCGAGTAACGTCTCATTGTTTTATGAGTGATTACGAGTCAGGTCCGCCAAAGAAATACAACGCTACGAGCTCTTCTTTGTTTCCATGGAATCTGTGCTTGATATCTTTTGCAACAAAGTATGACATTCCTTCTGAGATAACATAGTCCTTTCCTCCGACATTCAAAAAGCCGTCACCTTGTATGATATAATAAATCTCATCTGATTCATGTGGTGCTTGTGTGTCCTCTTCTCCAGGTTCAAGTCTTATGATTCCTGCAGCAAGACTGTCTTTGTTGATAAATGTATGAAAATGCGATTTTCCTTTAGCTATATTTTTTATGTATTCTTTTGTGTCAAACTCGATTTTCAATGGTTTTTGTATTAATCGGAGATTAATGACTCTAACGGATAAAGTCCGGTCCTCTTATCTTTGCTTCAAATCTAGCAACAAGTTGGGCTATCTTGGAATTTTTACTCTCGTCTTTTCTTAAGAGATAATAAAGCTCCTCAGTAGCTGCGTGATAGTCCACACCAATAGTTTGTGCAAGATATAATGCAAGATAGCTTAACAACAATTTTCTGAGTATTATTTCGTGTGTTGAAAAATGCAGATCAGATGCAAGCTCGTTAAGTATGTTTGAAAAATAAGCTTCAAGATAGCTATCTTTAGATTTCCGGTCTTTGATTGCAAAGACAGTAGCCAAATTTCTTTCATGCATATGTATCTGTTCGACTGCCTCGATGAATTCAGAATTTAGCCTCGAGTCACCAGTAAGTATTTCAGAAAGCAGATCAGCTGCATCCTGCTCTGAGCTGCCTTGTTCTTCTTTTAATGAAAATATAACGTGACACGCTACACATCCTCCGTGTAATTCTACCTCATGTTTTGCTATTTTGTCAAGTGTGGTTTTTATGAAATTTCTTGTCTCATCTGTATTCATAAAAAAATATACGACATGCAAGATAATTAACATTCCAAGGATTAAATATCCTGTAAATTACCCAAGCTTGTTTGACTGGGCAAAAAATAGATGGCATTGCTGTAGCAAACTCAGTTAAGGATAGAGTTAGAATAGCCACTTCAGAATTACGAAAAGAAAACATTGAACCGTGCCTTGCGACAGTACTGGTTGGTGACAATCCCGCTTCTACAACGTACGTAAAAAATAAGCAAAAAGCCTGCTTTGAGGTTGGAATAGCAACAAAGGATCACAAGTTACCAGCATCATTTTCTCAACAAGAAATGAATACATTGATTGATTTGCTTAATAGCGACAAGGCTGTGCATGGGATTTTGGTCCAACTGCCACTGCCTGATAAACTAGACGAGTTTGCGATAACATCGAGGATCTCACCAATAAAGGATATCGATGGTCTTACCCCTTTTAACATTGGACTCTTATCTTCAGGAAGAGCCATCTTAAAGCCGTGTACGCCTTCTGGAATTATAGAACTGTTTGATTACTATAAAATTGATCTTGCAGGTAAAGATGCTGTTATAGTAAATCGAAGTAATCTTGTTGGCAAGCCCCTTTACAACTTGATGCTTGAAAGAAATGCCACTGTAACTACGTGTCATTCCAAAACACAAAACCTAAAAGAACATTGCAAGAGGGCTGATATCGTAGTTACTGCAATAGGAGACAGGTCAAAGTTTGTCCTAACTGAAGACATGGTAAAAGACGGAGCCGTTGTTATTGATGTTGGTACAGCTAGACTAGATGGAAAACTTGTAGGAGACGTTGACTATGAAAACGTTATCAAAAAGGCGGCATATGTGACTCCAGTTCCAGGAGGTGTTGGGCCCATGACAGTAGCGATGCTTTTAAAAAACACTCTCACAGCTGCATCAATTAGTAAGGGATTTGTCTCAAATCGTTGAAAAAGCAAGGCTTCGAAAACAGCTACTAGATGCACGCGATGCCCTCTCACTTGATTTTATCAAGATAGCTAGTTCCAAGGTACAAGACAACCTAAGAAAGGTAGAGTACTATAGAACTGCAGCAAGTATTGGTGCGTACTATTCCATAGGCAGCGAGGTTCAAACACAAGGCATACTGCAGGAAATACTAAACGCGGGAAAGGACTTGGCGTTACCAAAGGTTGTAAAAAGCAATTTGGTCTTCAAGAAGATTCCTAAATTGTCAGACCTTGAAGTAGGAAACTTTTCTGTAATGGAACCAAAGGATAGATGTGAGACTATCAAGAGACTTGATGTAATGATTGTTCCTGCAATTGCTTTGACTCGAGAAGGATACAGGCTAGGATATGGATTTGGATTCTATGACAGATTCCTGCACAGCAAAAAATCAAAAAAGATTGCTTTATCATATTCAAAGCAGATAGTAAAAACAATCCCACATGATGCCCATGATGTTATAATGGATTGTATTGTTACAGAAGACGAAATAATTTATCCCAAGAATGCTGGCACCTGAGTAATTTTTGTTTCAGAACAAAAATAGTGAACTCTTTTATAGTAGATTCATGTATACAATCGCTTACACAAGTACCTGGTGGTTTGAGTAACAAAAATTCTGGTTGTAGATGACGAGTCTGACATAGTTTCTACTATAAAACATGGTTTAACTAGTAATGGTTTTGAGGTTGATGCATACGATGAACCACTCAAAGCAATTGCCGAGTTTGAGCCAAAAAAATATGATCTAGCAATAATTGATTTTAAGATGCCACAGATGAATGGTCTTGAACTTTACAGCCAAATCAAAAAACAGGACAAAGATGTGAAGATCTGTTTTTTAACTGCATACGAGGCGTACAATGAGGAGTTTAGTAAGATGTTTCCAAACGTAGAAGGCCAATGTTTTCTTAGAAAACCGATGAGCTTGAAGGACTTGGTTTCACATGTAAAATCAGAACTTGATCTTTAGGCGTTGTAACACAATCTAAGTAAGACCTTTTTTTCCTATATCGGTCCTGAAATATTTTGAAGGCCAATTTATTTTATCTACTCTGGTATATGCATTTTTGATTGCTTGTTCAAGTGTTCCCCCAAGCGCAGTAACGCCAAGAACTCGTCCTCCATTTGTTAAAATTTTCCCATCGTGCCTTTTTGTTCCTGCATGAAACACATACGAGTTTTTGTCCTGTGTTTCCAGTCCTGTGATCTCTTCGTTTTTTGGATAAGAATCAGGATAGCCTTTTGATGCAAGAACAACACATACTGCGCTCTGGTCTTTCCATTTTATCCCAGGTAGTACAGATAGGTTTCCATCAATACCTGCCTTGATGTAATCGTACAAGTCAGACTCCATTCTTACCATAATTGGCTGGCATTCAGGATCGCCCATTCTTACATTAAATTCTAAAACATATGGTTTACCATCTTTTAACATTATACCAGCATACAAGAATCCTTGAAACGGATTGCCTTCTTTTTTCATTGATGCTATCGTCTTTTCAATTATATTTTTTTGAATATCATCTGCTGTTTTTTTATCAATGACAGGTGTAGGGCAATATGCACCCATGCCGCCTGTGTTTGGCCCCTTGTCGTTATCAAATATCCTTTTGTGATCTTGTGTAGTAGCCATAGGATACGCTACGGTGCCATCTGAGATTGCAATATATGATGCCTCGACACCGTCGATTCTTTCTTCTAGTATTATTTTATCGCCTGCAGCACCAAAGCTTTTTTGGACTAGGATTTTATCAATTGCTGATATTACATCTGTGGAATCATCACACACTATAACACCTTTTCCTGATGCGAGTCCATCTGCTTTTACCACTAGAGGAAAATCAACTGATCTTGCGTACTCTTTTGCTTCTTTTGGGTTCTCAAAGACTTCAAAGCGGGCTGTTAGTATACCGTTTCTTTTCATGAAATTTTTTGCCCAAACCTTGCTTGATTCCAGCTGAGCTGCACTCTTTGTTGGTCCAAAAATTTGTAATTCCTTTTTTTGAAATTCATCAACTATACCGTTTGCAAGAGGTGCCTCAGGTCCTACTATAGTAATGCAGTCATTTTCTGATGCAAACTTGGCAAGGCTTGCTATATTTTCAACTGATATGTCGATATTGTTTGTAGTTCCGCCATTTCCTGGAGCAAAGTAAACTGTATCTACTTTGGGACTTTGTGATATCTTCCATCCCAAGGCGTGCTCTCTTCCACCTGAGCCTATTACTAAAACATCTGCTAACGATTTTTCTTTATTTGACTTGTATAAAAGCTAAGAACTAGAAACAAGCCCCTGATTTGATTTTGCTGCAATTTCAGAACTGTTGATTAATAATTGGCATTTTGAGTGTTTTAATGGTTGCAATAGACTACGCTTCTAATAAGAACCAAAACGAGCTAACAAATA
>VBPL01000004.1 GCA_005877205.1 Nitrososphaerota archaeon
AAGAAGCAGTATTGTAACAGCAGAAGTAAGACTGCGAAAACTAGGCAAATTCTGTGAGAACAACAAGATAACTCCAATGGAACTGATCGAACTAGGGCAAAAACACCCAAGAGCGATAGCAGATCTTCTTGAGGACACCATCACAACAATGGAAAAGCAGCGAAAAGCTCCTCAGTACATCAAGGCGATAATCACATCTGTAAAATCATGGCTGCACCACTATGACATCGAAGTAAAGCGAAGAATCAGGATAGCAAACGTGGATGCAACACCGACTCTGGCTGACGAACGTGTCCCAGATGCGACAGAGCTCAAAGAATTGTTCAACCGAGCAAATCTGAGAACTGGAGCAATAATGGCACTAATTGGAAAGGCAGGACTGCGTCCTGAGGTGTTAGGAAACCATGATGCAACAGACGGGTTGATGATAAGGGATCTGCCGGAACTTGAGATCGTGCTTGGAAACGTAAAGTTCGCAAGAATGCCTCCAAAGATCAATGTTCGAAAAAGACTCTCAAAGGCTAGGCACATCTACTTTACTTTCGTAACAGAGACAGGGGCAGAAAAGATACTTGCGTATCTTAACGAAAGAATGGCAGCTGGAGAGATGCTCACCCCTGAAAGTTCGGTGATATCACCATCCACAAAACTGGTAACATACAGAGGAAAAAATCAGGGAAAAAAATTCATGTCAACTTCAAGAATTGAATACGAAGTCAGAAAAGCCATGAGGCCTCGCTTCAAGTGGAGACCATACGTGCTAAGAGCGTTCTTTGACACACAGCTCTTGATTGCAGAATCAAGAGGAAAGATGGCACATGATTTCAGAGTATTCTTCATGGGACATACTGGCTCGATTGAAGCAAAATACACTACAAACAAGAGCATACTGCCAAAGATATTGATGGACGAGATGCGAGAGTCCTTCAGAAAGAGTCAGGAATTTCTTGATTTGGAGATAAATCCAGAGCGTGACGAGGAAAAAACCGAACACCAACGAGTTGTCACATCAGAAGAGTTTGAAGAAATAGTAGCAGAAGGCTGGCAGTATCTTGGAACTTTGCCAAATGGCAAGATTGTAGTCAAAAACAGGCAGGGCTCGGATCCACTGTGAATGCGGACCCGATGGGACTCGAACCCACGACCTGACGCTCCGCAAGCGTCCGCACTATCCAAGCTGTGCAACGGGTCCGATGAAACTTTCAGTGGACCCGTTATAATACATTTCAAATCTCAAGAATCTATGCTACTTGTTCTGCCTTTTTGGCAAAGATGTAATTCATTATTAATCCAGCTATTACAGCACCTGTTATCGGAGCAGCCCAATACAGCCAATGGATGTCCCAGCAGCATCCTGATATCACTGCAGGACCGAGTGTTCTTGCTGGATTAACACTTGCCCCAGTAAGTGGCACGCCAATCAAGTGAATCAAAAATATCATGCCACCAATTGCAAGACCATACATTCCTGCTGGAGCCTTTTTGTGTACAGCAGTCATGAATATCACAGTAACTAGGAAGAATGTCAGAATAGCTTCGACTCCAAATGCTGCCGATACACTATGATTTAGGAGATCACTTGGTCCTGTCTGCGTACCAAAGTTTACCTTTGCACCAATATCAGGTAAGATTGCTTTGTAAGAGGCAGCTGCCGCTATTGCACCAATTATCTGAAAAATAATGTATGCAATACCGTCTTTAACATTGATTCTTCTTGTTACTAACATGGATATGGTAACTGCAGGATTGATATGAGCACCAGAAACGTGACCAAATGCATATACCATCAATCCGATCGCACCTCCATGTGCAAGCGAGATCATGATAAGTCCTTCAATTGACAGACCTGTTCCATATTGTACAGTAGCAAGGCCTATTGATACTGGTCCAAAGAAGACCAAGCAGTAAGTCGCTATAGCTTCTGCCAACCATGCACGTGGATTAACCATTACTGATTGTCACCTCAGGAAATACCATATAAAACATTCGAATTTGATCGGCAAAAAAATAAGTAGGGAGCAGGAATTTTTTCATTTATGCTAGCAGTCGGAGATGAAGTTCCTGATTTTCTACTAAAAGACTCGGAAGGAAAAACTGTCAAAAAATCAGATTTTAAGGGCAAAAAATATGTCATCTACTTTTATCCAAAGGATTTCACTCCTGGTTGTACAACTGAGGCTGCTGAATTTGCAAGAGACTACAAGAAATTCAGGAATGCCGGAATTGAGATACTTGGTATAAGTCCTGACGATGAGGAGTCCCACAAAAAGTTTGGTGAAAAAATGAAAGTTCCGTTCATTCTTCTTTCAGATACACAAACCGAGGTTGCCAAAAAGTTTGGCGTGTGGGGAAAGAAGCAATTCATGGGACGAGATTACATGGGAGTAAACAGGGCAACTTTTCTAGTAGATGAAAAAGGAAAGATTTTCAAAGTTTTTGAAAGGGTAAAGCCAGCAGGGCACGCACAAGAAGTGTTTGAAGCCTTTACTAATTAGGGTTTGAAGCCTGCAGGTAGTGTACCACGCGACTTTTTTGGCGGCTCTGGCGCGGGGATAGGTGGTGCTTCAGTTGTTGATGCACCAGTAAATTGTTTGTTTGGTGGATGATATGACATTCTCTTTCTTGTTGCATAATACTTGTTACCAGTATAACTTGTTGAACTAATTGTAGCATAAGCTGGTGCGACTTCGCCTGCTGCTTGCGGCATCTCTACTTTTTCTGCAACCTCCCGTCTTGGAGCTGGTTTTGACTCTGGTCTCGGAGCAGCTCTTGGTTTTGGCTCCTCTCGTGGTGGCGGAGGTGCTCTCCTTTCGTGTTCTGGAGTATAATCTTCATATGATGCGCCCTTTGCCTTCCACATTGATCTCCTCTCTTGTTTCCTTTCTTCTCGCATTGTATCGCGATATGATGTGCTAGGTTCAGGAGCATATTCCCGTTCTGGACCTGGTGAAGGTCGTGCGGTTGAAGTGCTTGTACCTCTAAATTGCTTGTCAGGTGGATGGTATGCAAGTCTTGCTCTTGTTGCATAATACTTGTTACCAGTATAACTTGTTGAGCTGATCTTAGAATAAGCAGGTGATACCTCTCCAGGTGCCGGCTCAGCATATGATGGTGTCGGCTCTTCTGGAGCTGCTCTTTGCTGTAGTCTTGCCTCAGATGTCCCTGTTTGCGGTGACAGACTAGCAAGTCTTGCTTCAAGCTCAGCTATTTTTGCCTCAAGTTCGGCAGCACGGGCTGCCGCTGTAGTTTTTTTAGTAGAACGTGTTCTTTTAGGTTTATCTTCTTTTGACATGTGGAACATCTCTGGCAAAGCTGCTTTATTTACATTTTGATCATTGCTGGATCCCCAAATTTATAGAAGTTTTATATGAAACAGAGTACTCCTTTACACGTTGGATGATTTTGAGAAGGAATATCCTGGGTTTGACTGGAAGAATACCCCAGCCTATAAACACCCCGGTGGAAGGAATTGCCCCTGTCCTAAACATGAGTATATCAGAGAACAAATCAACGTAGCCAAGACTGTAAGCAAGACATCTAGAGAATCAAGTAGCATCACACTCAAGTTTTGCCCAGATCATTATAGGGTCTATCTAAAGGAAGTAATTCCTGCAATGCCACTCAAGTATAGAGTCCTCACAAAGATAGCACTCAAAATTGGTGCAATCAAAATTGAACAGCTCAAATACATGCAATCAGATCAATGCTTTTACTGCAGGTTTGGCTCCGGCGGACACGATAAAAAGACAGAATTGCCACCAATAACTTAGATCGGATCTATCAGGATCTTTGGTTTGTTAGGAGTATCGTGATGGCACTTTTTTCCACAAAGAGGACAAGTTATTCTGTCCAAGAAGATACATTGACAGATGTGGGTCTTCATGTAGGTTTCTGCTGTCTTTGAGTATTCACCGGTACCATTACAAAATGAACATTGAGTATCAAGAAGGACAATCTTCCCTTGGCCGCCACAGACGGCGCATTTTTGGCCGGTCAACCTTATGCCATTCCCTTGCAGGATAATTAAAGTTCTTTTGTTAAATCTTTTTCCTGCTGTACAGGCGTAAAAATCCAGTTAAGCTTATACAACATGCAAATTCAGTAGACATGTGCCTATTGAGGAGCTTGCTGAGTTTGTTAATGCACTCGATAAGTCAGGCGAGCTAAAAAGAGTAAAGACGCAGGTTGACACAAACCTGGAGATTTCTGAAATTCTAAGTCGTGTAATGTATTCTAATGGTCCTGCTGTACTTTTTGAGAATGTGAAAAACTATGACATGCCAGTTTTGGGAAATGCCTTTGGTTCAATGAAACGACTTGAAATTGGATTAGAGACGTCAGACTTTACAGAAATTGGTCAGAGAATTGTAGATATGACAAAGATGGACATACCAACTGGGATATTTGAAAAGATTCGCAAACTTCCCGAACTCTCAAAGATGACTGACATCGCACCAAAGTTGCAAAAAAATGGCCCCGTCACAGAAGTTTTTGAAGATTCCCCTTCCTTTGAAAGGATTCCTATTCTAAAGACATGGCCAAAAGATGCTGGCAAGTTTATCACGTTTGGACTAGTTGCTACAAAGCATCCAGAGACAGGAGTAAGGAATCTTGGAGTTTACCGAATGCAGATCTTAGACAAAACCCATGCTTTGATGCACTGGCAAAAACACAAACGCGGGGCACATCATTATGACATCAAAAAGGATTCTGGAAGTAAAATTCAGGTGGCAGTAGTAATTGGTTCAGACCCAGCCACAGTATTTTCTGCAGTAGCTCCAGTTCCAGAGGGACTTGACAAGTATGTCTTTGCCGGAATAACAAAAAAGACTGGAATTAAAACAGTAAAATGCAAAACAATTGATCTTGAGGTGCCTGCTAATGCGGAGCTGGTACTTGAAGGGTATGTTGACCCGTCAGATATCAGAATGGAAGGCCCGTTTGGCGATCATACCGGATACTATACACCTCCAGAACCTTATCCTGTTTTTACGCTAACAGGAATTATGCGTAGACAAAAGCCAATCTATCTTACAACTGTAGTGGGCAAACCAATTCTAGAAGATGCATTCATTGGAAAAGTAATTGAGCGTTCATTTCTTCCGTTGATAAGAATGTTCCATCCTGAAGTCGTTGATTTTTCAATGCCAGCTGCCGGTTGGTTCCAAGGTATGGCCATAATTTCAATCAAAAAGCGATATCCCGGTCAGGCAAAAAAAGTTATGATGGGCCTTTGGGGAATGGGCCAGCTATCGCTTACCAAGATTTTTGTGGTAGTTGATGATGATGTCAATGTTCATGACCCAAATGATGTAATCTGGGGAATCACGACACGTGTTGATGCTGCACGTGATATCATGATAATAAACAATACTCCAACTGACACTCTTGATCCTGCTTCTACACTTGTTAATTTAGGATCAAAGCTTGGAATAGATGCCACACAAAAAACCAAAGAGGAAGGATACCTAAGAGAAATTCAAGAGCTTGTTAAATCAGATGAAGATACAAAGAAGCTCGTAGATTCCAAGTGGTCTAATTACGGACTTTAGTGCATTTTCACAGTATTGTAAAAGTTATCTCTCTCTTCTACTTCGTATCCGATTTGCTTTACTGCCTGAATTATTTTGGCTGGAGTAAGTTCAGTTGAGCGAGCTCCAGTACAAGAGACTACTTCCTCGCCAAGAAGAGTTCCGCCAAAGTCATCTGCCCCATATTGCAAAGCTATTTGTGCCATGGCAATTCCATTTGTAAGCCAAGATGATTGGATATGAGAAATCAAACCATCGTACATTATTCTTGATACAGCAATCATCTTTAGAAGCTGAGTGCCACCTGCAGGATATTTGACGGTCTGCTCTTTTTGCATCCGAGTATAGTTAGGCTCAAAGCTCCATGGGATGAATGCCATAAACCCTCCAGTCTTTTCTTGAAGCTTTGCAATTTTCACAAAGTGTTCACCAATATCTTTTTCAGTTTCAACATGACCATACATCATAGTTGCTGATGCAGGTAGTCCCATATTGTGTGCCTCTTCCATTATTCTAAGCCAAGTATCACTTGAGATCTTTTTTGGGCTGATAATTTGCTTTACTTCATCTACTAAAATTTCTGCTCCAGCACCTGGCACTGATTGTAAACCTGAATCCTTTAGTCTTGACAAAACTTCTTTTGTGCTTGTATGCTCAACCTTTGAGATCATGTCAATCTCCGAGGCTGAAAGGCCATGAACACCTACTTTTGGAAACTTCTTTCGAATGATCCTAAATGCATCTTCAAAGTATTCGATCCGCAGAGTTGGATTGTGTCCTCCTTGAAACATTACCTGCGTTATTCCAAACATCTCCCACGCAGTCTTCATCCTAGATTCGATTTCTTCTATAGAAACTGTGTAAGATTCTTCATGATCTGGCGGTCTGTAAAATGCACAAAATTTGCAATCGGTGATACAAACGTTAGTGTAGTTTAGGATCATATTATTTACAAAAGATGTTTTCCTTCCAAACTTATTTTTTGTAAGATTGTCTGCGACTAGACCCATAAGATGGACATCCCTTGATCTCAAAAGTCTAACACAATCATTAAAATTTGGCCTTATTCCCCGAAGCGAATTCTCCAAAACGTCTCCAATTTCGGAACGGTGCAGTTGCTGTACGAGCTGACTCAAATTGATTTTGGTTTTTCTTCATTGTATTTAATCGTTTGATAAGAAAATGTCTCTGGCGTAATTATCTTGTTTTATTTTTTGTCAATTGGTCAATTCATCCCTAGAGATAGAACTCTACAGTGTCTCATATCGCTTGTAATAAAGAACAGTGGTTGGCCGAAACTCTCTCACGAATATTCTGTCATGTCAATAGACCACGCTATTTTTAAGTAGGGCACACCTAGGAGTTACTCCAATGGTTACTGGTTACCAGATTCGAATGAATCGAATACTAAAAAATGGAAAGATGCTTTGTATACCAATGGACCACGGAATTTCAAGTGGTCCCCTAAAGGGAATTGAAGATCCTTATCCATTAATTTATAATTGCCAAAACTTTGGACTTACTTCTGTTATAATTAACAAGGGTATTTTGAAGAACTTGCCAAAACCAACCAAGATAGGTTTACTTGTACACTATTCAGCAAGTACATCTCTTTCAATGTCATCAAACAGAAAGATGTTGACGGGCTCAGTGGAAGAAGCATTACGGTTAGGAGCAGATGGAGTTTCACTACACATCAACATAGGCGGAAAGGAAGAACCAGAGATGCTAGAACAGCTTGGAAGAATTGCAGATGATTGTCACAAATGGAGTATGCCGCTTCTTGCAATGATGTATCCAAGAGGAGAAAACATCAAGAATCCTCATGATCCCGAGATAGTAGCACATGTTTCAAGAATTGGAGCCGAGTGTGGTGCAGACATAGTAAAGACACTATACACTGGCGATGTCGACTCGTTTGCAAAGGTAGTCAAGAGCACTCCAGTACCTGTTGTAATTGCGGGCGGACCAAAGGCAAATACGGATATGGATGTCTTGCAGATGACAGAAGAAGCAATGCAAGCTGGTGCCAAAGGAGTAACCTATGGCAGAAACATCTTTGAGCATAAAGACCCACCAAAGATGACCCATGCTCTTGCTGCGATAATATTTAGAAAAGAAACAGCGAAGGAAGCCGCGAAGTACCTTGAGCAAGAATAGAGAATTAATTATTGCCCCTAAAGTCTCAAGGGGTGAGCTTGGCAAATTTTTGGTTGAAATAGAAAAGGAAGGAATCAAGACTGTAAATGTAGACCCATCAAGCATGAAGGGAATTAAGACTAAGATGGTCACTGTTCACACCTCACAGAGTGCAAATTATGTGATAGTAGACAGGGCAACCAAGCTCAAGGGCAAGAAGGTTGGGATGAAGTTCAAAGTATTATCAAATGCTGATATAGAAAGAATATTACAATTTTCCAAGACTGGTCTTGACTTTGTAATAGTCGAGGTAAAAGACTGGAAGATAATTCCACTGGAAAATATCATTGCAAAACTCCACAAGCTTCACACTAAGATATTTGCGGTGGCAAATACTCCAGAAGAGGTTCGAAAGATGTTCTCTATCTTGGAGATAGGAGTGGATGGAGTAATATTTTCAACAAGTTCCGTAAACGAAGTAAAAGAAGCACTTGTCTATCTTGGAACGAAAAACTTTGAGCTGAAGCCAGCAAAGATATTGGAGATAAAAGAGGTTGGAAACGGAGAAAGAGTTTGCGTCGATACTGCATCAATGCTTGGGAGAGGAGAGGGAATGCTAATTGGCAGCAGGTCCAATTTTCTGTTCTTGGTTCACAACGAATCAGTTGGTTCGTCATTTACTTCACCAAGACCATTTAGGGTCAATGCAGGAGCAGTTCACTGCTACACTTTATCATCTGACGGTACCACGAAATATCTTTCCGAGCTTGAAACTGGTTCCGAGGTACTAGTTGTGGATTCACATGGAAAAGCACGTAGAGCTACAGTAGGCCGCTCAAAGATAGAGAGTAGACCAATGCTTATGATAAAGGCTCAGGTAAGTGGCGAGTTAGGTGGAATAATTGCCCAAAATGCTGAAACAATTCGTTTTGTGCGTCCCAATGGCCATCTCGTTTCCGTCACTCACCTCAAAAAGGGCGATACCGTGCTTGTTCATGCCAAACCTGCAACAGGCAGACATTTTGGCATGGAAGTAGACGACGAGTACATCATGGAAAAGTAACGTGCTCAATTCATATCTCACTCAATAGCTTTTTTCTATCAAAGAAACAAGTTTAATGTGTGTCAAAGGTATTTGTTGGAACCTCAGGGTGGTCATACAACGAATGGGTTGGAACAATATATCCTACCAAAAGTACACCAAAACTAAAACAATATTCGACAGTTTTCAGCTCTGTCGAGATTGATTCTACTTTTTATGCGTATCCAAGAAAGGAGCTAGTTCAAGGTTGGATAAAAAATACACCAGTTGGTTTCAAGTTTACGGCAAAATTACCCAAGGTTATCACACATGAAAAGAAGCTTGAAAATTCACAAGAAGATCTAAAAAAATTTCTTGACCTGATGCAACCAATACAGGAAGTTGGAAAACTCGATGCCCTTCTAATCCAGCTTCCACCTAGCTTCAGAAAAGACTCTGAAAAAACATTAGAAAGTTTTCTTCAAATCCTATCCTCCGATTTTAAATTTGCGTTGGAATTTCGAGACAAGTCTTGGGAGGCAGATGATACCAAAGATATTCTTTCTAGACATGGAGTTGCTAATGTGGTAACGGACTCTCCCCTTGAGCTAAAGACAGAACAGACAGCTGATTGGTCATTTATCAGATTTCATGGGAGAGGAAAACAAATATGGTTTGATTACAGGTATTCACAAGAAGAGATTTCCAAGCTTGCATCAAGATTTGAACAGATAAAAAGTCAATCAAGTGTAGTCTATGTTTATTTTAACAATCACTATGGTGCAAATGCGGTAGAAAATGCGCTACAGTTGTTAGAAATTACAACAAATCTCACTTCTGCACAACGTAGTATGTTAAATCAGTTCAAAATGAAAAGCTCAAGATTTGTGGAATAGAGCTACGAAGGCATGATAAGTCTATTTTCTTCACAGAATGCCAGGTCGATCCTCACGCGCCTTCTTAGGAAATAGACCATTCCTATGGTAAAAAGACCAAGCGAGACAGGTACCGAATAGTAGCACCAACTGAGTTCCATCAGTACATATAATATTGATTTAATAATATTTACGGATTTTGGCACGCTTAAGTATGCTGATGTGAAAACATCGTGTATCATTATCGTTATTACATAGTTTCAATCTCTGAACAACATTGAATCTCCGCTGTAACATCTGTTCATTGGATGTGGATGAAGAAGAAATAGAGAATCATGTGAACAGCAAACAACACAAGGAAAACAAGTCTATGGCTTCAGCTACAAACGGCAAGGGCTCTGGCAACAGTGTTGTGAAAATGTGGAGTCGATCCCTACTAGAATAGACTCCATTAAATTCCTAATTTGTGTAAGACAGCCATGGTACTAATTATTAAAGAAAAAGGAAAAAGTTATTTGAATTTCTTTTTTATTAGATTCAGGTCAACCATCTCTTCTCTGAGATGCCTTCTCAAAAGAGCCTCATGTTCTCTCTTATGCCTCCAATAAAGGTTCATTGCTGCTTGTCTTGACCTGGCTCTCTTTAATGCAGCGCTGTACTTTCTGTGACTTTTGTCTACGACTCGAAAGTAAGACTTGCTGCTGGGTGTAACCATAGCTTGATTGACGGTCCTTAATAGATAACCTTTACGATCAACTGCTAAATCTTGGCTTTCAGGTCTCTAGCAGTTCCGGAAATTTCCAATTTGGAATAAGCTGCATCTTACGGAGTGCAGGGGGCGCCATAGTCCTCTTCAGTGCAATCTTCACGTATTTTGCAGATTTGTCAATCCCAATGTATTTTCTCCTAAGGAATCTAGCCATTTTAGTGGTCTGACCACTGCCTGCGAAAGGATCCAAGACTAGGTCCCCAACATTACTGTAAAGCTGAATTAGTCTATACGGAATTTCTTCTGGAAAGGCTGCAGGATGAAACCGCCTGTAGCTTGGTGGTACAGGAGCTATATGCCAAACAGAGTTTGCGATCTCTTTTTTCATCAAGTCATTGATCACCAGCTTACTTTTCATATTTTTTGCATTATGAAATGGTGGTTTTCTCAGTATGATTATCTGTTCGTGCATCATATTTGGATAGTAATAAGTTGGATACGGATGTTGGACTGTGACTCTGAACCGTTTCTTTCCACCGGTTACTTTGTTCCAGATTATTTCTTCAAAAAACTTCCAACCAACACCTTTTTTTGTAAGTTCCACAAGCAATAAAGCTGGAAGGGGAAGTTTATTTTTTCCTTCAATTATTTCATTTCCTATCACAATACAACAGAAACCCCCAGGTTTTGTCACATGATAAACTTGGGAGAACACCTGCATCATTTCTTCAAGCCAGCTGTCAACAGATACTCCCGCTGTTCCGCGGTACCAATTCTCACTTGTCTGATGTTCCTGATAATTAATGGCGTTATGGTATGGTGGAGAAGTTACAGTCAATGTGACTTTGTTTTCACCAACTTGAGAAAGATCTCGTGAATCAGCAACAATAATTGAATTTGGTTTCCACATTGCTTTTCTAAATCGTTTTGATATTTAATATTTGTAAAAGTGGAACTCGCTATAGATTATTTCGATATATAGAGCAGAATCAAAGAAAATCGGCTAAAACATGTTGTTATGAACATGTTTTAGACAGTCTCATGTGTTCTTTTTCACTTCAATGTCTATAGTGGATACGTTCCTTGCCCTTCCATCTTGTGACTGGAGCTGCTCTGAACCTATTTTGATCTCACCTATAGAATATCCGGAGTTGTCAGTCCTTCGTACAATTATTTGCGCAACATCCACAGCTCTGCCGATGCTAAGCCCTCTTGCCTTTATCGATACCTTTGGTCGGTTTGCTAGTTGTATGAGCGCAGATGTTACGTATGCCATTAGGGGCTTTTTTCCTATGAAAATAGTATCTCTTGCTTCCGGTTTGATATCTGTGCTCATGGGTTCTTGTGGATATGATCGTTTCATAAAAGTTTCTTTAGTTCTCGGGGTTTAACGCTTCAACCTGATTGGCCTCCATAGAATTTCTGGATCAGATATTAGAGAGCATGATTTGATGCTAATCTAAATATACTAGTGAAATGTACTGCCTCGTAGATGTCTAACCAAAAACTACACCTAGGATTGGTTGCGGCAGTGCTCGCATCCATATTGATCTTTGCTGCAGCATTGCCAGCCGCAAACGCACTGACTACAAGAGATTTCCGCTTCTTAGACAATCGTCATACGACAGATCGATTTCCAGGAGGACAAAAAGTTTGTGGGGACCACTTGTGCACAGCCGGTGAATACTCAAAGATGAAGCAAAAGCTGCACTATGCAGAACGCAATCCTGCCGAATGCCCAGAATTAAAAAATTGGAAGGAATGTGGTACCGCAAGTACTAAATCAAGTACAAAATAAACACACTAACATTCAATGGCAAACAAGACTTGCGTTACAGTAGCTGTCTCTAGCCCCGCAAAGCTGACTAAAACCTTGAACAAAGTTCTTGCCAATTCTGATTATGCAGAACTCAGACTTGATTTTTTGAGTCCCAGTCAAATTCCTTATTGCCTAAATTTGGTCAAGAAGCATCTCAGAAGATGCATTTGCACGTTAAGGCCTAGATGGGAAGGGGGTAGATTTCGAGGTAGTGAAGAGGAAAGAACTGCAATATTGAAGTTAATTGCAGAATTCAACCCCTACCTTTTGGATATAGAGTACAAAGCCTTGAAGAATAACAAAAGGTTGTATCGATATCTCAGGAACACCAAAACTAATCTTCTGGTATCTTGGCATGATTTTTCAAGAACCCCTAATGACAAAAGTCTCAAATCTACGACAAAAAAAATGTCAAGATTCTCAAATAATATTAAGGTAGTAACTACAGCAAAAACAATCAATGACACGATAAGGGTTCTGGCTCTGTACAAGAAAGTTGGAAGGAGGGCTAACTTGATTGCTTTTGCAATGGGCGATTACGGTAGAATGTCTAGAATTCTTTGTACTAAACTTGGCAGCCCCTTCACTTACGTTTCTCTGGGCAAACCGGTAGCACCAGGCCAATTCAGTCTAAACGAAATGAAGATCATTTTCAAGCTACAAAAGTGAAATGCTAAGAATCGCGATTAGAACCGATTCAATTGCCGATCTTACATTAATTAATCAGTCTCTGAGTCAGAAAAGTAAGATACCAGCGTTATTATAAAAGATTCACCAAAATAATCTGATGAAGATGAAACAGCCTCAAAACAACGTCCCACGAAATATCATCATAACAGCTCTAGGCGTAACAGTGTTGCTAGGAGTTTTTCGATTGATATTGTTCCTCGTGTTAGTTTGGGTTGTGGCATTGGCGTTTATCATAATTTATCAGTACAAATTGTCAAAAAGCACTGGAGCCAATTTTGTTTGTTTAGAATGCGCTACAATTCATCAACAAACAAACTGTCCAAAGTGTGGCTCGAAGTTAAAGAAACTCTACACGAGAAATAGCGGATACGGAATTTGATTTTTTAAATGTCACATCTCCCCTAATTGCTTAAATCATCATGAAATGGAAGTAGAAACCAATGACAAAGACTTATGCTGTGATAGGTGATCCCATTGATCATTCATTATCACCTGCACTTCATAATGCCGCATATCTGTTTCTTGGCATGGATTGTACCTATATAGCTTATAGGATCCCAAAGGGAGAACTGGAGTCTGACATAGAATCCCTAAAAAAAATAGGGGTGGCGGGTTTCAATGTTACTATTCCTCACAAAGTTGACATGATGCAACTTCTCAATTACACAGACGAAGAATGTAGACTGGTTGGAGCAACAAACACCGTTGTCAATGATGTCGGATATTTGAATGGATACAACACGGATGTTGATGGATTCTTAGACCCTCTAAGGGGTAGAAAGATAGATTGCAAGGGTTTGGATGTACTGCTATTAGGCGCTGGCGGAACCGCAAGAGCTATTGTTGCTGCTTTCAGCAAGGAAAAGATTCACAAGATTACGGTCGCAAATAGAACAGAAGAGAGGGCACAAAGCCTCATTAGATTTGCACATCAATTAGGATTAGAATCTGACTATTCAGATCTGAAAAATGCCGGAGATATAGCTGGAAGTTACAAGTTCATTGTAAACGCGACATCAGTAGGTCTCAAAGGTATTGGTTGTCCCATATCAACAAAAAGAATAGGGAAAGATTCCATAGTTTATGACATCGTGTATATGCCTGTAGAAACTCCATTAATAGAACAGTCAAAAAATCAAGGCGCGACTATCATATATGGATGGGAAATGCTTCTTGCTCAAGCGATGAAATCATTTGAGATTTGGCATAAGATACCTGCTCCATACGAAGCAATGAAATTGACTCTACTTGGGAGATTTTAGAGATGGTCCAAGTTAGAGCAAGTATGCATGGAGCAGTTTCGATAGTAAACGCCATTGCCACAGGCAGGGGTGCAACACTTGGAATATCGCTTGGAATAGAGACAACCGTTGTTGCAGAACCCGGCAAGGGAATTTTCTTTGAAAACAGGGAATCTAGTCTCAGTGCTCGATTAATAAGATCCGTAGTTGAAACATCAGTACCAAAACCAGATCTAGAACGAAACAGGCTTAGAATATCCGTTAAAACAGAAATACCTTCAGGTTATGGGCTAAAAAGCTCTAGTGCAATCTCGTCTGCAATATCACTTGCATGTGCAAAGATATTCAAACCGGGAGCTGCCGATCTTGAAATTCTAAGAGATGGAGTTCACGCTTCGATTCAATCTAAGGTGAGTATAACTGGTGCATTCGATGATGCATGCGCGTGTTATTTTGGCGGATTTGCCGTAACTGATAACACCAACATCAAGATCATAAGATCTGAAAAGGCGCCAGCTGACTTGTCTTCTGTCATTTTCATACCCAAGTCAAGGAGGAGAGGAAATGTGAAGAAATTAAGAGTATTAGAGAACATCTTTGCCCAAGCATGGGATCTAGCTAGCAAATCAGAATATTGGAATGCTATGATTCTAAATGGCCTAGCTACTTCTACGCTTTTGGGTTCGGATCCAAGGATTCTAACTGAACTAATTGAGAGTGGAGCATTGGGTGCTTCAGTCTCTGGAAACGGTCCAGCTATAGCAGCTGTCGCAAGAAATGATAAAATATCAAACGTAAAGAAAGTATTTTCGTCTCTTGAAGGAGAGACTCTAGTTTCTCCTATCAATAACAAAAAGGCTGAAGTCTATGAAGTGTAAGGTCGAAAAGGCAAATCTATCTGGTCTTATATCTTGTCCCTCAAACAAGAGCTACACACACCGCGCCATTTTTTTGGCTTCGCTTGCCAAAGGAAAAAGTACCATAAGAAATGTCTTGCTATCTCGAGATACTATCGCTACTATCAGTGCATGTAAAGCCTTTGGAGCAGAAATTAATGTTGACGGTTCAACAGTTACGGTAGAAGGCAAGGGAGAGGTAATTCCGCAAAAGCCAGAGATAGACGCATCAAATTCTGGAACTACGATTAGGATATCTGCAGCTCTTGCATCACTTTCTGATACGGAGATTACCCTTACCGGCGATTCCAGTCTAAGGAAAAGGCCGATGCAGCCGCTCCTTGATGCTCTCCAAAAACTTGGAGCAGTGTGCGCATCAACTTATGGAAAGCCGCCAATTACCATAAAAGGGAAGATTCTAGGCGGAAGCACTAACATTTCAGGCTCTGTTTCAAGTCAGTTCATCTCCGCACTTTTGATTGCAGCTCCGAAAACTGAAAAGGGAATAATATTTGAAATAGATGGAGAACTTGTCTCAAAACCATACCTCGATGCAACAATTGCAATAATGAAAAAATTTGGAGTAACAGTAAATACTATATCATCCTACAAAAAATACAACATTCCAAAACAAGACTACAAACCTGTAGACTTTACTATCCCATCCGATTTTTCAAGTATGGCCCTTTTGCTATCTGCTGCAGTCTTGATAGGCAATGACATGTCAATTGCAGTTTCTGTTGGTGACTTACCCCAAGGAGACAGGGAGATATTATCTCATTTGGAAAAATTAGGCGTCAAAGTAAACGTCGGCAACGTTATTACAGTCAATTCACCTCAAATTCTCAATGGCGGTAGATTTGATCTTTCAAACACTCCAGACTTGTTACCACCAATGTCAATTTTAGCACTAAAGACATCAAAACCTATTGAAATCTACAATGTGAAACATGCACGATTCAAAGAGACAGACAGAATTACCATTCTAGCACAAGAGCTCTCGAAACTTGGTGTAAACGTAACAGAGAAGGAAGACGGCCTAATTCTTAGTGCGCCAAAGACAATCAAGAGTGCTAATCTTGATTCATCAAAAGACCACAGATTGTTCATGGCATTTTGTATCGCAGGAATGTTTGTGGGAGACTGTACAGTCACAGACCCAGACTCTGTAGATGTCTCCTATCCTACATTTATTGAAGACATGAATAAGATTGGAGCAAAGATTCTAATGCAAAGCTAGTTTTTTGATTTTTTCATTATTTCATCCCAGAGGTTTTTTGGAACTGGCATGACAGAAAGTCGTGAAATCTTCAAGAGCTCCCAGTCTTTGAACTTGAGATCCTTTTTCATTTCTTCAAGGGTAACTGGCCTTTTTAGTCTAGAAACTGGCTTTACATCAATCACTACAAACCTCTTGTCATATTCTTTTGGGTTTGGGTACGGGTCACTTATTATTTCTATTATACCAACTGCTTGCTTTTCTTCTCCGGTATGGTAAAACAAGGCCTTGTCTCCTTTTTTCATTCCACGAATGTGCTTTAATGCTAAATTATTATGAACCCCATCCCAAACGGTCTTTTTTTCCCTCTCAAGGTTATCATAACTGTATGTAGATGGTTCTTGTTTTACAAGCCAATAATTCACGAATTTGCTTTCGTATCAGATGTTATAGATTTTTCTTGGTCCTTTCTCATCAAGTAGAATAATGCCCTCTTATCTAGAATACTTGTCTCAAGTGAAATCTTTTCCTGAGCAAAGACTTGGATTCTTTCACATTTAAGATCAAAGGCTTTGTTTTGCATAAATCTCAGGATACCCAAAATTCCATCAGAGGAACCATTTACGTAACCAAGCTGCAACACCTGTGGAAAATCACAAGACCTATTCCAAATTCCTATGGCAGATACCTTTTGGTTCCTATCAGAAACTATCATTCTCTTTTCTTGTATCAATTGAAGAAGTTTTTCCTGTTCTAGCGGCAGCCATTTCCATGAATCAGCGTATGTAATAGAATCAACCAGTGCCATTATTTCTGACAAATCTGGCGCATTCCTAACAGTCGATTTTGTGTTTGTTGGAACCATTGAATAAAGACGCCACTTGTCTTCCAAGCGATATCCCATAGATTCTACAAGCTTGATTGATGGATGGTTTTCACTTTCAATTATCAATCTCATAGTCTTGAAAGGAGCCATCGATTCGGCGTGAACAAGCAAATTCTTCCCAAGTCCTCTTCTACGATATTGCGGATGGACTCTCATACCTTCTACCCATGCTTGTTTTTCAGAAATAGCAAGGTGGTAAATGCCGACAACTCTTCCTCCTTCTTCTAAGACATAGAGTCTTCCTTTTGATTTCCAGCTTTGCCATACGTCTGCAATGTAATCACCCCAAGAGAATGTATTCTTGCAAAACTCTAACATGTATGATTTGTCTGCTTCAAGGGCATTTCGTATTTTCATGACACTAAATAATGACTAGGCGATATCTAATTTTGTATCGATCTTGCCCAAATTTCATGATATGATACTTTATCTCCTACAAGGATTATAAACATGCAAAAGAAAATTTTATCATGTCTTCAAGTTCTATAGGACAGCGTTACGTCTTCACCAGTTTTGGTGAAAGCCATGGTAAGTGCATAGGTGCTGTTGTAGATGGATGCCCCGCTGGTCTCAAGCTAGAGGAAAAGGATATCCAGAAAATGCTTGACTTACGTAAGCCTGGCCAATCAATTGTAACAACTCAAAGAAAAGAGGAGGACAAGGTAGAGATTCTCTCAGGAGTATTTCGTGGCTATACTACAGGGGCCCCGATAGCAACGATAATTTGGAATACTGACCAACGTTCACGCGATTACGAAAATCTTACTTTGAGACCAAGGCCTGGTCACTCTGATTATCCAGCTTATATCAAATACAAAGGATTCAATGATTACAGAGGCGGAGGAAGGTTTTCAGGAAGATTAACTGCCACATTTGTAATGGCAGGTGCCATAGCAAGAAAGCTGCTCTCTCAGACACTGGGAATTGAGACTTATTCTTACACCTGTCAGGTAGGAAAAGTAACGATGAAAGGACAAGCCTCATCTAAAATGAAAAATGCAATTTACAGTAATGAAGTACGATGTCCTGATAAAAAAATAGCAGAGAAAATGAGGGATGCAATTCTTTCCGCAAGAAGAAAGGGAGATTCTGTTGGAGGAATAGTTGAATCGATAACAACAAATCTTCCCGTTGGTATTGGTGAGCCAATCTTTGGGTCATTAGAATCAGATCTTAGCAAAGCATTGTTTTCTATTCCAGCAGTAAAGGGAGTCGAGTTTGGCTCTGGTTTCCTTGGATCAACACTTCATGGTTCAGAAAATAATGACCAGTACATTTTAAAAAATGGAAAAGTAGTTACAAAAACCAACAATGCCGGAGGCATCCTTGGTGGTCTTTCAACTGGCATGCCACTAGTTCTCAGAGTGGCTTTCAAACCTGCGTCATCAATTGGAAAGAAACAGCAGACAATTGATCTAAAGACCAAAAAGTCAGCCTCATTGATAGTTCAGGGAAGACACGATCCGTGTGTAGTTCCGCGTGCACCACCTGTTGTTGACTCTCTAGTATCTGTTGTTCTTGCTGATCATGCGCTCAGGGCAGGCCTCATCCAACCCGTTATTTGATAAGAAATGTCAGACATTGATAATCTACGTGATAAGATAGACAAGTTAACATTTGACATTATAAAACTGCTCAAAGAAAGAAACGAGGTTGCAAAGGAAATTGGTAGTCTAAAAAATAATCTCAGACTAGGGATCACAAACGAAGAAAGAGAAAGTCAGCTGCGTTCTAAGGTTTTATCGCTATGCAAAGAAATAGGGCTTGATGAAAAATCAGGCATAACCATGCTGAATTTTCTTCTAAATGAATCAGTCAAGATCCAATCCTCAAGCCAACAAACACATCTTTCCGTCTTCCTAAAAGCCAAGACATTAGAAAAACAAGGAAAGAAGATAATTCACATGGAAGTTGGAGAACCCGATTTCTATCCGCCTAAGATTGTCAAGGCAGCACTTTCAGAAGTATATGAAAGAGGATACACGAAGTACGGAGATTCAAAAGGAATGGCAGAATTCAGAGAGACTCTTGCGAAATATGTTACAAGTAAATTCGATACCAAAACAAATCCGCAAAACATCTTGGTATCGCCAGGAGCAAGATTTTCTGTCTTTCTGGCAATTTCCACTTTGTTAAATCCTGGAAATGAGATAATAGTAATCGAACCTGCATGGCCTGCATATAGAGATAATGCACTAAATGCAGGCATCAAGATTCGTACAATTCATGCCACGTTAGAGAACAAATGGGAACCAAAGATTGATGATATTGAGAATGTGATAAATCAGAACACAAAGATGATAGTACTCAACTATCCAAATAATCCCACGGGTAAGATTCTTCCCCAGAAACTACAAGACCAGATAATGGAACTTTCAATGAAAAATAATCTCTATGTACTAAGTGATGAGATTTATTCTGCATACGCGTTTAGACCATGGAAAAGTATTCTTTCATATGAACACGATAAATCAGTAATAACGCAGTCATTTTCAAAATCGCATGCTATGACAGGATTTAGAATTGGTTATGCCGTATCCAACCCAGACATAATAGAAAGGATGTCAAAACTTCAAGCGCTAGCATTAACAAACGTATCAGAGCCCATACAATATGTCGCAATGAAGGCTCTTGATGCCAATACAACGGATAATTCTAAAACGATAAAGAATAGATTAGAGATCTTGACTAAAAGAGCTAGAACCATACAGCTAGATTTTGTAGAACCTGATGGAGCAATGTACCTCTTCGCCAAAATAAGAAAAGAGAATTTTGATTCTGTTGAGTTTACAAACAAACTTTTAGACCAAGGTGTAGCGATAGCGCCTGGGGAAGGATTTGGCAACTATCAGGGCTTTGTCAGGATATCAGCGTGTCAAACAGAGGATATACTTAATCAGGGTATGCAAGTAATAGACCATATGTTGAGGAGTCATAAATGAAAAAGAAGATTGCAATAATAGGTGCGGAAGGCCAAATGGGCAAATGGTTCTCAAAGTATTTTCTTGAAAAAGGCTTTGAGATAATTGGGTATGACTCAGAAAAACAGATTCTAAACAAGTCCATTACAAAAGCTCAATCCTTAGTTGGTGCCATTTTGTCTGCAGATTATGTTATCTTATGCATACCTGTAAAGCGCACCCCTGAAACCATCAGACTAATTGCAAAGGAGATGAAAAGAGAGTCGTATCTTATAGACATATCCTCACTTAAATTAAAGACTGCCGCTGCTTTATCCAAGATACCAGACAAGGTAAACCCTGTTTGTATTCATCCCATGTTCGGTCCTGGCACGAAGAAGCTTAAGGGTCAAAACATAATCTCGATTCCAATTCGTGACGCAAAAAAGGAACTTGCAGTTGCCAAATCTTTGTTTAGTGAGGCAAACTTCGTTCAAATAGATGCAACGGAACATGACAAAAAAATTGCCATTATCTTAGGCATGACACATCTAGTTAACTTGGCTCTTGCCAACATATTAGCAAAGGAAGAAAACTTTGGACTAGTTGAAAAGATGGCTGGAACTACTTTCAAAGCGCAAAAACTTTTGACTGCTGGCATTATGACTGAATCACCAGAGCTGATCGAAACCATAATTGCAAATCCCGAAATAAGAAAATATGCAGAAGAGTTATGGAAAGACATAGGTAGGATGCTCATCTTGATTCAAGAAAACAGGACAGAAGAGATGTTAAAATACATCACCAGTGCAAAAGAACGACTTGTAAAAAATATTGATCTTAATGACGCATACAAGAAATTAATCATGATGGTAAATTCTGTCGATAAATAATTGAACTCCACCAAAATAGTAACTTGCTTTCTAACTAAAGACAACAAGTATCTTATCTTACGAAGAAGTGATAAAGTAAAGACAATGAAGAGCCTTTGGGCAGCAATTAGCGGAATTATAGAAGGAAATGAGGAGCCACTTCACAGAGCAAAAACTGAGATATTTGAAGAGACGCGTATTCCAGAAGTCAAGATTGGATTACTGAGAGCTGCGTCACAAATGCGAGTAGATTCACCTCAATATGTCAATCATGAGTGGTTAGTGTATCCTTTTTTATTCTCTGTAAAAGATCCTGTAATCGAATTGAACTGGGAAAATTCTGAATATCGATGGATAAGTCCATCGGAGATTACACAGTATAGAACTGTTCCCAGTTTGGATAAAGTTCTAGCTAGCCTGTTGTAGCTTTTCTTCCTCTTCTGGTGTGTTGTATCGTTGTTGTGGTAACATTATGTAAACACAAGCACCACCACACATCGTGCATGGTACGGTATTGCCTTTTAGCTGACCTGTTCTCGCATGTATTCGGGCAGCTTCTTCTGGATCTATGGATAGAGCGATTTGCTTTTCCCAGTTTAGAGTTCTTCTTGCTTCTGTCATCTCCATATCCCATTTGATTGCCTTATCTCTTAGTTTTACAAGGTCTGCTGCGTGTGCTGCAATTCGATACGCAATCAAGCCAGCCTTTACCTCCTCAGCTGTTGGTAATGCCAAGTGCTCTGCAGGCGTAAGGTAACACAACAAATCTACCCCTTCACTTGCTGAGATTGCTGCACCAATAGCACTAGCTATATGATCGTGGCCAGATGCAATGTCAGTAACTAGTGGACCTAAGACATAGTACGGAACGTCTCCGATCAGGGATTTGGCCAGTCTCACATTTGCTGGTACCTCGTTGATTGGAACGTGTCCTGGTCCTTCAACCATTACTTGCACATCTTTTTCATGTGCTCGTTTTGTGAGTCGCGATACATTGATCATTTCCTGCAACTGAAGTTCGTCATGAGAATCAAGTATCGAACCTGGTCTTAATGCATCACCTAAGCTAAAAGTGACATCATATTGTCTTGCAAGCTCAAGTAGATAATCAAAATGTTCGTAATAGGGATTTTCTTTGTCGTATTTTAGCATCCATGCAGCAGTAATAGTTCCACCTTTGCTTACTATTCCCGCATGTCTTTTTACCGCAAGAATCCTTTTAGCTATTTCTTTTGTTATACCAGAATGTATAGTTGTGTAATCTACGCCATCTTTTATGTTGTGTTCAAATGCATTAAGAAAATCATCCTCTGTAATATCAAGTGGGTTTTTGTGTTTTTCAACTCCGTAGTTGTAGGCTTCGTAAACAGGCACAGTACCAAAGCTTATTGGAGCGGCTTCAAGAAGACTTCTCCTAAATAGTCCAACATCTCCTCCATCACTCAAATCCATTATAGTGTCTGCGTGATACTTTACGGCAATTTTTGCTTTCTCAACCTCTTCTTCCAAATTCTTGTTCAGTGTAGAATTTCCGATATTAACATTGACTTTGGTCTTCATTCCATTTCCTATTCCCACGTCGTGAATCTTCTGTGGGCGAGCATTATTGTGTGGTATGATGATTGAACCGATTGCGATCTTTGGCATTAGCCACTCAAGAGTCACAGCCTCATCTCTTGTAACTACTTTCATTTCTTCTGTTGCAACACCCCTACGGGCCGCACTCATTTGTGTACCCAATTTACCTTTTTTACAAATCGATTGGATTTAAACGTGAGTTTCCTAACTTAAGGTTGTGCAAGTATTATCAATCGCCGGTTCTGACCCCTCTTCAGGTGCAGGCATCCAGGGTGATATAAAGACCTTTACTGCTCTTGGTGCATATGGACTCAGTATCGTTACGGCAGTAACAAGTCAAAACACATTAAAATTTTTTGATGTCGAGGCAGTTTCACCATCAATTATAAGAGGTCAAATCAAGTCAATACTTTCGGACTTTCACGTCGATGCAATCAAGATAGGAATGGTGTACAGCAAGAAAGCTATAATGGCAATCCATTCGGAGCTCAAGCGTGTAAAGATCCCAATCATTCTTGATCCAATATTTGAATCTACCACGGGTGGAATTTTACTACAAAAGGATGCGATTTTGTATTTCAAAAAATTACTTGTGCCAATTGCACATATCATCACGCCTAATGTATTAGAAGCCGAAAAACTTGCTAATATCAAGATTAGATCATTAGGAGATATTAGAAAAGCAGCTATTAAGATTCAGAAGTTGGGCGCAAGAGGTGTTGTGATAAAGGGAGGACACCTACAAAGTAACAAGGTTACCGATATCCTTCTAGAAGACCACAAATTCCATACTTTTTCTCATAACAAAATACTGTTTAGTGGTCATGGCGGTGGATGCACCTTTTCCGCTGCTTTATGCGTAAATATTGCAAAGGGAAAAGGATTGAAAGATGCCGTCAAATCCGCGCAAGATTTCACGCTACAATCTATGAAGAATACAGTTAAGGTGGGAAGAGGACTCTCAATAGTTACCCAGAAAGGATTGGACGTAATAGAAAATGATCTTTCCTGTGCTGTAACACAATTTGTTGAAATTGAAGGTATTTACCGGTATATTCCAGAATGCCAAACAAATTTTGTATATTCAAGAACAAGTCCTACATCAATAGCAGACATACTTGGATTAGAAGGAAGAATTGTCAAGACCGGTAAATCGGTTACTGTAGCTGGTAGTCTGAAATACGGAGGCTCAAAACATGTAGCTTTATCAGTCTTAGAAATAACAAAAAAACATCCTACTGTAAGGTCTGCACTGAACATAAAATATGACAAGAGGATAATTGAAAAAGCCATTAAAAAGAAATTGGGTGTTTTTTTTTACGATAGAAACATAGAGCCAGATTTAGTAAGAGGTAAAGAGGGCAAAACTATTTCCTGGGGTACCAGAAATGCAATCAAAGGAGTAATAATTCCACCAGATATCATATATCACAAAGGTAGCATTGGAAAAGAACCAATGATCCTGATTTTCGGAGAAAGCCCCAAAGAGGTCTTAACAAAACTTCTCAAGATAATAAGATAGAATACTTTCATCCTTCAACATAAATACTGGGCCTTTAGAGTATTTTCGTGAAGGCAGTAATCTTGGCTGGTGGTCTTGGTACAAGACTACAGCCATACACGACATTTCTTCCAAAAGCAATGCTGCCACTTGGAGAGAAGCCTTTACTTGAGCACCTTATTGAGTGGATGAAGAAAGGCGGCGTTGATTCATTTGTACTGTGCGTAAGCTATCTTAGAAAGACTATCGAGGATTATTTTGAGGATGGTAGCAGATTTGGGGTAAAAATTGAATATGCCACAGCAAATCGTCCTCTTGCAACTGCAGGACAACTGAAAACTGCGGAAGAGTTCATTGATGATACTTTTGTTTGTATTTACGGAGATTCTGTTTTTGAATTCAGTCTGAAAAATATGGTGGACAGCCATTTTAGGAAAAAATCATTTGTCACGATGGGACTTTTTGAATACAAAACAAAGCTGCAATATGGATTCATAGATATGGATAAAAATAACAGAGTAAAAGCATGGCGCGAAAAACCTGAGGTTAAAGGAAATATCAACATAGGATGCTACGTAATGGAACCTGAAGTTTTCAAGCTAATTCCTCCCAATAAGCCGCATGGTATGGATAACGTTATTCGTAGCGCAATTGCAAAAAAGTACAAGGTAGGCGGATTTGTAATAAAAAAGGGCTTTATCGATATAGGTGACAAGGTATCATACAGACGTGCATATCAGCATTATTTGGAGAGACTGGGCCAGATTTAGACCAGAAGCTATGATAGACGTTCAGATACGTAAACTCCAAAAAAAGGATCTCTACAATGGTTTCTTAGCATCCCTTGATTCACTAAGAAAGGCAAGTAACTTGAAACCAAAGAAAGCAGGAGTAATTTTTGGCAGCATATCAAAAAACCCTTATCAGATCACATACGTAGCGGTAAAGGATTGCGAAGTCATAGGTTCTGCGAGCATTCTGATTGAGCAGAAATTCATTCACGATGGTGGTACAGTTGGTCATATTGAGGATGTAGCCGTAAGAAAAGATTTTCAAGGAAAGGGAGTGGGTAAGAAGCTCGTTAAAGCTCTTTTAGAGTACTCCAAAAAACGAGGATGTTATAAAACTATACTAGATTGCACAGATGATTTGATTCCGTTCTATGAAGATCTAGGCTTCAAAAGATATTCAAACTCGATGAGATTTGATCATCTATCAAAAAAGTAATCTCTTTTTGGCCTAGGTTTTAGTCGGAATAAGAGACCGCCAACTATCATGACCGGTATTGAAACTGCCATGAATAATGTAGGAATAGTTGTAAGCTCTGGAACAACGTATGCGTTAGGTATCCTTGGTATGAGAGTGTTGACGTAATACATTCCAGCAAGTGTAACTATGCCACCTGCAATAATCATAGAACCGTTGAGTCTTGAACCATATCTGCGTGATAATAAAAATGTCGAACCGGTCAGTATCAGTGCTGGAGCAGCACTTATTGAAATAAATTCTCTAATCAGGGATGAAGGATCAATATCATATGACGGATGATTAAGAAAGTCTGCGATCGATATTATCTGAGCTACAAACATAATAAATAATCCCAAACTTGCTGCAGCTATCCATCTTTCTATTGCCACAGTAATCTTCTTTTTTACTCAATAAATAAACCAAATGATTATCTAGATTATTCCGACTAAACCAGCCAGTTCTTTTCTGCATGACGAACCAAGCTCTTCCGCAGCTTTCTCTGGTGTCACCTTGTTTAGAAATACTCCGTATCCTCTTTCAAGTCCAGACCAACGGTCAGCTTGTGGATACACTTCAATGTGCCAATGGATCTGTCTATTGTTTTTCTTCTCTGGTGAGAGGTGAAATACCATGTTGTATGATGGACTCTTCATCGTATTTGCAAGTCCACCTAGCGTGGCGCGAAGAATAAGCGAAAGATCATTAATTTCCTTTTGAGTGATTTTGGAAAAGCTTGTTGTATGTTTCTTTGGATATATCCAAAATTCGTATGGGTGAGATGGCGCCCATGGACAGAAGGCAAGGAATCCTTCTGTTTGTAATATTTGCCGCGGACCACCTGTCTCAGTACTTACTGTTTGGCACATAGGGCATATGCCTTTTTCGTTTAAGATTTTGTGCGCAGCTTCCGCTTCTTGTTCAATTACTGGCGGTATTGTCGAAAATGTCACAATGTTTAGATGAGGATGTGTTGTTGCTCCACCTGCCTCTTTACCATGATTTACGTAAATTGAGACATAGGTAACTCCACGCTGAGTATAAAGCCATCTTAGCCTATCCTGAATTACTACTAGAACATTTGACCATTGTTCTATAGATATGCTTGCCAACGAATCTTTGTGCTTTTCTGAGGCAACGACAACATAGTGATATCCATACGCAGGTTCACTATAAAGTGGCCTATCACTGTAAGAATTTTCTGATGTCGTAGCAACAACTGGATTTTTACTCTCAAAGACTCGAACGGACCAATTTTCAATATAATAATCTTCGGTATCTTGAAGTCTTTGAAGCATACCATCTTTTGCAACAAGAGATAATGATGAGGGATTTGTCATGGACTCATTTCCAGGACAATAAGGACACTTTTTGGAATCTGCATCGTCGTGATTTTCTTGTGAAACTATAACGAATCTATCAATGACATAATCCTTACGAAGATCACCCATATTGGTAAATTCCGGATCTAGTAATTTAAAACCTTTTCAATGATCGGATTCTGCGACAAAATAACAGATAAAACCTCGTAAAACATGGAAAGAAGCGTTTTGCTGTTTTAGAATATGATAAACACCCACCAGTGCCGCAAGAGAAACTTAGCTTCCACTTGCATGCATTTTTGAATTATTTCAGGATCAAAATTACGACCGTTTGATCGATTCCAGATGGACGTCTGTTCATGGACCTGGATAGCACACAAAGTACAGGAGGTTCAGCAAGTCTGTCTGGATTTAATGACTTAGAACCTGTTACAAAGCTCTTAAGGATAATCAGCCAATCATGCTCAAACCTCTATATAACTAGAATTGGACCTTTGTAAGGGGATGATTTGAAAGCCTTAGGTAGATTCTTTGCCTTTCTTTATCAACAAATACAGATCTCTTATCTGTTGATAGCTAGGATTACTTAATTTGAAAATTTCTCGTTTAATCCCGAAAGTCTCAATCTCTTTCCACATTTCATCAATGGATTCCAACGTAACGGATTCCTTGCTCATGTACATTGTACTTTAGATACGACCAAATAGATACTTGTGTGTAACAATCTTGCACATATTTGTAAAGTAGATCTTCTGCATTTCACACATGATTTCCAAAATCGTTATGCCTAGTCTATCCACATGTCTGTGTGCACGAACGAATTCGTGACACCATCGAAACTACTGGAAAAGCCGTACCAACTATTTCTAACATGATGTTCATACTGGAAATATAACAGAGTGAAGATCTTGGCATTACCAGAATTATCCATTAACTAACTAACCAAAGGATTTTTCTACCTCATTATTCTTAGAAGTGCATGAAAATAATCCAAAAGCTCTACGAAGAAATTCTGTATACGCAAAAAAGGATGTTTCAACCTTGAATGTCAAAACAGGAGACAAAGTAAAGATCGAGTACACTGGAACTCTTGACGATGGCACTATTTTTGACAGTTCCGAAGATCATGGTAAACCATTAGAATTTCAAGTAGGTAGTGGACATGTGATAAAGGGATTTGATGATGCAATCTTGGATATGAAAAAGGGTGATGAAAAAGAATTCAGTGTCTCGCCAAGTCAAGGATATGGAGAACATGATCCGACGTTAGTGCAGAAAGTACCAAAAGAGATATTCCCAAAGGATACTGAACTTGTGCCAGGACTCGCGTTCGAGGCAGGATTGCCAACAGGTGAGAGAATTCCTGCGATGATAACCGCTATAGAAGGTGGTCTAGTATCTGTGGACCTAAATCACCCACTGGCAGGAAAAACGTTGAACTTTAAGATAAAACTCACAGAAATAGCATCTCCATAGTTCTTCTTTTATAACGTCTACAGTGCAAGCATGTTTCAGCTAAAATGCTTGTCAATCATATAACTAGCCACAAGGGTATTTCAAGATCGGTTCTGAAATCAAAGTTTATGTGTGATATGAAAAATTCGGAAGGTGGGTTGATCGAAAATTACAGATAATTCGGATGTTCATATGATCTATGTCTTGCTTGATGGAATAGGTGATCTGCCACATCCAGATCTGAAGGGCGCTACACCATTAAGCTACGCCAAAACTCCCAATCTTGACAGGCTTGCCAGGAATGGGTCTATCGGCGAGGTCATTTCAGTGGGCAAGGGGATTGCTCCTCAGTCCGACATCGCGGTCTTCAATATGCTTGGATATAGGTTCTCGACCGGTGCTTATGTAGGAAGAGGAGTAATTGAAGCAATAGGCATAGGCATAGATTTCAAGAGTGGTGATCTTGCACTTCGCGGTAACTTTGCAACAGTAAATGATGAAAATATAATAGTAGATAGAAGAGCTGGCAGAAAGATAGAAAGAGAAGACACTCTTGCCATCGCCCGTGAACTAGAGGAGAAAGTTAGATTCTCAGACCAAAAGGCGTCAGTTGTGGTTGCACCCACAATAGGACATAGAGTTATAGTCAGAATAAGATACGATGGCAAGTTTCTGTCTCCAGACATCAGTAATACTGACCCTGCCTATGCAAGAATAGGTGGGATGGGAGTTGCAAAAGCTGTAGGTGACTATCTTAAGATAGAAAAATCGCTTCCGTTAAACGAGTCTTCTAGTGCTAAGCTCTCGGCATCGCTTGTAAATGAATTCACAGAACAATCACTTGCAATTATGAAAAAAAGTCAAATAAACAAGATCCGCGTTGGAAAAGGGAAAAAACCTCTAACCGGTATTTTGTTGAGAGATGCAGGAAACGAATTCCCTTATGTCGTGCCAATAAATCAATTACATGGGATGAAATTTTCGTGTATTGTTGATATGCCTGTTGAAATTGGCATAGCTAATGTCTTAAAGATGCAGCCATTTAGTGGTGGTGGGCTTACCGATTACGAGCAAAAGGCGCAGATTGCGGCAAAGGCCATGGAGACACAAAATGCAATTTACGTGCATATTAAAGGCCCTGACGAGTTTGGTCACGATGGTGATGCAGTAGGTAAAATGAAAAATATCGAAGAAATAGACAAACGATTTTTTGGCATGTTGCTTGATAACATAGACACTTCAAAAGTTGCCCTTGTGGTATCAGGTGACCATTCCACACCATGCATAAACAAAAGTCATAGTGATGATCCCGTTCCAGTACTAGTATCGGGAGATTCTGTCAAAAAAGACGGGACTACAAGATTCACCGAAGATCAGGCCAAGAGGGGCAAAATAGGATTGTTAGCAGGGGCTGACGTGATAAAGACAGCCATTAAGCTAATCAAATCGCAAAGGTAGCTATTTTCTTTGATGTAATCATATCTGAGACCTTCTTCCGAAATAAGTCAACGTCAATGTCATAATATTTACCATTTGCGCCTGAGAGCTTTTCCATTGCGCGCTTCAAAATTGACAGACAGATATCGCTTTCATTTTTTTGATAGTGAACAAGCGCAGCTGCAACAAGAATTATCCCCTGTACTAGGTCTTTTTCACCTTCATACGTCTTCTTCCAAACTCCTTCTAGCACTTCATGACATTCCCAGAATCGTTCGTTGTTGAAATAGTCTTTAGCTATACGCATAGCCTCTTCTTTTTCTATTTTTTCTTCGATAATGTGTCTTGCATGGTCAAGCGAACCAAGTGACTCAAGTTTTTCAACAAGTGTATCAAGCTGCGCCTTGTCAATTGAAACATCTAATTCCAAATATTTACTGGAGACTCTCGCGTCACGGATAATTGCGTGCGTTCCAGAAGTTAGCTTGTCAGCTTTTGACAATAACATTGGAGCATCAGCTGGAAGGTAGCCTTGATTTTTCAGATGAACCATAAAACGATCCATGTTCTAACAGTGCTCCATTGTAAATCTGTTAGTAAAACACAGTTAAGATTTATATGAACTATTAGAAGGACTTGCATTGCACATGTCAATGATTGAAGTCACACGGGATGAAAAGAATTCCTTACTATCTAGAAGGGAGATCACGTGTACATTCAAAGGACTAGCTGGTAAACTCAAGAAATTGGAAGCTGCTGACATGATAACGAAACAGTTCAATTTAGAAGGCAAGATAGTAGTACCGGTACTTTTGAGAAATGAAACTGGAAGGCCATTGGTTTCTGGCACTTTCTATGTATACGAGGACGAGAATCTGGCAAAAAAGCATCTAAAGGCTGCCATTTTCAAAAGGTTAGAGAAAGCAAAAGCAGGTCCTGCCAAAGCTGAAGGAGAGGTCCAAGAAGGACCAGCCGGAAAGAAAGAGGGCAAACCAAAGGACGAGAGTAAGTAATGGCTGGAAAAAAAGGATCAAGTCCTAATGTGTACAAGTATTACAAGATCAAGGGCGAGAAAGCAGAAAGGATTAGGAAGGAATGTTCAAGATGCGGCAAGGGAGTTTTCATGTCTGAACACAAGAGCAGACGAACCTGCGGCAAGTGTGGATTAACTGAATTTATCCAGTAATTAGTATAGTTTCTTCTTTCTAAGACGGGAGACCTTTTCTTTTAGTCTTTCTAGTTTTTGGAGTAAAATAGGATCTATCTTGGTATTTGCAAGAATCTCTGCTGGAATTTTGATTACATTTGTATCAAGTGCCATGTTTATTGTAGGCAATTTCATTTCTATCCAAAGTTTTAACACCTTGTCTTCAAGCTTGTAATCCCTAAAACCTTCTGGGAATTTCTTTGTTATATGCAACAGCAATGTCTTGTCGTTAAATACGGCTCGTGGATCAAAGAGCCTGGTGGAATCGGCATATACACTTTCAAACAAATTACTTGAGATCTCGTCTGAGACTATATCCATCTCGGAGATTCTTCTTACAAGCTCCAAGTAGTGAAGAAATTCATGTGCTAGTATGGCATGAATTGTTCCTTTAAGACCGTACGCAACAAGTGGAGCCGTAATCTGGATAATTATCTCTAGTTTGTCATTAGAAATTACCGGTATGGTTCTTGCAAACAAGATTCCATAGTCAAATGAACCTGTGTTTGGGTGTGAAGTTACAATTGAAGGTTCAATGTAAGCTAGAGGAAAATTAATCCCAGACGCCTTCTCAATCCTGTCTATTCCTGCAAGCGTGACTACAAATCTATCGACTATTAACGAATGAATTTTGTCAGGCAGGAGGCCAGTTTTGTGCGCTTCGTGTACTTTACGTAACGGATCCAATCGAACAAGTTTGAATCTGACTATAATATAACCTTGACATGTTAAGAAGATCAGCTGTTTCAGTTTGTGAGTGCTATTTTATGAAAATCGAAAAATTTGCATTTGCACTGATTTTCTAATATACTGCTGAGACTTGGTTCGACGTCTTGTCCGTTGACAAGTCTTTTTATCGGTATGCCACCGTCTAATTCTACCAATATAGTGAAGGATTTGTCGGATTTTCGTTTCAGTTTTATTCCATAGATTCTCTTTTTATTTTTCCAGCTATGGTTTTCACGTAGTGATATAGACTGTTCTTTTAGATAGTGCAATGCCTTCAAAACATAAGGTTCGAGTTCGTTTTCTGTTTCTACTTCAAGCACAACTTGTGCTCTAAACTTAAGATGGTCTGATGGAATCTTTGAAATAACTCTAAGATTTAGAATGGAAATTCCATCAAGTGATATCTTGCGCGATAAAGTCAGGTTTCTTTTGTGTGGGTTTATTAGTTTTACAAAAAATGGCCTTCCTTTTCCCAGAACCAGACTTGACTCGTCCTCACTTCCTACCCATGTAATTTTTGCTTGCCGGCCTCCAAATTTATCAAACAAGAACTTGACAATCTTTCCTTCTACACTGTTAAAATCTGAAATGCCATGAAAATCACAGTGAAAACAACCTTTGCCTTCACATTGCCCACATGATTTTTGTTTTTGAGGAATGCCTCGAGCGTTTTTGGTATATCTTCCCTGCAATAGTACAGCCTTGGGTTTTATTTCGTATAGTTCCTTTTTGAAATCAATAGTAAGTACGACATCTGGATTGTTATAATCCACTTTTGTTCTTGTCTTTCTTCCAAAACGCTTTCCTATCTCTCTAGTTACTTCGCTCTTGATTCCAGCAATACCACGAAGTTTGAACTTTGATCGAATTATATCATCTCTATCAAGAATTGATGGCTTCAATATAGCCCCTACTAGAAACGTAGAGAACTCGTATTCTTTTGAGATTTCAAGCATTTTTCTCAAGTGAATGTCTATATCAGACATGAGATTCTTGCAAATGTAGCATGATTTTGGATTTTTTTGCTTAAGGATGTATCGAATTTTTATTCCTAGTTTGTTGTAAGAGAGAACACCCAATCTTTTTGCAAACATCCTTCCGATACAATGATCACAAAGATGATGCTCTTGTAATATCTTTCTAGTATCCTCAATTACTTGTACCAGTTTTTCTTTCGTCATGATAACATATCGTAAATTAGCCAAGTATTATTTGTAATCACTGGAATATTCTACCAGGGAAATAGTCGTCTTTGTGATTCTTTGTCAGTTACGCTAATTGCTTTTGTAGGACACGTCTGAGCTGCATCAAGTATTTTCTCAGATCTAGCGCCCTGTTCATTTATTACTCTTGATTTAGGATTTACTCTAACATTTCTTTCTACTCTAAATACGGTCGGTACAATTGTCTCACAACTACAGCAAGCTATACACTTGCTTTGATCAACCTTGACTGATACCGGAACATCTCTTTCTGTTTCTATAATTGGTTCCGTGTCTACTCTGGCTTCAGCTCTTACTCGTTCATAATATTCCCAGAAAGTTTTTTCGTAATATTTCCAAAAATCCTGATATGCATTTTCTGTTTGTTTAGTATATCTACTCCAATCCTCCTCTGTGGTTTCATCAGATGGTCTTGCGCCCCAAGAATATTTCTTGGAACCAAAATCATGTTTTTTCGTAGAGTTCTTGTCATTGTAACTTCCGTGTGATGAGCTAGTTTGGATGCTTTTCTTATACTCAGCCCTAAGAGCTTGATAAGCTTCCGTTATTACCTTGAATTTTTTACCATCTTGGTGTGAGTTGTTCTTGTCAGGATGGTATTGTAAAGCAAGTTTTCTGTATGCAGCCTTTACTTCTTTAATAGAAGCACTATCCACAAGGCCAAGTGCCTGATAACATTGATAGCTATTCAATAGAACAGTATAGTTAAGCTATTTTAAAAAATCTCTTTTTGTCCATTTATACTGTGAAAATGCTAAAATAATTGGACAAATACGAATTTTGTCTTTCACCCTTTCTTCAATCCCTATTCAAGATGAAAAAACCTAATTTAACTAGGTTCTTACGATACTATCCTAGGCCCATCTTTCTTAGCATTCCCTGCAACTGCCGTCCTTTTGATGCCTTCATCATGGATTTGGAGTTCTTGTAGGCCTTGAGAAGTTCCTTTACCTCATGTTCAGGCCAGCCAGAACCTCTTGCCAGTCTCTTTACACGTGATGCATTAATAACATCAGGGTCTGATTTTTCTTCTTTTGTCATGGATTGTATAATATAACGCCATTTTTCCATTCGTTCTTCCTGCTGTTCTAGCTGGTCTTCTTTTACCATTCCTGATACACCAGGCATGTTTTCCAAAATATTTCGCAGTCCACCAGCTTTTGTTGCCTCTTCTATTTGAAAGTAAAAGTCTTCCATGTTCATTTTTCCGTGAGTTATTCTCTTTAGTCTCTCTTCGTTTCCTTCAGTTTCAAGCCTCTTTGCCATATCAAGCAGAGCTTGAATATCTCCCATTCCTAGCAGTCTTCCAACAAATCTAGTTGGAGAAAACTTTTCTAGATCATCAATTCTTTCACCTGTTCCAATGTACATGATTCTTGCACCTGTTGCGGCAGCCGCAGCTAAAGCTCCACCACCTTTGGCGCTGCTGTCAAGTTTTGTTATTATAATACCGCCCACTGGAACAGTCTTGTGAAAGGCTTCGGCTTGGTTGTAACATTGCTGACCAATGGTTCCGTCTATTACAAGTAAGGCAAGGTCTGGATTTGCCACTTTGCTTATCCTTACCATCTCGTCGAGAAGTTCTTTTTCTTCCTTGTGTCTGCCAGCAGTATCTATTAAGATAACATCAAAATGTTGCACCTCTAAATGTTTCAGACCGTTTTTTACAATATCGGACGGGTCTTTGTTTTTTTCTTCGCCATAAACTTCTACGTTGGCTTTCTCACACATTGTTTTAAGTTGTGTAAGTGCCCCCGGCCTGTATGTATCAGCTCCGATTACTGCAACTCTGTAACCTTGTTTTGTTAAAAACTTGGCAAGTTTAGCTGTTATAGTTGTCTTGCCGCTTCCTTGAATTCCAAGCATTAAGACTTTATTTATTTTGCCAGGCTGGAACGAAAATTGGTCTTCTGTTCCAAGCAATTTGGCAAGCTCATCGTAGAGAATCTTTACTATGTGGTCTTTTCTTGAAAGCCCAGGTGGGGGAGTCTCCTTAAGAGAGCGCTCTTCTAGATTCTTTGTAATCTGGAACACATGCTTTACGTTTACATCTGATTGGAGTAGTGATCTTTGAATATCCTTTGAGAGTTCCTTGATTAGTACCTCATCTACTGCAGAAGAATTTACTATCTTTTTTAATGCGGCTCTAAGACTGCTTTTTAGTCCATCTAACATTATGGGTCTAAGATGGCTTCGGTTATTTCAAATCTTCCTCTGTAACCGTCCCAGATCTTATTTGCCTTAAGTATCTTAATTGGTGAAGAAAACAAAGGACAATCGATGACAAATGTTTCTGCCTCTCCTCCTTCAAATGATAAATTAAAACCATATTGTGATCCTAGACCAGTTAATCTCTTTACATCTTCTGGTGTAATCTCTTTTCCTAACCATGAATCATCAAGCCCACCTGTTGTAACACTTGTTATAATAAATCGAAATTTGGATTTCAGTAATTCATCCAAGTATTCTCTCTGATCCTTTTGCCAAAGTGGTGTTATCACTTTGAGATCTAGAACTTTTCCTATATCATCAAAATGATTTTTTTGGTAATTGCTTAGGATGCCACCGTGAACAATTCCTTGTATCCCAAATTCTTTTTTTGCCTTTTGTAATATCTGACTAAGCTTATGAATCTCTGTTTGGGTATCATTAGAATCGATTGCAGTCACAAGCTGCGGTATTTTCATAGATTCAGCTTGAAGCAAGGTGGTTTGCATATTCGGGTAATGCAACAGGTGACTTTCTTCTGATTTTGGGAACATTGATACCAGACATACTATTTCGTGACTCTCTGATCTTGCCTTGTAAAGCGCATATGTACTGTCTTTACCGCCTGAGAAAAGAGACGCTAGCTTCAATTTGATTTGAAGATGATATCATTTCAATTAATTTTTTTCCAGCTCATTTACGCGTTTTAGGCAGCGTTCACATAGTGAAAGATGGTCTTGCATAGTAACTTCCACGTTTGATTCCAAGCAAACATGGCATAATCCTTTCACGTATTTTCTATACAAGTTGTATAGTATAACTTGTTCTTATATTAGAAAAGCCTGGATGCTTCATTACTCATAATCCTCATCATAAATTCAGTTGGCTTTTCTTCTCATCATCAGCATCCGAAATTAACTTTTGATTCGGACTATAATAGTTCTGTCCATTACCTTCCAGTATTCGACGTCCTGGCCTTGGGCGACCTTGTCCTTTACTTCGTCTTCAATTTGGCTTACGTCAAATACCTCAAAGGTTTCAGAGTCCATAACCTGTACTATCGCATCAGTCTTTGAGATCACAGATCCTATCCTTTTATCAATGAGAGGAATCTGTATCTGTGCACTGACAGGTGATACATGAGGATATTTTTTCTTGTCAAATATTCCAACTGCCACGATCCTTGCCTTTGCTGCACCATGCTTACCTGGCTTGCTTGTATCAAACTCAACTATTTTGCACGGTTCAGCGTTTGGACTGTCTACAGGAAGTAAAATGTAAGAACCAATTTTTAATGAACCAAGCTCAGCCGGCTTACTCATCACAAAAAAAGAATTTGGAATAGTATATAACCTTTCTACTGTGATGGTATGATCTCAATTCTATGAAATCCACAGATAAAATATGAATTAATGATTTTATTTTATTTTTTCAATCACTGACAAGTTCAAGAGGTTTGTCAGTCTGATACCTTTTCTGGCCACCTCTCTTCTTGTCCTTTCGCAATATTTGTTGTCAGACTGATGGCTGTTGTCGCTTGAAACTTCAAGGACAACCAAATTATCCCCGTATGGAAAAGTGAACTTGGGAGTCTCAGTCGAGGACAAGGCTAGACGCCCCCGTTCAGCTCTTCTAACCCTTTGGCGTTTAGCAACAGTCATAGCAAGATCTGAGAGATCTGATTCAGAGTGACCATATTCAAGATAATAAACTGAGACTAGGTTGAGTTTTTCATGGTTTAATCTTTCAAAAAACTCATTATCCTTTGTGAACACGAAAGTGGGCTTGTCTTGTTTGTATCTTTCAACTTCTGTCATTGTTTGCTTTTGATCTTTATATCTTGCAAGAAGGTAGGTGTTTGTACGTGAGGGAAAGTAGGCGCTTCCATCTTCTGAAAAGGTTGCAGTAACGAAATACATGTCATCAATGTAGTCAGATTTTTCAAGGATCTCTTTGAGTTTAGAAGAGTATTCGTTGTGCAAATATGGTGCACATACATAACCCCCTTCTGAGATTGAACTCCCAGACACGTGATCCGGTTTGATATACTTTCATATATGTGGTTTGGTCAGTCAACAACTTTGACGTTAGATCGTGTCGATTTTTATTAAATAAATTGGTCTTTTTTCCATCGATAGTTATTTAATACGAAAATGCCGGCTGAGAAACAGTCCCACGCTAGCTCAGCCTGGTAGAGCTTCCGGCTGTAGTGGTTGGCCATCGGCTAACTGATATCAGCCTATCAGGCTTACAGAAACCGGAGTGTCGCAGGTTCAACTCCTGCGCGTGGGACCATCATAATATTCAAAAACAGACTAGTAGAATAGAATGTGTTGTCAGATGACTCAAGCTGGTCTACACTAGATGAAGTAGATCGGAAGATTATTGATATTCTTAACAAGAATGCAAGGACTTCATCAAAGGAAATTGCCGCTGAATTAAGAAATTCTGGTGTAGACGTATCAGATAGAACCATAAGAAAAAGAATTGAAAGACTTGAAAGAAATGGCATCATAAAAGGCTACAAGGCAGTTCTTAGCAGTGTATCATCAACTGATGAATTCGAAGCACTGTTTGTCAAGTTAAAGATTACAAGATCCGTTGACAGTATACTAGAATCTATAAAAAATTTCGTTAAAACGCTTCCAAACTATCTCTTTGTTGCAACCATCGAAGGTGACTGGAATATGATCATAGTTATGAGAATAGAAGGCTCTGAAAAAAATCCCACGTCAAGAATAATTGAGAAATTTTCGGATCAAATACTTGATTACAAAGTAAACAGCATTCAAATAAGAGATATAAATCTCTTGAATATGTCGTTGTTATTACTTACCTGACTTCACTTAGCTTTGTAGTATCAAGTGCGTTTTTCAGTTCGTTTATGCTAAATGGTTTTTGAACAAATGCCGTAGAACCTAATCCAATTGTCTTTCTTACTCTAGGTGCAGTCTTTTCATCGGCCGTAATCAAAATAATTGAAAGATCTGGTTTTGACTCTAGCAATGCACTTGCGACAACATCTCCCGTCAAGTCTGGCAAATCCATATCAAGTAACACGATTGGATTTTTCCCTGATTTTATTAATGATGTAATTTCCTTGAGAGCTTCCTTTCCATTAGAGGCTGTCTGAATATCATCATAACCCAATTGCATAAGAAAACTCTTGATTCTAATTATTATGGCTGGGCTGTCATCAACCACAACAATCGTTCTCTTTTCTTCTGAAGGTGTATGCACGTACTTTTTGGCCTCTTCAAATATTTTCATTGCTTCCTCGTATTGGCCCACTCTTAGAAGGCATTTGGCGGCACATCGATATGCGTAATTAGTAGCCAGAGGATCTTTTTTTGCCAGCTTGAGATAGAATTTTGCCGCCTCCAAAATCTCGTCTTTTGGGTCTTTTCCTTGTTTTGCCTTACATTCAGATGCCAAGATTAGGTAAAGTCCTGCCTTGAAATTCTGATTCTTCATTTCTTTTTGTGCCAAAGACATGAACAGATTATGAGCTGCAATATTTTGATCGTTTCTCAGATAAGTGCACGCCAAGTGAAATTTTTCGAGTTCGCTGTTCAACATCCAGCTTATGTTACAATATCTTAATATTGTTTAGTACAATTTCCAAGGTAAAATTCTTGACTTGGACTGGCAAAAGAATAGATCAATCAGATATTATAAAGAAAAAGGAGGTAATAGGCAGTGAGTCAGGAAAATAGCGGTATCGGAATTTCTCAACCACCTGTAAACATTCTCTTTAGCCCACTTGATGTGTCCAAGAAGGATGTTTGGAGCATAGACATAGTACGTATCTTAGATATTTTGATTAAAGTCCTCAATCAAACTGATAAAAAGGACCTCAGAGTAGCTGGAATCGCAGCTCTATCTTCTGCAATGATTCACAGAATGAAAGTAGAAAGCATATTTGCCTTGCAAAAGGCGGCCATGGAAAAAAGACCGCTTAGTCAGAGAGAGGACGTAGATATTGCGATAATAAACATGCCATATAGACACGAATCCACTTATCCGGTTACGTTAGATGAATTATTGACGGTACTTGAAAACCTGATTGGAACTATAGCAAACCCACGCTCAAGTAGACGTCAACTCGAATTTGATCCCGTGCAGGTTCCCAACTTTGATGATTATTTCATTTCTCTTGAAAAAATAATAGGGCAATATGAGGAACTGATAATCAATAAGGTAAGACCTACCGGTTATGGTTCCTTTAGAAAAATAGTTTCTGGCCTCGAATTAATAGATGTAGTACGGTGCTTCTTTGCCATTCTCTTCTTGGCAAGAGACACAAAGGTTGAGCTTGAACAGACAGAAGATGACATAATAGTCTCGCTAACAAAATAGAAATTTACAACTGTATCAAAGTACGTTCTATTCCACCTTGTCTCAGATGGGAAAGATAGAGGATGATGAAGCAAGCGCTAGGTTAGAGGCTGCTATTTACTCAGCTGGAAGGCCTTTAACCGTCGAAGAGCTAATCAAGGCTTCAGGCACGGAATCTAGAACCAAAACTCTCACTCTCATGACAAATCTTGCAAAAAAGACCAAGTCGGTCTTTAAGGCAATAGAGATAGCCAGTCTACCAGATGGCTCTTATGTATTTCAGCTAAAGCCTGAATTTAATACAGTAATTCGAAAGTATGCATCAAAGCCTCTGCTACCAACTGCTACGCTGAAGACCTTATCTTATATCGCATACATGCAACCCATCTCATCTAAGAGATTAGTGGAGGTACGTGGTTCTGGGGTATATCTACATCTTAGGTTATTACACCAATTAGATTACATAGAACACCAAAATGTTGGAAGACTAAAGATCTACAATACAACAGAGAAATTCCAAAAATAGATCTACTAAAACAGAAGCTCTTTACAAAGGTAAGAAGTTCAAGTCAATCCACTAATCAACAACAGAACGAACCACCCGCGGAGCTCATAACGCAAACAAGCCAGTAAGAAAGTTCGAAAAAACAACTTTCGTGATAGATGGTATAAATTAGAGTTACTTTATCGACTGATTATGAAGAAGTCTGTGGAGAATCTTGCAACAAGCAAGATTACTGGTGGTAGAAGATATCCTCTAAGGACTAGAAGAAAATATGAAATCGACAGATATTCCGTAGAGACTATACCTGGCCAGCAAGCCACAGTAGTACGTAAAGTGCGAGGAAAAAACAAAAAGACTTCATTAAAAACTACAGATTTTGTGAATTTAGCAATTCCCGGAGCGAAAGTAAAGAAAGTAAAAATCCTTAAAGTATTGAACAATCCGTCAAACAATGATTACGAAAGGCGCGGTGTTATTTCAAAGGGCGCAATATTGGAAACAGAAGCTGGGAAGTGTAGAGTAGTTTCAAGGCCCGGTCAAGATGGCGCGGTCAATGCAATTTTGATAAAGTGATCACATGAAAGATTACGAACATGTCGTAATCTGGTTGGATTATTTCAACAAAACACTTCCACAAAAAATGGGCCGAAGAGTTTCTCGTGACAAAAGCATATTTGATCCTTCACTAAAAGAATTGATCGATGCTGCAAAAGCAGCCGGGTTTGAACCAACTGAAACAAATGATCTAGTAAGATTTCCAAGAAGACCATATGTTAGGTCTGGTTATATTGTCCTTCCAAAAACCCAGTCGAAATCCAAAATAATTTCTACAATATCTGAAAAATTAGTGGCTCGACGAGCGAAGCAGTCAAAGTAAATAGCAATTCTAGCTTAGAGCTAAAGTAATTTTGACAGAACTCTATTGATAACAGTATTTCCTCTGAAGATCCAATTGCAGGAGGTAGGCGAAATATTGCATCTAGCAAGTAGCGGTAGAGTCATAATCAGACTTGCTAAACCACTAAGTGATGGTCAGCTACTTGTCGATAATTCGGGAACCAAAGTAGCTAAAGTTTCTGAAATGATAGGTCCCGTTGATGCTCCATATGCATCGGCAGTTCCGCTTACCAATAATATCAAAAAACATCTTGGAAAGTCGGTTTACATTGTAGAGCAAACCTCTGCAACAAAACCAAAAAGATTCAGAGGAAGAAAAAGATGACCATAACAGAACTCCAAACACACTGCCCAGAATGCCGATCTACTTTAATTGATGACATTCATAGTGGCGAAAAGATTTGTTCTGGCTGCGGATTGGTCGCAATGGAACAGATGCCAGATTACGGACCCGAATCAAGAGTGACAAATCCTGAAGAGAAAATGAAGACTACAAGGGCATCAGGACAAACCACTTACTCGCAACACGACTTGGGAATAAGAACGGAAATTGCAATAGGAACAAAAGATTTCAATGGAAAGACAATATCAAGTGATATCGCAAATCAGATGTACAATCTTAGAAAATGGCAGACAAGAATAAGAGTAGCATCTCCCAGGGAAAGAAGACTTGCAAATATACTATCAAAAATTGGCGAAACCTGCCAAGCACTATCACTACCAAGGAACGTCATAGAATCTGCGTCTATGATATACAGGAATTTCCAAGGCCAAGCAGAAGCAAAAGGCAAGTCTGTCGCATGTATGTCGGCTGCAACCATTTACATGGCATGCAAGCAATGTGACGTTGTAAGATCCCTTGATGAAATCTGTGCATCTAGTGGTAGTACAAAAGATGAAAAAATGAATGTCAAATTGACTGCAAAATACTACCGAATGCTCGTCATGGAACTTGGTTCAAAAACAGCTCCAGTGGTGACGCTTGAAAAATACATCTCAAAGATTGCAAATCTGGCAAAGCTTGAGGTAAGAGTTGAAAGACTAGCTGCTGAGATAGCTGACAAGACCGAAGACCACAATCTTGCTGACGGGAAAGCTCCTAATGGTCTAGCTGCTGCCTATCTTTACATAGCATCAACACTTCTTGGGCAGAGCGTGCTGCAAAGAGACGTCTCAAGCGTAGCAGGAATCACGGAAGTTACCATAAGGAACAGATGCAAAGAGATTCTGAACGCATACAAGATGAAAGTCACTTTACGACCATTGTTAGCTAAAAACTAACCCCTTTTCTTTTTGTTTAATTGCCTCGTACTAATTTTCAATTAGTCTATCTTTCAAGGAATTTGGCAAATTCGATGCTAGGGAATTCCTTGCTTTCCCGTCTAGGTTTCACGTTTAATTCCTTGGATAGCGTTTGTAGAAGATTAGGCTCTCTTTGTGTTGTTTTTTGTTCTACGTTGATCATTCTCAATATTGCGTCTTTAATGAGATAAGACGGTGAACAGCCTACAACATTACAAATATCAATTAATCTACTGTGTTCCTCTTCGGTCAGTTTGGTCGAGACAACCCTGAAGTAGACCATGGTATACATATGTAGACCGCCACAGATTAGGAGTGTTAGAGTCCTTATTGTGACAGACAACGTTTTCATGGCTAAAAGGAATGTAAGATATTTGGTGAATTAGAACAAGCTAATTTTTTGTTGACTTATATATCCAAAAGGCATGATTAGGCACATGGCAATCCTAGAGATCAAAGACCTCTATGCCCAAAGAGATGGAAAGGAAATTCTCAAAGGTGTAAATCTCAAGACAGGCTCAGGCGAAGTTCATGCCATAATGGGTCCAAACGGGTCTGGAAAGAGTACACTTGCATATACTATCCTAGGACATCCAAAGTACCAAGTTACAAAGGGAGAGATCCTACTTGATGGTCACAGCATTCTTGATCTTTCTGCTGATGAAAGATCAAAGAAAGGATTGTTTCTAGCATTCCAGTATCCTACAGAGGTTTCTGGTGTTGGATATTCACATTTTCTCAGGACTGCATACAATGCATTGAGTAAATCACTTGGCGATCAAAATCGCGAGGTCTTTTTGACAGTAAGAGAGTTTCAAAATTATCTTAAGAAAAATCTTGATCAAGTAGGGCTCAAACAGGATTTCCTGTCAAGATATCTTAACGAAGGATTTTCCGGGGGCGAAAAGAAGAGATCGGAAGTTTTGCAAATGGCTGTTCTTCAGCCCAAGATTTCAATTCTGGATGAGCCTGACTCTGGTTTGGATATTGATTCTGTTCAGGCAGTGGCAAAGGCAATTAGCCAAGTTTCAAGGAAAGATGCAACCGTGATAGTAATCACGCACTATGCAAGAATTCTCAAGTTTCTTGACAAGCTCGACTTTGTACATGTTATGTCAGAAGGCAAGATGATTAAAGAAGGACCTAAAGAGCTTGCAGATGAATTAGAACTGAAAGGATATACATGGTTGGGAATTCAAGATCCTGCAGAACAGCCTAAATAATATTTTAAAAAATTAAATCAGATAAGAGTTTAGTTATGATATGAAAGGTGGTGAGTCTGCGCCAGATTTTGAGCTAAAATCTCATACAGGTGAGACTGTAAGACTCTCGTCGTATTTTGGAAAGAAGAAAGTAGTTCTATTCTTTTATGTCAAGGATAATACTCCAGGTTGTGCAGCTGAGGTCAATGGATTCAAGAATTATTATCACAAGGTTTCTGACAAGTACGAGATACTTGGAATAAACCAGGACTCTGAAGACTCACACATGAAATTCTGTTCTGAGTACAAGCTTCCATTCAAGCTTCTCTCCGATCCAGGAAAGAAGATCGCATCGTTATATGATGCAAGAGGAACACTTGGAATGTACACAAAAAGAATCACCTATCTGATAGGCCTAGATGGCAAGATCGAAAGAATAATTTCCGGAATAGGGGCCTCAAAGCATATAGAGTTCATAGAAAGCCTTGCCAGCCCGTGAAGGTCTCAAGGTAATTAAAAAGACGCAATAACAAAGTCTAAAATTTCTTACCTACCAAAAGAAACCTTTCTTTAGAAAGTTCCACTTATGCAAGAATCAAATGAAGCAAGATCAAGCGAGTTTTACACAAATTGCATGAGATACTTTGAAGCATTAAGAAAACATGGAAAGCAAGATTTTGCGTTTGAGGATGAATTTTTCTATACGATGCCTGCCATATCAGAGAAACTTCTCACATAATATTAGATACACATGTCATTGAAAATTTTAGACCACGGTTTCAGTTATATAGTCAATGTTTGAACTTCTCCTTGCAGAGGTATCGAAGCCCGGCCAACCGAGAAGGACTCAAGATTTTGGCATGGGAAATCCTTTCCCTTAGGGGTTCGGGGGTTCAAATCCCTCCCTCTGCATTCTCTTGGTCTTCTTTTCTCTTCTCTGTCTTTGCTTGCGAGTTGGCTCATCAAATCCACGATGTTTCTTGCCCATGGTATCCATAGGAGTATTTATTAGAAGGGTATAGAAATGTTGACAGTATTCTACTGATAAATCGTTCTTAGAATTGGTTTTATCTTTCAACAATATTGAAAGATGTAGAGTTTTCATTTTTTCATTCTTAATGAAGCGGTTCGGGAGGTGGAACATAAATCGCTTGTGTCTCATTATTACAGGTAATGATTACCTTGGCTGCTTCTTGTCTAATATCGTTATGTGTGTTAAAAACAATATTGTATCTATAAGAACCGTCTTCGTGTAAATCAGAAATTGTTACATTTTCAGAATCAGTCTTGTATAATGTATTACCTGGATAGAAAGTTTGAAACGAGAAGATATAGTATGGGTTTCTGAAATTATGTATAATCACGTAAATACTACGTGGAATGATTCCTGTTCCATTTGGGTAGTAGATGCCAGAAAAGTCTGGGTTCAGAAATGCATAAAAATCTAGGATGTGATTTTTTGCCCAGCCACGTCCTAACAATTTCTTGGCATTTTCTGGTTTTATACATACTGGAGAACCATTACTTGCTTTTAAGAGAAGAAAAAATCCAGTAGGACAGGCAATTTCATTTGCTGAGACTCCAGATCTTAGTTGTTGCAGTGGTGCCATACTTTTAGTTACAGGAACGTCAAGATAGTAATCAAATTCTGGATGATCATCAAACACTGTAAAATCGTGACCAACCGATATGCCTTCCAGAAATATGCTGATTTGGTACTGACCACTCTTACCAAGTATAGGAGCAATCAGATCTATAGGACCTTGGAACAGAGACATTTCAGGATTGGTCCGGTTTTGGTAATTAACAAAATTCCAACTGCCTGAACCGTACGGTGTTAACTTTAGATTTATTGTACTGTTGATTACACGCAAGTGTTCTTCTATTGAAGTTCCATCTGGCTTTAGTATCATAAGGTCAAAATATTTTGGATAATTGGACGTTTTATCTGCCTCATTAAGCCATGAAAGTGAGAGCAATCTTCCTTGAGTGTAATCGGTGGTAGCTATTTTTGGATCAATTTCTATATGTTGCGTAATAGATTTGAACCCATATTGTGATGCAAGTCCGTGGAATGTGGAAAAACCATCCCCGTGAGCTGAACTAGCATAAGATGTCATTCCAACTATTGTAATAATTACTGCATATGCTATTTGTAGTGCTTTCAAGTTTGAAATATACGACGCTCCAATTGATTAAAAAATTGGCGTAGAATGGTGCTATAACAATCTTCTCAATTAATATATTCAAAAAAGGGGCCAGGTAAGCTAATATTAGAAAATCTTTTCATGGGGGCAACTAGGAATGCATCTATGAAGAACCAAAGATTACCTGGACCAAATGCAAGACGGGTTATAGATGCAATGAAGAAGCATGCCTATGATTCAACTTTCATGTATCCTCTGGTCATAGCAAATGGCTATGATTCCATTATCGAAGATATAGATGGTAACAGATTTCTTGACTTTACTTCCAACATCGGTGCTTGTCCTTTAGGCTATTCTCATCCTGATATCATCGAAGTTTTATCCGAATATTCCACAAATGGAACACACAAAATTGCCGGTCAAGATTTTTATTGTAGGGAGCATGCAGGCATTGCAGAAAAAATTTCTTCCATCATACCAAGTGGTTTTAAGACATTTTTCATAAATAGCGGTGCAGAGGCGGTCGAAAATGCGATAAAAATAGCCTACAGGAAGATGGGTCCTCTACCTGGCGTTTCTTGTGCAGGATCATTCCACGGCAGAACCTTGGGAGCTCTCAGCTTTACCTCGAGCAGACCTGTTCACAAATATAACTTTCCAGAGTTCCCCGTCAAGAGGATAAAGTTTTGTGTAAAAGACGATGATACAGAGATTGATTCTGTCAAAGATCTTCTGAAAGAAAACAAGGTTGCATTCATTCTAACCGAAGTTATTCAAGGAGAAGGAGGATACAACGTTGCCAGCAAGAAATTCATTAAAAATTTAAGAAAATACGCAACACAGTATGGAGTTCCGCTAATTTTGGATGAAGTTCAATCAGGTGTTGGTCACACAGGAAAGTGGTGGGCCTTTGAGCATTATGATGTCAAACCAGACATAATGAGTGCAGCAAAGGCTTTACAAGTCGGAGCGGCCGCGTTTCACAAAAAATTTGATCCTGGTGAAAAATCAGTATTATCTAGTACGTGGGGTGGAGGAAGTAGAATTGACATGGCAGTTGGGGCAAGAATTCTTGAAGTAATAAAAAGAGACAAACTTCTTCAAAATGCAACAAAGATGGGCAATATTCTCAAGAAAGGATTGGAAGAACTTGTAGGGAAAAAAGGTGTCATAGATGTAAGAGGACTAGGCCTCATGATTGGATTAGAGTTTGACACCAAGGTGCGCCGAGACAAGAAGATTTTGGAAATATTCAAGAACGGTTTGCTAACGCTCGGGGCTGGCCAGAAATCCCTTAGAATTATCCCGCCATTGATCATTACAAGAGAGCAGATAGAACAAGGACTTTATACAATGAATAAAGTATTGCTCAGAAACTAATACGCTTGGTACTTTTCCCCGAGCTCAAGAGAAGCTATCTTCAGTTTTAAGACTTCGTTCGCGCCTTCGTATATGGTAATTGCTCTAGAATCCAAAAAGTGTCTTGCAACCCTGTTTGTCTTCTGATATGCAAAAGATCCAAAGATCTGTACTGCCCTATTTGAGCAGTCAAAGGCGGCGTTGGATGCATGAAGTTTGGCTATAGCTGCAAGCCTGTCAGCCCTCTTTCGCAATAATGAATATTCCTGCTCTTCTCTATTGAGTTTTGACTGCCAATTTTCATCTTTTTCCTTTAGGTTCTCAATGTAATCATGAAGTTTCTGTCTTGCTGCGGCAGCACAATAAACTAGCCACCTGGAACTTTCAATATTTAGTATGATGGATGTAAGGTGTTCTTGAATAAGCTGCTTCTTTGCAAGTAAAGCACCATGTTGCTCCCTTTTTTGTGAATGTTTTATGGATTCTTCAAGACAGTCATTCATTACTCCCACCGCTCCAGCGGCTACGCTCAACCTTCCATCTATGAGCGCACTGTACGCTATGCTTAGTCCTTTCCCTTTTGTTCCAAGAAGATTCTTTTTTGGGACAACACAGTTTTCAAAATTAATTTCCGCATTCTTTACTGTAAGTAATCCTACCTTGTCTTTCATCTCTTCTGCATGAAAACCTTTCGAATCAGTATCAATAATAAAGGCAGATATTCTTCTATCAGGTCCTCTTGCGTATGTTGTTATGACTTTCGCAATGGTGCCATTGCCAACCCAGTGTTTCTTTCCATTCAAAATGAAATTATCTCCGTTTTCTTCAAACTTTGTTGTCATCGAAGCTGGATCGCTCCCAGCTGTTGGCTCAGTTAGTGCAAATGCCATCATGCTTTTCCCGGAAGTGGTGTTAGGAAGATATTTTCTTTTTTGGTCTTCATCAGCCCAATTTTGGAGAACCATTTGACCGATTGAAATATGCGCTGAAAAGAAAGTACGTAGTGAATTTCCTTCTTTTCCTATTCTTTCAAGTGCCAACATGTAAGTTAAAACATCATAACCTAGGCCACCATACTTTTTTGAGATAGGACAACCAAGCATTCCAATTTTTCCAAATTCTGGAACTATCCTATCATTTGCCCTTTCTTCAAGGTAACATTTTGATTCATGATCTCTAATAGATGTGCAGGCAGAATCTACTTGTTCTAGAAAATTTTTTTGTTCTTCTGAGACTTCAAAATTCATCTTGGACAGATTTGAGTATGACATGTAGTTACTCAATAGTCTCCTGCAATAAGATTATCGTGTTTTAGGAGCTTTTACACCTTTACCATTTCGATCTCTCTAACATTGTGTTTTGAGAGATCTTCATGCAAACTAGCGTGGTACTCGTCAGTAAAAGTAAGATTACATCTATAGCATTTCCACGCTTTGGTGCTCACATTAGCATTACGCTATTTTAATTTATAAATATTTGTACTTTCTTTTCATTTTGCGAAATAACAGAGATATCTGGTCTGCGTAGGTTCGAAATTTCTCTGATTTCGAATGTTTCTTTTGAATTTTATAAGTTCTTTATCCGTTCTTAACCGTCCTTCCCTTGCCGATCAAACCATCATGGAATTTATAACAAAGGATTAGTTTGAAAAACCAAATTGCGATTAGTTGAACAATTAAGAAAAGAGGTGATAAAGAGAACTGCAAAAAATGATTCTGCCCACGATTTTGGACATATAGTAAGAGTATACAAGAATGCCCAAACAATAGCTAGGAAGGAAAAGGCCAACATGAAACTTGTTCTTGCAGCAGCTCTGCTTCATGATATAGTTTGGTATCCAAAATCAGATCCCCGCTCTAAGACTTCCTCAGTAAGTGGTGCAAAAGAGGCAAAAAGAATCCTCAAAAGATACAGATATTCTGTTGACGAAATTAAAATAATAACGGAAGCAATTAGAGATCACAGTTTCTCAAGAGGTGTTATCCCGCAAACCCTAGAAGGTAAAATATTACAGGATGCTGATAGGTTGGACGCAATAGGAGCAATAGGTATAGCAAGGGTTTTCTCAGTGGGTGGCACTGAAAAAAGATCATTTTACAATAGTGAGGATCCGTTTTGTAAATTTCGCGTTCCAGATGAAACAAAATGGACGTTGGATCATTTTTACAAAAAACTTTTGCTCCTAGAGAAGAAGATGAATACGAAAACAGCTAAAAATGAAGAAAGACGAAGAATTAGAATAATGAATCAGTTTCTAAGAGAATTTAAAAGAGAAATCTAGCCGTATTCTATATATCTTTTGAATCGCTTTTCAATTTCTTGATTTTTTCCACCAAGTATTCGATCCATCTCTTCTTGGTGTCTATTCTTTATGTGAATTATCATTTCTTTGAAATTTTCATTTTGTGGATATAGAGTAATTAATGGATCAAGTATTTTGAAATATTCTGCAACTTTTCTTCTAAACTCTTCCTGACTAGGCCTTCTTATTCTATTCATCCGGAACCAAATGGTAGCCCAACTAGCACCCACAACATGAGGTAAGAGATCATAGGCACGGTCTATTTCGAATCCTTCGTCATCTCTCATTTCTCGTTAAGGACTTTTGAGGCACTCTTTGAGAAATATGTTACTATCATGTCGGCTCCTGCTCGCTTAATTGCGGTAAGAATTTCTAATGTCACTTCCTTTTCATCAACCCAGCCTTGCATGGCAGCTGCCTTTACCAGAGCATACTCGCCAGAGACGCTGTACGCCGATATCGGTATGTTGAACTTTTCCCTAGTCATCGCAATTAGATCCAAGTAGGCTAGGGCTGGCTTTATCATAACAATATCAACCCCCTCGGCTATATCTGTCTCGACTTCGCGCATGGCTTCTTTTGGATTAGTATATGGTAATTGGTAGGTTTTCCTGTCTCCAAATTTTGGAGCAGAATGTGCCATGTCTTTGAATGGAGAGTATAACGACGATCGATGTTTTGCAGAATGCGACATTATTGCTACATCGGAAAACCCAGCATCATCTAGCGCCGTTCTTATCATTTTTACTTGGCCGTCCATCATTGCAGATGGCGATACTACATCTGTTCCAGATTGAGCTTGACTAACGGCAACTTTTGCCAAGGTTTCAAGACTGGAATCATTATCTATCTTGTGACCTTTCACAAGACCGCAATGTCCTGCAGTCGTATATTGACAAAGACAGACATCTGCCATAATTGCGATTTCATTACCAAGATTCTTTCTTATTTCTGAAATTGCTTTCTGAACAATCCCGTCTTGAGCAAATGCAGAAGAACCTCTATCATCCTTACGCGATGGCATTCCAAAAACCATAATAGCTGGAATCTTCAATTCTACAATAGAATTTACTTCATCAACTACATCTTTTAGTGGAAGCCTTTCCATACCAGGCATTGATTCACCTTGAACTTTTGACTTCAAATCCTCCTCAACAAAGATAGGACAAATAAGGTCTTTTGGGGAAAGTCTGACTTCTTCTAAGAGCTCACGAATTTTGCCAGTTTTTCGTAAACGACGAAGCCTCAGATTAGGAAAAGACATTATACAAATTACGATTTACTAGCAATATAATTTGTTACTCTCTTGTTTTATAATTGAAGAGTTTGGTAACAGTTCTTAATATTTCAGAATCCCCTTGTTCTGAAGCCTTTCTCAGGTTGTTCATTGGGGTTGACATAATATCTTCGACTATTGCCTGTGTGAGTTGGTCAATAATTCTTATTTTCTGTTCGTCAGTCTCACCTAGCATCTGAAGAGCCTTTTTGAGTTCCTTTATTCTGGCCTGATCAATTTCCTTGAAAACGTTATTTACTATAGGTTCGACTTGCACTCTTTTCATTACTGCTTCTACCACCGGCAGCTCTTCATTAATTATTTTCTCTGCAGATGACACTACACCTATTCTTGTTCTCATATTCTTGTCTACCATCTCTGCAATCTGATCCAAGTTCATCATTTTTATCTTCTTTATGGTTGTTACCCTTTCGTCAACTGTTCTTGGGTTAGAGAGATCCATTATTAGCATGCCTTTTTTGCGTGATTCCATTGCATTCTTTACTCTTTCATATGTAACTAAAAAGTATGGAGCAATTGTAGCGACAAATAGTACATCTACTAATTTGAAATTAGCCATGGCTTCTTCGAATTTGATTGGTCTGCCACCAACAGTTTCGGCAAATGCCTTGGAACGCTCAAAAGTTCTGCTTGTCACAGAGAAATCAATTCCTCTTTTCTTAAGCGATTTTGCCACCAAACTTGCTGCTTCCCCTGTTCCTATCAAGAGTACGTGCTTTGACTTTAGGTCGTCAATGTTTTCTTCTGCTAGCTTTACTGCCATCGAACCTATGGAGATGCTTCCACGACTAATGCCAGTTGAACGCCTTACTCGTGTTCCAACGCGAATTGCCTTTTCAAATAGTGTATTAAGGTTGTTTCCAGAGGCCCTAAATTCTTGTGCGGAATTAATGGACTCCTTGACTTGTCCTAGAATTTGCTCTTCGCCAACAACAAGAGAGTCTAGCCCTGATGTGAGCTTCAAAAGATGTTCAAATGCCTCAATTCCTTGACTTATCTCAAGGTTCTCCTTGAATGCATTTTCCTCAAGACCGGCTACGGATGCCCATGTCTTCTTGATTCGTTCTATATCGGAGGTGGAACCGCATCCAAAAATCTCTACTCTGTTACAAGTCTGCAATATGACGCATTCTTGTAATCCAGAATGTTTCAGAAAAGATTGATAAGCAGAATCCAAGTCTCTTAAGGCGAACCTTTCAAGCATGTGGATTGGAGATCTCCTGAAGGTAACCCTAGCATTGATTATTTTTTTGGTCAGCTCATACCACCTAACATTTCAATCACTCTTTTCTGTGCTTTTTTTAAATTTCCGTCTTCTATTAATTGTTTAATATGATTGTCATTCATAACACTATATAGGAACTTTTTGCGTGCGGGAAAGGTGGCAATTCTTGCCTTTGCCGCCCTTCGGGCAAAATCCTGCAGTTTTATTTGATAAATGTCCTCCTTTCTGACTAGCTTTTTGAAGACTTTTTCTGCTTGGATTCTTAGCTTGCGCGCCATTGCGGGACTTCGTCCACCAGTAGATACGGCTATCTGAACAGTATCTTGTATATTTATGACCGAGCCAAATGCAAAGTCACTGACCTCTGGATCATCAGCAGCATAAGCATAACATCTCATCTTTTTTGCTTGTTCGACTATCTTCCTGTTCAATTCCCGATCGTCTGTTGTAGCAAGGACCATGAAAGGTTTATATTTTTTCAAAAAATCGGCATTTTTTAGCTTCATTTTTTTGAAAGTGACTTTCCTCTCTTTGACATAATTTTCAATCTGTTTGTTTGTTGAATCGCTGACAAGTAGAATTTTACAATCCTGGGTAAGTAATGCATTGACTTTCTTTAGACCTTCATTTCCTCCCCCTACTACAACTACCAAATTTCCCTTTAGGTTCAGGTCAACTATCAACGAATTTCGCTGCCTTTGCATGATATTTATAGATTCCATGAAAATCTAGGTAACATTTTTAATTGCAAGATGGATTGGTTTTTTGTATCTATGGACAAGCTGGATAAGGAAATTCTAAACGAGATCCAATGGACATTTCCTCTTGTTCTTAGACCATACTCTGAAATTGCAAAAAAATTTCATATCTCAGATGAAGAGATAATGCAAAGACTTCGAATGCTCAAAGAAAAGGGAATAATCAGGCAGCTAAGTGCCATTTTTGATACTAGGAAATTGGGATACAAAAGCGCATTAGTTGCAATGGCAATAGAGCCTGAGAAACTAGAACGTGTTGCTAATCAGATAAACAGACATCCCGGTGTTAGTCACAATTATGAAAGAAACCACGAGTATAATCTATGGTTCACTCTTGCCGTTCCGCCTGGTTCAGATCTGAAATCAGAAATAGACAAGTTCTCAAAGTTATCAGGAATTAAAAAAACAAGATTGCTTCCAACCATTAAGTTATTCAAGATTGGAGTAAAGCTTGAGATGGTGGACGAAAAAAAATCTGAGGTCAAACCCACTGAAGAAAAGAAAAGTATTCAGGAAGTAAAGTTTGTTGCCACAGAAGAAGACAAGAACTACATTCGTGAATTACAAAAGGACTTGGAGATTATAGAAATGCCGTTCTTGAAATCAGCTCAGAATCTTGGAATAACAGAAGAACAGCTTCTTGAAAAGGCAAAATACTATGAAGGAATCGGCGTCATGCGAAGGTTCGCTGCCATTTTAAGACATAGAGAGGCAGGATTTATAGCAAATGGTATGATTGTGTGGAAGGTACCAACGGAAAGAATTGACTATATTGGCGCCAAGCTTGGTGCGTTCCCACAGATTAGTCATTGTTATCAAAGGCCAGTTTATCCTGATTGGCCATACAACGTATTTTCCATGGTTCACTGCAAAAGCATCGAAGATGCAGAAGACATGGCAAAACAGATTCAAGAGCAAATAGGTATAGAGGATTACAAGATTCTCTTTAGCTCACGAGAATTCAAGAAAACAAGAGTTGAATACTTTGTAGAACATGAATTTGATATAGAAGAACCGATCAAAGCGTACCTAAACTAACATTTTTTCTTGGATATTATTTGGACCTAGCAATAGGAAATCTTGCTTTTACGCTGTCTGAACCGATGCTTTAAGCTCGTATGGAGGCCATTGATTGAATAAGCTAATGGCTTCATTCTTGTCTGTATCATTAAGGTATTTTCCATCAGACATCTGGCAAAACATGGTAATTTCTTCTTCGCTGACAACCGTTGGTAACACTGATGATACTGCCCCATGTGATAAGATGAATTTGATGGCAAGTTCAGTCATGTTAAGACCATTTCGCTTCGCAATTGGCGTTAATTGATCTACTTTCTGCAGTGATTGCTTTACCCATTCGCCTGTTCTAACAGAACGATGATCCTTTTCACTGATCTTTGTGTCTGCGTTTACCTTACCGGTCAATATTCCAGAGGCATCCGGAACTCGTACCAATATACCAACATTGTGCTTTTCAGCAGCTCCTATCAATGTGTTGCCAGGATTTTGCTCCAGAATGTTGTAGACGGTTTGTACCGCTGTGGCATTGGTCCTTTCCATGGATTCTAGCCCTTCATCTATCCAACCTATGGCTGGACCTAATGCAATCTGATAACTTTTGATTATTCCTTCCTTCATCTTTTTGTCCAGAGTTTCAAAAATTTTCTTGTCTCTGATTGTATGTATTTTGGGATTGTGTAAACCATAAACATCAACGTAGTCAGTTTGTAGTCGCTCTAAGCTCTTTTGCAGGGCAAATTCGGTAAATTCAGGAGTAAATTTCTGAGGAAGCTCCTTGTGTCCTATCTGCTCGTCCCCGTAGATATCGTAACCATATTTGGTGGAGATTACTAGCTCGTTTCTCATTCCAGAAAATACTTCTCCTATCAGCTTCTCGCTTTTACCTCTACCGTAAATGTCGCCTGTCTCAAAATAATTAATTCCTAGATCATATGCTAGATTCAACATTCTTTTTGCTTCATCATCTTCAATTTTCTTGCCCCACCAGTCAAGACCCAAAGTCCATGCTCCAAAACCTATTTCTGATACCTTTATTCCGCTTCTACCTAGTGTTCTATACTTCAATTTACAATTCTCCTAAATTCTAGTAGTTTTTGTTGAAGCTCAGCCTCACTCAAAACTGTTTTTCCAGCTTCTGCATTTACATTTAATTCTATCCAAGATTTGCAACCGTGATATTCAGGGAGAATTGGAATCTCAGTAGCTGGAATCTTGTGCACCTTTAGAAATATCGCTGTCATTGGTTTTTCCGGCATCCAGTTCATCCTTTCCACCATGTAGGAATCACTCCAGATATGGAACGGCGACAGTTTCTCTATTTTCTCCATGGAAACAATGTCGCGTTCCTCTAAGACTTCGGCAAAAGACGTTATTTTGTTTACGCCATCTTTTGGTTTGTTTTCTCTTGCATCCGCAAGATATTGATAATATTGGGATTTGAGCGAGGCGTTGTCTTGGTGCTCATAGGTGGGAAATAATGCGAATTTTTCTGATTCTACTTTAAAGCCCGAGGCCGTTTCAAGAATTCCACCTTTTCGTAACAAGACAGTCTGATTACCATTTTCAAGTGCTTGTACAACAGTGGCCCATTCCTTTAATGCCTTCATCAACCGAGACTCCTTATCAGAGGGACAAGGTCTTTTTTGATGCAAACTATCATAGGAGTGTCAACTTTGACGTATCCGCTGACACGGGTTTCTCTCAACTCCATTATCAAATCTTGGAACTTGTGAAGATCGTCTGTTTCAAAGGCAAGCATAAAGTCTTCGTCGTGAATTCCAAACGAGTAGGTGGTGTTTAGCTTAACTTCTGGATATTTTCTTCCAACTTCAATGTGTTCTGTCATCATTTCTTTCCTCTTTTCAAGGGGTAAGAGATACCATTCTCGTGTTTTAATGAATGGGTATACTATGACATACTTTTTTTGTTCCTCACCAGCAAGCCACCCGTGCCCGGCTGGATTCTTTGCATAGATTGAAGGTCTGGTAGTCGACATATACACGTGTGTTGGATTGATATATTTTCCAAAAACTGTCAGGTACAACTTTGATATGACATCCTGAATCTTTTCAACTGATTCTGAAGCAAACCATAAGAGAAACTCTGCATCATCTCTTAATCCCAAAGTAGAATATGATCTGTACATTATCTGTGAGTTTCTAACAATATTCTCTACTTCTTTTGCTGATTCCTCCTTTGCTAGGTCAGCCATCCAGCGCCACTTTGGGTCCACTTTGAAGAAGGAGAAATTAAAAAAGTATCTAGTTTGCTCGCTCATGCCGTCTTAATCTATTGAGACCTTATTTAAAATCTGATCACCTTATTTACGATTGACAAATCGATTAGAATGGTTTTCGCTAACTATAGAATCAATGATATGTTAATTAGACAAACAATTAACCGTACAGCCTATGAAAAGGAAGAATATTCTCATAATCTCAATGGGCTCCATTTTTGGTGCCTTCACAATAGTAATGATCCTTCTGGTCCTAGGCGCCTTTTCTTCCTAAAATTAACACCTAGCGACCATAGTTCAACAATGTGAAATATTTTGTCTTATTTACTCCATACTTTGGAAAGATTAATTGTTACATCAAAACACTTATTATTTGAACACGAAAAATTTTGTTAAATGCCAACTATAGATCAACTCACCAGACCGCAGAATAGACTCGAACCTATAGAAGGAGTCATAGATAGCATTGGTGAGCCTCGAACTGTTAATCTTAGAACTGGTGGACAAGCGCAAGTTGCAGATGCCATACTGAAAGATGACACTGGCCAGATCAAGCTTACCTTATGGGATGCTCAGATTAAAATGGTAAAGCCAGGCTCAAAAGTCAAGATAGAAAACGGATACATTTCTGCATTCAAGGGAGAAAATGCACTAAATGTGGGCAAGTATGGTAAGCTAAGCGTGCTAGAGTTCTAGATATATCTAGACTGATTCTTACTTTTTCTCCAATCCATTACACCAAGTATTATTCCAGAAATTATTACTACTAGACCTATAATCAAAAGAAAGCCTGCCATTGCAAGCGGTACAATGTTTTTGACAAACGGTGAGTTTGGATCTGTTAGCGCCTTTGATTTTTCAGGGTTCTCTGAGAACATCATTGTAATTGTTACTGGCTCTTTTCCTTTGTTCTCCACGTAGAAATTGTACGTGTCAACTTTGGGCACAATAAAAGATTTGATGAATATTGGATCCCTTTCATCAAATGATCCAAATTTATCGCCAAATATGTTAGATATTGAGATTGAAACATGATCATCAGGTTTGTAGTTTGTGATGTGGATCCCCCACATTAAAGGCACCTGAGAGGCGCTAGTTGTGTGAGAAAATGTATATGCTGTACCGGCGTCAATTCTTACTTTCTCTGAGACATTATCGAACATGCTTTCGGGTGATGGTAAAAAGTCATTTCCAATGATACTTGAATCTGTACTTGGCACAACAGTATAGGCTACAGCTAATGCTGAGATTATTAGTATTGCTCCTAGTATCATTACAATTGGACCACGTTTTTTCATTTTAGCTGATGTATCCTAGTTTCTTGTCTTGATGTGTCATCGGTAGAGATTCTGCACCGGTTCTCTGACCCATTTGTTCCTCAATTGTTTTTACAAGTTGTTCCGTATCCTGTGCTTTCTTTGCAATACCTGTAAGATCTAGTTTAAGATCTAACATTTTAGCTAAAGTTTCAAGAACGGCTTTTGATGCTTTTGCATCAACGACGTAACCAGAAGTCTCCCCCAATAAACAAACTCCTGTTATTCCTTTTCTTTTACCGACGCCAATAATTAGCCCATTCATGCCCGTAATACTGCCATTGCTCATAGTGTGAATTCCATATTTTGGAAATTCTTTTATGATTCGCTGTGATGTACTTGTTCCATAAACCTTCTGAGTTTTTGAAAATGTTCCGGTGATGTATGCTGCAAGTGTATAGATTGTTTTTACACCCATCTTTTCACAAATTTTTGTAATCTCTTCTGCCATATCATATTCACTTTCTGGAGTAACGGGCTGAGCATCACCACTAAGAAGAATCAAGTCATGCGACTTACCTTTGCAATAATATAGAACGTTTTTCATCAGATCAGCTGTTCCATCTGATTGAATTAAGACCTGCGGTGGAAATGACGACGAAAATATGCTTGCAAATGGAATTCCCTTCAATTCCTCGATAAGATGATCAACGGCAAGTTTCCCTACATATCCGCTTCCAGGCAGACCACAAATTAACGATGGGTCTTTAAGTTTTGGTGTTTCAAGGATCTCAACAGTCATCCTGTTAGGTACGGACATATCGTACCAAAAAAAGTTATTCAATATTAATTAAGCGTATAATTACTTCCTTCGTCTAGATTTTGATGCTTTTCGTTTTACTGTTCTTCTCCGCCTGCGCGAGCGCATCTTGGCTTTTCTCTTCGATATCTTTTTCCTTTTTGGAGATTTCTTTGTTCGAGTCTTTGATTTTCGCTTTACAATTTTTCGTTTTGCCTTTCTCTTGGCTTTTCTTCTCTTAGCTGCAAGTTGTGCTCGCTTCCTTTGTGCTACGGCAAGTTTCTTTCGCGCTAGAGCAAGTGCCTTTTCTGCCTGAGCCTCTCGTTTTATCATGGATTTAACTTGCGGTCTGAGCCTTGCTTCTGTTTTTGTGCTGGCTTTTAGTTGCTCAATTAAGCCAGGTTTGGCATGAATTTCCTTTTGTAACTTCAGAAGAAGTGTTGACTTCTCCCTCTCATAGTTTGCTATCGTGTTAACAAGTCTTGCTTCTGCTGCTTCTCTTTCCTTTATCTCGGCACGCAATTCACGAATTTTTTCATCAATAAATTTCAGTCTCTCAGCGGCCGCAGCTTTTTCATCTGGTCCCCCATACTCACTTTGCTGTTTTACTTGATCCCTTGCGTCTTGTTCTTGTCTTATTCTCTCTTCAGCCATAGTCTTGAGTCTTTCTAAGCTCTCTTTTTGAGCCAAGGCCTGATTAAGTAACTGCATAATATGATCTCTCTGACGAATTGTGGCCTCCTTCTTCCTTTCAAGTGATGCAAGTCCAGAAGATGATCTTCTTTTTTGTGAAAGAACTACTTTTAGCTTGTTTTCACCCTTCCTTCGTAATTTCGTAGCCTCAGCCTTTTTGATTCCATATGATTTAGCTTGTGCTGGAAGAGACGTCATGCGTCTTTAAAGACTTGAGAATCGATTAAGTTTTTGTTATGATCAGGATTTGACATAAGAGTTAATATTTTTAACATATTTACCGAATTTTTTCTTAAAATTTTGAACGATTTTAGAATGACAGCAGGTAGATTTTATTTGACATCTTTGGATAGGATCCATGGATTTTCATCCGTCACAGTTACCGATCTTACAGACTTTTCAATTAGAGGATGAACATAAAGCACCAGATATTGCTCAACAAATGGTAAAGTTAGGTTTTGCCACGCAAAAGGGAGCTTTTCGGATAATTATGACAAAAGAAAAGGATACGGCCAAGAAGATCGGTTTTACGGTCCTCAATGAGATAAATATTGGATTAAGAAAGACAAAACAAGAACGAGACATAAGATATTGGATTTATAGTCACGATTTGGATCATTATGCTATTGTTTTGATCAGTGCAAAGGTCTTGCACGAACTAGGTTTTTGATTTATCAAAGATAACTTCGATCTTCAATTTCTTTGAAACAGTATTGGCAACTAGCACCCCAAAAATCACTCCTGCTATTATAGTCAATGGATATTCCTGTAACAGATACAACCTGCTTATTGAGACCAGGATTGGATATAACCAAACCAGGTAGCAGCCGTGTGGGAATTTTCTTGATAAAGCGTATCCGGCTATAAATGCAAAGATAGTCGTCCTAACTGTATGTCCTGCTGGAAATGTACCGTCGATCTTGCAGGGGATTCCTATATCTGCTCCAGATGTAATTGACAAATGCCCTCCTAAAAATTGTAGATCAGGTCTTTCATAGCCGGTATAACATCTCATATATGCTGAAGCCATACTTCCAACCAAGAGCGAGAGCAGCAAAATCAGACCTAGGCGCCGAGTTTTTCTTTTTATGAATAATATGATGCCAATGAATATGGGATAGAGCACCCATCCAAGCTCGGAGAAGATCTGCATGCTAAGATCGATTGGAGCATTTCCCGATATGGTCTGCATGTAATTTTCAAAGTTGTGATCTGGTGTGATGACGATTTTTGTGACCGCAATATAGACTGTAATCAAAAAGGATAACAGAAGCAGAAAAAATGTTCTACTTCTTATATCGAAAAGCCAATCCCGCACAAACAGGTCCTCCTTTTTCTTGGCATGCATACATTAATCGTGGCCCAATCATGTTAAAAAGGACATTACTCTTCTTGTATAGTTAAGTGATGGTTACACGACTAAAGGATTTTAACCACACCCAAAGATAGGATCGCCGTGAGAATTCTTACGCTGGACGATTTTGATACTAAAGGTAAGACTATTTTTCTTCGTGTTGATATGAATTGCCCCATAGACCCTGTAACTATGAAGATAATCGAAACTAGCAGAATTAGAGAATCAACGGAATCTCTCAAAGACCTAGAAGACGGAAAAGTGATCATTGCGTCACACCAAGGCAGAGTAGGAAATAAGGATTACACTGGAATGGAAGATCATGCAAGAGTTCTTGAGCAAATTCTAGGACGTAAAATAAAATACGTTGAAGATGTCATCGGCACAGAAGCGCAAAGAGAAATAAAAAACATGAAAGATGGCGATATAATTTTACTAGATAATCTGAGATTATGCGCTGAGGAAAATTACGAGTTTTCTCCTTCTGATGCTTCAAAGACAATCATGGTGAATCGACTATCGAAATTATTTGATCTGTGTGTACTGGATTCATTTCCAAGTTCACATCGTTCTCATCCCTCGATAATAGGATTTGCGCACGTACTTCCCTCTTGTGCCGGTAGACTAGTAGAACGAGAAGTCAAAAAGCTAGATGAAATCCTGACAGTTACCAAGGGACCACATGTTGTGGTGTTGGGAGGCTCAAAGGTTGATGATAGACTAGAAGCTATAAAGGAATTAATTCAAAATGGAAGGGCGGATCAGGTTCTCCTTACTGGTGTTATAGCCAATGTCTTTTTAAGGGCTCAGGGAAGAATCAAGTTCCCGCTAGGAATCAAGAGGGAGGAAGAAGTTGTTACCAAGGCTCATTCATTGATTGGAGAATATCCGGACGTATTTTCGATGCCAGTTGATATTGCGGTAGACAGAAACGGAAAAAGGGTGGAGATTGATGTACGTGAACTTGACAAAGGCGAACAAATACTAGACCTTGGACCCAAATCTGTGGAGTATTATTTGAAATCAATTCAAAGTGCAGGCACTGTTTTTATGAGCGGACCACCTGGATTCTTCGAAAATGAGAATTTCAAGTATGGAACAGAAGCACTCCTTAATGGAGTTGCTAATTCATTTGCAACAACTATTGTAAGTGGTGGCCATCTTACTGCTGCCCTTAAGAGGTATGGATTGGCAGACAAAATAAATCACATAAGCACTGCAGGTGGAGCCTTGGTATTGTATTTGACAGGCGCCAAGCTACCAATGATTCAAGTTTTGGAAGAAGCCGCAGTAAGATACAGGTCTAAATAACTGCTTTACACTGAAGGCAGACTCGAGATTCAAGCTTCCCCAAGTAAATCTCCTGACCGCATGTTTTACACTTGAATTTCTCTACTTCTTCGAATAATTTGTACCACTGAGTTGTAAAGTTTTGGGCAATTGGCCTGATAAGTCCTTCATCATGTAGTTGCTTAAAATGTGGTTCCATGTCGTCAATCGTAACAGAGTTGCCGATCCCATTATTCTTCAAGATCTCAAATATCTCGTCATTTGTGAATCTTTGATTAGTATCATTGAATTTTTCAAAAATGATCCTCCTGATCTGAATAGGAATTGATGTTTGTTGGGCTGCCAAGCTAGTACAGACCTGATGCTTCTTCTTTTATCCTATCTGCTGATGCCGTATCCTTCAACTTTTCTGATAGGTACGAATAAAGCCCATATTTTAGTACTTTCAGTGATAAAAGTGCGCACTTTATTCTAGCAGGTCCAAGCTCGTGAAGACCTAGATTATCTAATATGTCTTCTTTTGTGAGTTTCTTTACATATTCAAAGTCTTTGCCTATGATAAGCTCGGTAAGCATTGACGCGCTAGCCTGACTTATTGCACAGCCCTTTCCAGTGAACTTTACGTCGGCAACCTTGTTGTCTTTTATGTTAAGATGCATTTCTAGTTCATCTCCACAAAGGGGGTTGCTGTCCTTCTGTGCAATATCTGGATTCTGTATCTTGCCATAGTTTCTTGGATTTCTATAATAATCTAGTATTATCTCTCGATAAATATCCGCACTACTCAAATTCTAAACAGCTCCTTTGCTCTGTAAAGTGACCTGATAAAAACATCCACTTCCTCCTTTGTATTATAGATATAAAAGCTTGCACGGGATGTTGCAGCTACATCTAGCCTTTCCATCAATACTTGAGCGCAGTGATGCCCTGAACGAATAGCAATTCCATCTTCATCAATTATTGTAGCTAGATCGTGCGGATGTATATCACCAAGGTTGAAAGAGATCACGCCGCCACGTTTTGCGATTTCATTTGTACCGTATAACTTCATTCCTTTAATTTGAGAGAGCTTGTCAAGAGCGTATTTTGTTAATTCCATTTCATGTTCTCGCACCTTATCCATACCAATCCTCTCAAGATAATCTATCGCTGTAGAAAATCCTATTACATCTGCAATGTTTGGGGTACCTGCCTCAAACTTGTATGGAAGGTCATTCCATGTGGTTTCGTATTTGTGAACTTCACGTATCATATCTCCTCCTCCATTAAATGGAGACATGCTTTCAAGCAGCTCTTTTTTGGCCCACAAAACCCCGACACCAGTTGGACCCAACATTTTATGTGCAGAGAATGCAAAAAAGTCACAGTCAAGTTTCTGAAGGTCCACCTCCATATGAGGAACAGATTGAGCTGCGTCGACTAGTACTCTAACGTCTTTCTTACGGCATTTTCTTATGATCTCATCTGACTTTGTTATGGTTCCCAAAACATTTGACATGTGGCTAAATGTTACAATCTTTACTCTTCCTGAATCAAGATAGCCATCAAGTTGATCTAGGATAAGTTCCCCGTTATCGTCTACACCGATGTATTCTAGCTTGGCTCCTGTTTCCTTTGCCAATAGTTGCCATGGGACAATGTTGCTGTGGTGTTCGTATTCAGTTGTCACTATAATGTCATCTCTGTGAACGTTTTGTCGACCCCAGGAATATGTAACTAGATTAATGGCTTCCGTAGTACCTCGTACAAAAACTATTTCTTCACGATTTTTTACGTTGATGAATTTGGCTACTTTATCTCTTGTGTTTTCATATGCTGCAGTTGCCTCCTCGGCAAGTTCGTGAACTGCCCTATGAATATTTGAATTGTAATTTAGATAATAGTTACTTATAGCCTCAATTACCTGAATTGGTTTTTGAGTAGTGGCAGCGTTATCAAAATAAATTAATGGTTTATCCTTGTGTACTTTACGTTTTAGAATTGGAAAATCTTTCCTGATACTTTCAATATTTATCACGCTGGTTTGCAAACTAGTCTACCTCAACATAGATTTCATTTTGTTCTATTTTAACATTGTAGGTTTTTAGCGGTAATTCAGCTGGAAGATTTTGTGGCATACCTGTTTGAAGGTTAAAAGTTGAGAGATGCAAAGGACAGGTTACTCCTTCTTCACTTAAGATTCCAGTTGAGAGATCAGCTTCTGCATGAGTACAAATTCTATCAGTAGAGTAAATCTTTCCATTGAGATTCGCCAACAGAATCTTCTTATCTTTGTAATCAAAATCCAGCATTTCGCCTTTTTTTAGCTGGCTCACACTGCAAACCTTTGCCCACTCTGACACTGCTCTCACCTGTATTTGTAGTGGCTTTCGAAGATATCGGTCTCACGATATCTTGTTTCTTCCACCTCAAGTATGGCTTTGAGTTGTTCATCTGTTTTAATCTTAAGGTCTCTGTCAAGCCACTTGGATTCAATGAGGTAGTTTATCCAAGCACGAATCTGATATGACATTTTTCTTGAAAGAGGTTCAAGAAAGCCTTCCACAATAATTTTTTGAGCTTCTGATTTGCTCAAACATCTTGATGCTAAATAGAATAGTTGTTCCTCATCCATCTGGGCAACCGATGCAGAGTGGGTTGCTTTGACATCGTTTGTGAATATTTCAAGACCAGGTATCGAGTCAGATTTTGCTCCTTTGTCTAGCAAGATAGAGTGACCAGCAAGATATGATTCTGCATGATGGGCTTCCTTTTCTATTCGTATCATACCCTTGAAGAGTGATTTTGAAGTATCTTTGAGAACAGATTTTTCCAGTACTCTGCCGATAGTTGATGGCGCATTATGGATTAAATTTGATGCAAGATCAAATGATTGGTTCTTGTTTCCAAAAACTACCTCGGTGTCGTGTGCATTAGCTCCAACACCGTTAAGGAAATTATCTACCTTATACCTTGAAAGATACGAACCAAACAATCCAAGGTACCAATTCATTCTACCATCGCGATCAATTCTTGCGGCTCTGGAGGAAAAGTTCACAGCCGTCTGGTCCATGGCCTGGAGTGTTACAAGGTCAAGTTGGCTGTTTTGACTAACCGTAGCATCTAAAACTTCAAGATACGCCTGTTGTTTGGAGGCGTTTGGTGCATAGATTTCTTGAACAATTGATGCCTTGCTGTTCTCGTCTTCTATCACAATATTACGAGATATGGTCGAGGTCTGGTCAAGTGCCAGTGAGAATATAATGTGAATGAGTTTTTCCAAAACCAGGTTTTTTGGAATGTAAACGAAGATTCCGGAATTAAAGAAGGCGTTATTTAGTGCAATGTATTTGTCCCTCTTTGCATCTGTTTGTTCAAATGATTGCTTTATCTTGTCATTATGATCTTTTATTGCGTCCTGGATAGAACAGATTACAACACCTTTTGATTTTAACTCTGATGGAATACTTATTTTGTGAATGCTTGTTCCAATCTGAACAATGCTTGGGTTGTCTCCGATTTCTGACAATCTATCCTTTACAAAGTCTGGAATAGTGCTATCAGAACTTAGCGAGAAAGTTACTTGGTCTGCATCCATTTTATTTGCATCGGTATACTTGTTGTAAAGCGGAGAAACCTCTGGTGGAAGCTGCTGGTACACTGAGAATGAGTTTTTTCTATATTCCTTTAGCCAAGAAGGATCATTGTTTGCCTCAGAAATTTCTTCTATGTGATTAGGACCAAGTTTCGATAAAACAAAGGAAGACATTTCGTATCCTAATATAGAACGCCGCAGTCGGTTTAACCGACTGAGCCATCCATTTCCAATTTTATCAATCTGTTGAGCTCTACCGCATATTCCATTGGGAGCTCTTTGGTGAATGGTTCAATGAATCCGTTTACGATTAAAGTCAGAGCCTCCTCTTCAGTGAATCCTCTTGTCATAAGGTAAAAGATTTGCTCATCTCCTATCTTACCAACCGTAGCTTCATGCGTTATTGTAGCATCTTCTTGATTAATTTCCATGTATGGATATGTATCCGTTTTTGACGTGTCATCAAGCAACAGAGCATCGCATCTTACTGAAGCCTTCACATTTGTTGCGCCTTTGGCAACATGCAGAAGACCTCTATAAGTTGTCCTGCCATTACTCTTGCTGACTGACTTGGATGTGGTTCTAGACGTGGTATTTGGAGCAAGGTGCACCATTTTTGCACCAGTGTCTTGATGTTGGTTCTTTCCTGCAAACGCAATAGATAATGTTTCTCCATGTGCTCGCTGCCCTAAAAGATAGATGCCTGGGTATTTCATTGTCAACTTGCTTCCAATGTTTCCATCAATCCATTCTACTCTTGCGCCTTCATACGCATATGCCCTCTTTGTAACTAGATTGTATACGTCATTACTCCAGTTCTGAATCGTTGTGTATCTCAATTTTGCATTCTTCATACCGATAAGTTCTACAACTGCAGAGTGCAAAGATTCTGACGAATATACCGGAGCAGTACATCCCTCTATATAATGCACTTCAGCGCCTTCATCTGCGATTATGAGGGTTCTCTCGAACTGCCCAATGTTTTCTTTATTAATTCTAAAGTATGCTTGTAGTGGAAGATCTACCTTTACTCCTTTTGGAACGTAGATGAATGAACCTCCACTCCAAACAGCACTATTGAGCGCTGCAAATTTGTTGTCCTCTGGTGGAATTATTTTGCCAAAATATTTCTTGAAAATATCAGGGTATTCTTTTAGAGCAGTATCAGTATCAAGGAATATCACTCCTTGTTTTGCAAGGTCTTCTCTTAGACTGTGATATACAACCTCTGACTCGTATTGAGCACCGACTCCAGCTAGGAATTTCTTTTCTGCTTCTGGAATACCAAGCTTTTCAAATGTCGCTTTTACTTCAGCGGGGACATTGTCCCAATCTTTTTCTGTTTTCTCAGAGGCTTTTGCATAATAGTAAATATTGTTAAAATCTATTTGGCCTAGATTACCTCCCCAGTTTGGCATTGGCTTTTTCATAAAAATTTCATATGAACGCAATCTAAAGTCAAGCATCCATTGCGGTTCGCCCTTCATTCTGCTAATTTCTTCGACCACTTCTTTTGAAAGACCCTTTTTGCTAGTGTAAACATACATAGCAGTGGAGTCCTTGAAATCGTATTTACTATAATCCATATTGAGGTTCTCAGTTGTCATGATGCGTATAACTCCGTTATATCATAAAAACGTTATACAACTCTTCATACATGTACAGCGGAGTAGGCCAAGCTAAACAGTGTTACACCGAACAGATCATCAAAGATCAAGATGATTTTGTTACTAGATCTCTTAGGTCAAGCTAACAGATGTTCGTTCTAAGAATCTAGAATGACATACAGTTTGAATAAGATTCAACTCCAAACTTTTTCATTGAAAGTCCATTTCTTATTAAGTAGGAAATTCCCTACTGATGCAATAGCAACAGCTATGAACAATGCCAATGAATAATTCATATGTCTTGATTCTACAAGCGCGTAGATTGTAAGAATCTGGAATACTGCGCCAATTCCACTGAATCCTAAAAATAATCCATATTGTACCAGAGTTTTCTTGGGACCAAAGTCTCTATCTTCGAAGGTCCATATCTTGTTGAAAATAAAGTTAGTAGTCATCGAAAATACAATCCCTACTATGGTCGCGTAAATATACCACATGTTAGCCAGAACAGCACCAAAGAGAAATGAAACAAGGTAGTTGACAAGCAGACCTGATGCGCCTACAGTATAGAATCGTCCGGCTTTTGAGAGAAAACGTACAGATGTTCGTTTTTCATTTTCCTGAACAAACTTTCCGTATCGGTATAGTTGCCATAATGATTTTAGATAATCAAAACCAACTGAAATATCCAGTTTACTTGATCCGGATTTTCTATCAATAAAAGCATACGGAATTTCTTTAACTTTAGCTCCTTTTGCCTTGACTAAAATCTCCAGCAGCATTTTGTATCCTATTGCATCAAATTTTATGTTCTTAATTATGTGTCGCCTAAACGCGAAAAAGCCAGACATGGGATCTTTAATTCTTATTCCAAGACCATGTTGAGCAATTTTGGTTGCCCCCTTACTGATGAGTTTGCGTTTGAATGGCCATCCGGAGATTGAACCTCCCTTTACATAACGTGAGGCAACTACGATATCGCAATCAGATCTGCGAAGCTCTTCCATCATTTTAGGAATAGTTTGCGGAGGATGCGACAAATCACTATCCATGACAACAACAGCCTCACCTTTGGAATGTTGTATACCAGTTAAGATGGCTGAACTTAGACCACGCTTATTTTCTCGGCGTATCACTTGAACCGGATAGGACCAGGTTTTAGATTTCTTGGCGTATTCTTCAACTACTTTTCCTGTACCATCAGGAGAATTATCATCAACCACTATAATTTCTGCATCCATTTCATGCGGAAGGAGACGTCGTAGAGAATCTAATATTTTTATAATATTCTGAGATTCATTATAGGTAGGAATAACTATTGAAAGAGATCTGGCACGGCCTGTCAAAATCTCCTTTTGGGTTGTTTTCAAGACAGCTACCACCTATCCTATTTGCCTATTTGACAGTTATTAAAATTGTCCAGGTTAAGAAAAATGACTCTTTATAGTTTCTACAACGCCTAGAACAGTATGAATATTTGCTGTAATTGGTTCTACACCAAATTTCTTGAGTTCATCAGCGGTAAATGGCCCTATTGCAACTATTGTAGATTTCTCCAAGTTCTTTTGAAGACTTTTTTCATCAGTGTCTACTAGCATTATGTCAAAGAAAGCCCTGACAGAAGACGCACTTGTAAATACTATACCGTCTATTTTGCTACTTGCAAAAAGCTCTTTAAACTCTGTCCATTGTGATAGGTCTCGATATGACGTAACGTCATACAAATAAACCTCTTTTACTTTTAGACCAATTTTCTCAAGAAGTTGAGCCAGAAACGGTGTAGATGCTCCACTTCGTGGTATGATTACTTTTTTGCCTTCTGCGTTAAGCATGGTAAAAACCTCGCCTACACCTACTGAAGAAAATCTTTCTGGAACATGAGCGACTCTAATTCCTTCTGCTTCTAATGCTGCTTTAGTTTTTGGTCCAACTGCAATTACAATTGTATTTGCCACCGCAAGTTGAAGTCTCTCGTATTTTAAGACTTTCCGTGCTGTGTCAAACAACAGCTTCACTGCCTTTGAGCTCATGAAGACACAAAAATCTGGATCATCTTCTTTTATAGCAGCCAGAAATTCGTTGACCATTCCTTCTCCTTTACTCACGAGCTCTATCGTAGGCAAAGAAATTGCTCTTGCCTTTGCGTCGGTGATTAAACGTACGAATTCCTCCGAATCTTCTTTTGATCTTGTAATAGCGATTACTTTACCTTGTATCATTTTCTCCATCCTATCTTGTCTGAAAGATCGACAACTTTGCCTATTATAATTACAGAAGGCGGCCTGATTTTGGCCTGACTTACCTTTTTTGAAATATTTAATAAATTCCCCTTAATCATTCTGTGACCAGAAGTTGTACCGTTTTGTATTACCGCTACTGGTGTTCTCCTATCAAGACCACCACTAATCAATTTCTTGCAAATTATCTCAAGTCTTGATAGTCCCATCATTATGACTATTGTATCTACTGCTTTTGCAATTTTTTTCCAGTTCACGATTTCTTTGGTTTTTTTATCATCTTCATGACCGGTAACAAAGACTACGGAGGAGGCATAGTCTCTGTGCGTAAGTGGTATACCGGAATATTCTGCTGAGCCCATACCAGAGGTTATGCCAGGAATTATCTCATATTTGATCTTATTTTGTTTTAGAAATTCTGCCTCTTCCCCCCCTCTACCAAAGATAAACGGATCTCCCCCTTTCAATCTGACTATGTTTCTCTTTTTCTTTGAATATCTTAACATTAGTTCATTTGTTGTGACCTGATGTTTGTAATCGTCACCAACATCTCTACCCACATAGACTTTTTTTGCTTTTTTTGGCATCATGCCAATTATTTTTTTACTTACAAGTCGGTCATAAAGAACTACATCTGCGGATTTTATAACCTCGACCGCTTTTAGGGTGATTAGCTTTGGATCTCCCGGACCTGCACCCACAATGAAGACTTTGCCTTTCATGTTTTATTCCATTCTTCTACCTTTTCTCTCCAATTTTTAGCAAGCTCGGCAATACCCCTAGAGGCAAGTTCGGAAGCAACTTGTTTCCCAAGTTCATGTGCGTGCATTGGTTCAGAGTCTTTTTCCACTACTATTGCCTTGCTTCCATCCACAGAATAAACCGTGACGCTAAGAGTTAGTTTATTGCCCTTTTTTTGTGCAAGCGCGCCTACTGGAAACCTGCATCCAGAATCTACAAACATGGAAAGAGATCTTTCTGCTTCTATTGCACATCTTGATTCGGGATCCTCGATTTTTTGTAGCAATTCAATTAATTTTTGATTGTCCTTCTTGGATACGATGGCAAGAGCCCCTTGGCCCGGAGAGGGAGGAAACCTATCTACAGGGAGCCTCTCAAATCGCACGTCAAGTCCCAATCTTTGAAGTCCTGCTTGAGCAAGAACTATAGCATCAAATCCACCATCGCCAATCTTCTTGATTCTGGTTTCTATATTTCCACGAATCGGTTTAACTGTTACATCCGGCCTCATCCTTGTTATTTGTACTGCCCTTCTGAGACTGCTTGTTCCAATTATTGCACCTTTCTTTATTGTTTCCAAGGTAAGGCCGTCTTTTGATATGAAGACATCATTTGGATCCTCTCTTTTTGGAATGCATGCCAATACTAGTTCATCCGGTAATTCGGCTGGAACATCTTTCAAACTGTGAACAGCAAAGTCTACTTTTTTTTCAGCTACAGCTCGGTCAATTTCTTTTTCAAATATTCCTTTTTGGTTTATTGTGAAAAGTGGTCTTGCATCAGTATCACCTTTTGTCTTGATGGTTACTATCTCGAATTCTGCGTCAGGAGATTTCTTTTTTAGCTCAGATATGACCCAGTTTGTCTGTGCCAGAGAGAGTTGGCTTCCCCTAGTTCCTACCAGATAGTTCATTGTTTCACCATTTTTAGAGCTTTTTCATAGGCAGCAACTGTTTTTCTTATGTTGTCATCAGAATGTGCATATGAAAGAAAAACTGTTTCAAATTGAGATGGTGCAACAAAAATTCCATTTCGCAGTAATTCTTGAAATAGCTTGTTGAATTTGACTGTGTCTGCTGCTTTTGCTGAAGAATAATCCACCACAGGTTTATCAGTGAAGAAGATCTGAAACATTGAACTTATAAAATTAATTTGATGATGAATTTTCATGTCTGAAGAAATATCCCTTATTGCGGAAACCAATTTTGCGCAGGCTCTCTCAAGTCGTGGATAGAGTCTAGATTTTAGCTTGTTCATTGTCTTAACAGATGCTATTGCAGCTGCGACTGAAACTGGGTTGCCAGCATACGTACTTGCTTGATATACTCTGCCTCCTGGAGACAACATGTCCATAATTTCATTTCTTCCTCCAACAGCTGCAACAACAAAACCGTTACCCAATGCTTTACCTAGTGTAGTAATGTCAGGATTTATTGAGAAATATTTTTGAGCTCCACCCGTCGACATTCTAAACCCTGTGACAACTTCATCGAATATCAGAAGAACATCGTGCTGAGAGGCAATCTTTCTCATTTCGTTTAGAAAATTCTTTTCGGGTAGAATTAGCCCCATATTGGCAAGTACAGGCTCTACTATGACAGCTGCTACATCCTTTTCTCTTTGTAAAACCGAATCTAGTTCCTGAGAATTATTGTACTGAACAACTAGAGTGTTTCTTGAAGCTTCTTCAAGACTACCTTCGGAAACCGATAATCCTATGTTTGCAGCACCGGATCCGGCCTTCACCAATACGTAATCATGCGCACCGTGATAACATCCCTCAAATTTAATTATCTTTTTCTTTTTTGTAAAGCCTCTTGCCAGTCTTATTGCTGTCATAGTTGCCTCACTACCGGTGTTGACTATGCGTGTTTTTTGCATTGAGGGAAAATTCTTGGAAACTAATTCTGATAATTCCACTTCAATTTGTGTGGGTGCACAGTATAGAGTTCCTTTCCTCAGTTGAGATATAACATTGGAAAGAATTTCCTTTCTTCTATGCCCTAATAGTAATGCTCCATACCCATTACAATAATCGATAAAGCGATTTCCATCCTCATCCCATATCATACTGCCATCTGCCTTCCTTACAAAAAATGGGTACGGCTCATAGTATCTGACGGGGCTGTTAATTCCAGATGGAATAACCTTCTTGGCTCTCAAAAATAGCCTTTCAGATTTTGACATCCACCTAAAAAAAGATAGATTGTCATTATAATCTATATGAAATCGTGATGAAAAAGGATTAGATTTTAGTGAAGCTTGGATTGACAGTTAACTACAGTATCTTTGCTTGGGTCTCCAAGATAGCATGTGTCATGACCACTCCTGCCCTCTATTATATTAGCGCCGTTACCAACATAGATTTGCGTAATCCCTGAACCGCCTTTGATTATATTATTTCCATTGCCAGCAATAATTATGCTGTTGCCATTAGCGCCAAATATTATATTGTCACCATCTCCTGCGATTATACAATCCGCTGCTGAGCCTGCACGTATAATGTCGTCTCCACCAAGTCCAATGATCAAATTGGACACCATTGATCCTGCAAGAATGTCATTACCAGATGTGCCCATTACAAGATTATAGTCTGAAGATGGTCTTCCACATGCAAGCACTGTAATAGTTTGAGTCAGCGACTTGGTATTACCAAACTTGTCAGCTGCAGTCCACTCAATTATGGTCTTACCAAAATGGAATTGTGATGTGGCGTTGTTTGTTATCTTAGGTGATGGATCTATTACACCGGTTGCTGTAGCTTGACCTATCGTAACTGGAGTTTCAAAGCCTGTAGCATTTATAACAATATCTGACGGTGCAACTAACTTTGGTGGAGTTCTGTCAACTACTTGGATAAGTTGAGTTGCGCTTGCAGTGTTTCCTGCTTCATCTTTTACCGTCCATGTTACAGTGGTATTACCAAATGGAAATACGGATGGTGCATCATTAGATACGGAAACTACCTTCAAATCATCTGACGTTGTAGCGTTTCCGATTTCAACTTGGTTACTTGTTTGACCAGTGGCGTTAACCACAATATTCTGTGGCGGTGTAATCTTTGGTGGAATAGTATCAGCAACATCAACTATCTGAGTAGCATTTGCTGTGTTTCCAGCTTCGTCAGTGGCAATCCAAGTCACTGTAGTCTTGCCAAGTGGAAAACCTGTAGGAGCGTTGTTAGTAATTTTAACTGGTTCAATATCAGTGGCAGTAGCATTGCCAAGATCTACTGTATTATCTGTAAGTGAGGTGGCTTCTGCTTTGATGTCCTTTGGAGCTGTTACCTTTGGTGGAGTAGTATCAGCAACATCAACTATCTGAGTAGCATTTGCTGTGTTACCTGAAGTATCATTTGCCGTCCAAATAATCTTGGTTTTACCTATAGAAAATGTAGATGGCGCGTTGTTTGTAATAGATGCAATGCCTACTGCATCAGTCGCATTTGCCTTTCCAATGTTTACGGTATTATCTTTGACATTTGTTGCTTGTATTGTGATGTCTTTAGGGACAATAATTGATGGTGGAGTAGTATCAGCAACATCAACTATCTGAGTAGCATTTGCTGTGTTTCCAGCCTCGTCAGTAGCAGTCCATAATACTACAGTCTTTCCCAGTTGGAATGACTTTGTTGCGTTGCTAGTAATTTTAACTGGTTCAATATCAGTGGCAGTAGCATTGCCAAGATCCACTGTGTTATCTGTAAGTGAGGTGGCTTCTGCTTTGATGTCCTTTGGCGGCGTAATCTTTGGTGGAGTAGTATCAGCAACATCAACTATCTGAGTAGCATTTGCTGTGTTTCCAGCTTCATCAATTGCAGTCCAAGTTACTGTAGTCTTTCCTAGTGGAAAAGCTGTAGGCGCGTTGTTAGTAACGGACTTGATTATTCCATTATCGGTTACTGTAGCATTACCCAGTGGTATGACATTATCTGCAGTTGAAGTTGCTTCAAAAACTATATTTTGTTGTGGCGTAATCTTTGGAGGTGTTGTATCTACTATTGTTACAATTTGTGTAGAGCTAGCGGTATTGTCATCTTCGTCAGTGGCAGTCCATGTCACTGTAGTCTTGCCAAGAGGAAAAGCTGTAGGCGCGTTGTTAGTAACGGACTTGATTATTCCATTATCGGTTACTGTAGCATTACCCAGATTTACCACATTGTTTGCTGCGCTGGTTGCTTCTTGTGTAATATCTGACGGTGCGTGAATTACTGGGGAAGTAGTATCAGTCATAGTTACGACCTGTTTTGCTGTGGCCGCGTTACCAGATGCATCTCTTGCAGTCCAAGTTACTGTAGTTTTTCCTAATTTGAAATACTCCGGTGCGTCATTTGTAACAGACTCTACTCCTACCACATCGTTAACTGAAGGAAGACCAAGATCTACAACATTATGATCAGGATTTTTTGCATTTACAGTTATAGGTTGTGGTGCAGTCAATACCGGTGCTGTAGTATCAACTATCGTAATCTTTTGTACTGCCTTTGCTACGTTTCCGCCGTTATCAATAGCAGTCCATGTTACCATAGTCACTCCAAGAGGGAATTTTTGTGGAGCATTGTTTGCAATTGACGCTACTCCGCTATCATCTGTGGCAGTAGCTTGCCCGACTGAAACTGAGGTAAGTATTCCAGTTGCTTCCACTGTCATATCAGCTGGAGCAGTTATTGTAGGTGGTGTCTTATCATTAGGATTTGTAATATTTGGAACACTAGTTTGTGGGGCCTGATTAACAGTTTGTGTCTGTGTTGTTTGAGTTTGATTTGTTATCTGGGTTTGTGTTTGGGTATCAGTGTGAAGAGACTGTGAACCAAACTTTTGAATTCTGTTGTTGTCTGTGTCTACTACAAACACATTTCCCGCGGAATCTGCGGCAACATCTCTAGGATTATCGAAGAAGTCAGGACCCTTACCCTGAGTCCCCCAAGAAGTCAGTACGTTTCCATTTCTATCTAGTTCTACAATTCTGTTGTTGCCGTTATCAGCGACAAAGATATTGCCAGATTTATCTACAGTTAGACCAAGTGGAGTTTTCAGATTAGACCCAGACGCTACTCCATAAGCTTGGAGAAATACTCCGTCTTGTGTGAATTTTTCAAGCCTATTATTGCCAGAGTCAGAAACGTAGATGTTGCCTTGTGAATCAGCTACGATTGCACGTGGAGAAAGAAATTGGCCATCTCCAAGTCCGCTTTGCCCAAACGTAAGAATGAATTTTCCATTGCTGTCAAATTTTTCAATTCTACTATTTCCAGTATCAACAACGTAAACATCACCGCTGGGATCTACTGTAATTCCCTGCGGAAGTAAAAATTGACCGTTGTTATCTCCTTGACTTCCCCATTGTGTTACAAATTTTCCAGTCATATCGAATTTTTGAACCTTGTTTAATCCGTTATCAATAACATAGATTGCATTGTCACCAGTGGCTATTCCCATCGGAGTTTCAAATTGACCGTTTCCAGAACCCTTTGTGCCCCACGTAAACAAAAAGTTGCCGTTGTTATCGAATTTCTCAATTCTCCTGTTTCCAAGGTCAGTTACATAGACATTTCCTGACGAGTCAACCGTTATGCCCTGAGGAAATGCAAATAGTCCCGTAGTCTGCAGTCCATATGACCCCCATTGTAGCGAGAATGGCAGACTAGTTGTTGCCCAAGAATATCCAATAATACTAGATAGTACAAGGGT
>VBPL01000051.1 GCA_005877205.1 Nitrososphaerota archaeon
GTGTAAGTGTGACTAGACGATAATCCTGTGTGCGAATAACTAGGTATAGTAGTTCCAGTGTTTAAAGTCAGATTTGCAAAACTGCCTGAATCTATTTTGTACTGGATTCTGTAACCAGTAACTGGGTATCCGCCATTATCGGCAGGCGGATTCCATGATAAATTAATCTGAGTTGCTGAATTAGAAGTAGCAATAAGACCAGTTGGTGGATTTGGTCGTATGTTTTTTGGTGGTGTAGATGTACTAGTTGGTTTAGCCGATGTTTCAGGAGAGGGGTTACTTGTACCAACTACATTTACTGCATAGACTCTGTATATGTAAGTCGTTCCAGTTGTAAGACCTGTCTGATTATACTTAGTAACATTGCCTGGGTTAATTGGAGCATGATCCGAGTAAGCCGTCGTTGGAGTTTTCCACTCTAGCTTGTATCCTGTTATAGCAGAACTTCCGTTGTGCTGTGGTGGAGACCAAGATAAACTGACAACAGTTGGATAGATTGCTATTGCAGAAAGGCCTGTGGGTGGGTCTGGAGCTGTAGCTGCATATGCATATGAGCCAATTAGAAACGGAAGACTTGTTATAACTATCAGTAGAATTAGTTTTCTTGATTTAGTTTTCTTGATACCCTCTACATTTTCAGTCCAGGACGCGATCACTCAAACAAACCCTACCTAATCATTTTTAGGCGTTGCTCATAAATCGTATGGAAAACTATCTTGATTTTTTGATAAAATGTGTCATATCCTATAATCTATCTGTAGACAAGCGTAATCCAAAGTCTGCAAGAGATCTGGTTCCTAATTTAATACCAAAAAATGGTCAAAAACATGAACAATTATGAACAAAAAATGGTCAAGACACGAGAGAAAAGGTAATGCGAGGAATGGATCATGTGAATTCTGCTAGAAAACAATAAAGTGCAATACGGGATGGGTAGATTTTCAGTTAAACCACAAACCTTGAAAGTTAGCATGGAGAAAATTATCCTGAAAACCTCGGTAAGTTAGTAAATTTAGAAATTAAAATACTTATTAGTTAAACTATGAAATTCGCTTTTCTATCTCGTTCCTGATTAACTTTGCGATCTTTGACTTGGTTTTCCATCCAGATTCTATAATCTTCTTCGAGTCTACAATGACAACGTTGTTGAAATCAGGATTCTCTTTGTATTTCTTTATTCCAACGTCATTTGCAATAATAAGATCAGCTCCTGACTCTTTGATCTTTTTTCTTGCCTCCTTAACCAAACTTTCCTTTGAGATATTAGCTTCTGCCTTGAATCCTATAAGGAAAACATCTCTCTGTTTTTTCTTAATTTCATCAATGATCTTCGGTGCTCTTTTTAGTTTGAGGACAACTTTTTCTAAATTACTCTTGATTTTTTTTGCACTTGGTTTTTCTGGAGTGTAATCGGAAGCCGCCGCTGCCAATATAACAATGTCAAATTTTCGCTTCATCTCACTTCTCACTGCATTAAACATTTCCTCAAGTGTTTGGATGTTAACAATCTTCGCTCCCTTTGGGGGCAATTCTTTACCAGGGCCATAAATGAGGGTGACTTTTGCACCTGCTGAAATAAGCTCTGATGTTAACAAAACACCTGTTTTTCCTGAGCTTTGGTTCGTAATTACTCGAACAGGATCAATGTATTCTATAGTGGGGCCTGCTGTGATTAGTACTCTTTTTCCCTTCAAAACAGGAGAGGAACCAAACTTTTTGAGAACAAAATCCAATATCTCCTCAGGCTCTGCAGCCTTTGCTTTACCTTCAACAAAATCTGGAGCAATAAAATCAATTTTTCTCTTAAGGAATTTGATATTTTTTGTTACCGCAGGGTTGTCATACATCGCTTGATGCATTGCAAGAGCAATCATGATTGGTATCTTGGAGCCCAAACCAACACTCAAAACAGTAGATATTGGAGTGTCATCAATTCCATTTGCTAATTTTCCAAGAGTATTTGCAGTGCAAGGATAGACTACGATCAGATCTGATTGTTTGTAGTCTGCTACCTTGATGTGTTCCAAATCTCCAGTAAGCTTTGTTATTACTTTTGCCCACTTGAAATAACTTGGTTTTATCAAATCAGTTGCAGCTTTGCTTGCAACACAAGTGACATCAGCGCCGTGTCGCATAAACAATCTTGCCAATTCAATTGCCTTGTATGCTGCAACGCTTCCTGATATACACAAAACAATTGTTTTTCCAGCTAGCTCAGTACCGTCTGAGCCTATGATATCAAGTGATGGGTGTTTTTTAGACAATTTCTTTTTTCAACCTTTCAAGCTCTGACTTGTCCATTGTAAAAGAATGTTCGTTACCAGGAAACTTGCCTGATATTACATCATTTTTGTAAGATTCTATAGCTTTTACTATATCAGAAGAAAGCTCAAGATACCTTTTTGCAAACTTTGGTTTTATTTTTTCATAAAGACCCAAGACATCATGAACCACAAGTACCTGACCATCACAATCTGGTCCCGATCCAATACCAATTGTAGGTATACCAATAGAATTGGAAATCATCTTTGAGGTCTCTTTTGTGACCATTTCAAGTGCAATACTAAAAGCACCAGCCTCTTCGAGAGTTTTTCCAGCCTCAAATAGCTTCAGAGCGGCATCTTTTGTCTTTGCCTGCACCTTGTAGCCTTCTTGTAAGGTAGTAGTCTGAGGTTGAAAACCAATATGGCCCATCACAGGAATGCCGATCTCAACTATAGCTCGAACGGTATCCTTTATCTCAGAACCCCCTTCAAGTTTTACTGCATCTGCTCCTGCTTTGATCAGTCTGCCAGCATTTTCAATTGCCTGAGATTTACTAGATTGGTATGACATGAAAGGCATGTCTGCTACAACAAGAGCATTTTGTCTTCCTCTGGATACAGCTTCTGTAAAAAGACACATCTGATCCATTGTAACAGGAATTGTGTTTTCGTATCCTAGCATTACCATTCCAGCGCTATCACCTACAAGTAAGATGTCAACGCCTGCCTTGTCGCAAAGCTGAGCAGTCGTATAATCATAAGCCGTAATAACAGTAATCTTTTTAGAATTTTTCATTGATAAAATATCTCTTACAGATTTAGGCATGGGCCATTCTCCCAAGATTATTTTTCATAGCAAGAATAGCTTCTGACAAACTTTTCTTGTTATCAAACTTGATTTTTTTCTGAAGACCTCGTCGTTTTAATTTTTTACAAGTTGTAATTAGAATCTGCATTCCCCTGATAACATTATCTACAATTGTAATGTCAGCAGCCTGCGCGGTTCTGGATAGTGGATTAAGATCAAATGTAATTACTTTCTTTCCAAATTTTTTCAAAGCAATTGTCCTATCACCATCTTCCAAAGGTACCAAGACAACATCTGCAGAAAATATTCCGCGTTTATCCACAACTCTTCTTGCACTGTCTAGTCTTGGAATCCTTCTAGAAAATTTCGGATCTATTCCAAGAATTTCTTTTGCACCTTTTTTCTTGAGAACTCTGGCAATTGTCTTTTTTCTTTTTTCGCTTGAATAGAACAAATTAACTTCGATTTTTGCACCAGTTGTCTTTGCTAGTTGAACAATCTCTCTTGCACAAAGGGCAGCAAAGTTGCCATTTACTGATATCACAGGCAATTTAGCCTTGAGAAGGGCTCTTGCGGCAGCTTTTATTGCATTTTGAGACGGTTTTGAGGTCTTCTCGCCTATCAGATAATCAAACATCTCTCCTCTTCCATGTGCCAAGAGGCCTTCTTCGACCACAAGGCCTTCTTTGTATCCGCGGACTAGCTTCTCCCTAGTATGCAGGGATGTGGCCCTGGGATGCGACTTTGGGATTAACACTAGGAAACTCTAACCCCACTTTTCTCAATCTCTGTTTTAATTATGATTCCGTCGTACTTTTCTAAGAGCTTTATTACTTTGAATTCTTTTGATCGTGGAACCAAAGTAAAGACAGTCTCGCCAAACATTGCAATGCCGCACTTGAATCCATGTTGCTGAAGATCATCTATTACATACTGCATCTTTGGAGTAATTACTCCAACATACCTTGCAAATTCAAGTGACATGTCCAAAAACTCCATCTGGTCTCTTGATTTTAATAACTTAGAGACCATCTTTCCCCCAAGACCATTTATCTTGGCAAGTTCTGTTCTGATAATTTTCTTGGTTGATATGGGTGAAAAACAAATCACAATTGCAGAATAATCAGTGTACATTTTTCTTAGGCTCCCAATTCCGGGAGCACCGTGCTTTGTTCTAATTTCAAAACCTCCATGATACGCTGATAACACGGTTCCAAGGCCTGATTGTGAGCTATCTGTCCTACTTGGGTTCTAGACAAGTTTGTTTCAAGTGCCTTGTTTAATGCGAATGCCAAGCTCAGAGCAACGGCTCCACTGGAACCAAGTCCATAACCTACAGGAATTCTACTGTTATGCTCAATATCTAAAAAATAATTTCCTTTTGAAATTTTTAAAAATTCTCGTGCCACAAACTCTGAAACTTCCTTATCATCAGATTTGTAACCAACTGTTGTTATCTTAAAACCAGGTTTTTCAGAGCTTGTGACTTTGACTTTTGTAGTAACACCTTCTTTTATAGAAAATCCTGCTCCAATAGATCCTTTCAGTTCAGGTTTTCTTGGCTTGACTTCTGCCTTGAAAAAACCTGTAATATGTCCTGGTGCAAAGGCTATCGCGTTCATGAGAGTTTAAATTTTAGTAAAAATATAAAAATAGTGATTAAATTATTTATATTGATATAAATTGACTAAATTCATTCGACGCCTGCAAAAGATAGGCAGTAGCATCCTTGTTTCACTACCAATAGAGTGGGTAAAGGCAAACAAATTGGAAAAAAGTGATGAGGTCGAGCTGGAAACCGGCACTAGTAGCATTTCAATTACTCCAACTGGAAGTAGTAAACCACCAAAAGAAGTTGTAATAGAGTATCCTGTATCAAAAGAAGAAAACATCAGTGCTGACGTAACTGGCGCTTACCTTCTTGGATACGATATAATCAAGATCAAAGGAAAATCAGCCATATCCATCGAAGATAGGGAAAAAATTCGTGCACTGATGCGAAGACTGGTTGGAATGGAAATTGTCGATGAAGATGCAACAAATGTCAACGTACAGTTTCTGCTTGATGCAACAACACTTAGTCCTGACAAGATCCTAAAACGAATGAGCTCAATTGCACTTGGAATGTTTCGAGATACCATAAACTCACTTACTTCAGAAGACAAGACAGTATTGCAAACTATTCCAAGTAGAGATGATGAAATAGACAGACAATACTTTTTACTTGTTAGATTAATTCGAAGCGCAATGGTTGACAGAAAGCTCGCAACTGCATTAAATCTTGGAAATATAGACATTTTAGACTATAGAGTTGCAGCAAACTTGCTTGAAACTGCAGGTGATACAATCGTTGAACTTGCAAACTCAATTCACGATCTGTCCATGACAAAAAGTGTTCTAAAGAAACTCTATACCATTGCAGCAGAAATTGAAAATATACATGAAAAATCAATTACATCATTTACTGAAAATAATAGATTACTTGCAATTGAAGCAATTAGACTACAAAGAAATTATCAAAAGAAAATCTCCGGCATGCTATCTTTACTTCAACCAAAAAAGGAAGTGTCGATACAGCTTTTAGATCTGGTCTATACTTTTGAGAAGCTTGCAAAATGTTGGGCAGATGTTGCTGACCTAGTTAAGCCAGTCTATACATAGATTTTCGCTGGTTCTTCATGCTATACGCTAGCACTGCGCAAATTGTCTTTGAATCAACTATTTTTCCAGAAAGGATCATCTTGAGGACCTTTTTGAAATCTATCTTGACTACAGACATTATCTCGTCATGGTCAAGCTGAAGGGCTCCAAACTTCTTGATTCCTGATGCCACATAACAGTGGATTACCTCCATATTGTACCCAATTGAGGGATAGTACTTGATAAGAGGAGTCATATTTTTTGCCGTGTGACCAGTCTCTTCCCTTAGTTCTCGAAAGGCGCATTTCTTAGGCGCCTCACCTTTCTCGAGTGTGCCTGCAGGAATCTCAAGTACATATCCGTGAGGAAAGCGGTGCTGCCTTACAAGTAATACTTGGCCATTTTCGATAGCAAGTACCGCTGCAGCACCCCTGTGTTCTATGACCTCTCTAGTTACTTTGCGTCCATTCAAAGATAAAGTATAGAGACTTAAGGAGAGAACCTTGCCTTCAAAGACTTTCTTTCTCATTTACTAAATAATCATAGATAGATATGTTATGAATGTATCTCAGCCATAAGATGTAATCTCTTTGATTTTTTTACCTGCTCGATTGTATCTTTTACCCACTTTTGTGGAAAATTGATCTTCTTTGGAATAAAGAGATCAACAGACTGTACACCTTTAACATCATGAACCTTTCTTGTTAGATCATCAATCTTGAATATGTTATCACTGTACAGAAATAAAACAATCTGATTCACATGCACAAATGGTTTTTGCAAAAATGAACTTGAAAATTCTTTTTCCAATCTATGCAGTGTGCTTTTTACATCATCTGTAACGCCAACGAGAATTGCAAAGGGAATGAACTCTCCCATCTTTGTTGGATCGTATATGGCAGTAAACTGAATTGCCTCATCGTTTTGTAACTTATCAAGAGAACGTGTTACAGTTTTGGTTGAAAACCTGGATTTTCTTGCAATCTCTTCTATCTGTAATCTAGGATCCTTTAACAAGATGTCTAGGATTCCAATGTCAGTCTTTGTCAGATCTGATCTTACCTCTGGATTTTTTGCTTCAAAGATCGCAAGTACTCGCACATCATTTAACAGATTTTTTGCAAGCTCCATTTTTTTTGCAGGATCTTCTTTTACTACTATACTACAGACAGTAACTCCTCCAACACATGGGACTACAAAAAATGGTTCTCCAACTAATCTTATCTTGTTTAAGATATCATCAAGCTCCTTTCCAACAACTACAAAATATAGAACACTGTAACCCAGAACTGGCGGTTCTATTTTGAGCGCAAACTGCTCAATGATTTTCTTGTCAATCATTTTTTGAATTCGTGACTTGACAGCAACCCCCGAAATGCCTATTTTCTTGCCTATCTGCCTGTCTGGCATCCTACAATTATTTAGGAGGTAAGAGAGAATCTGTAAATCTAATTTGTCCATTCTTTATAGCTTCATCTCACTAATTGTATTAAACTTGACACCTTGTATATATTATTGTCTGATATACTAATGATAGACGTCTAAAACATTAAATATCAGACTTATTGCTGATCATCTGTGGACTATAGGGCGCAGATGGGTATTAGATTTATCACTAGACGTAAGGGCAGCTTGATTGCTGCAAGTCTAGCGGTTGCGATTGCTATACTAGTAGTTCAGGTAAATTCCGTTATCTTTCAAGGGCTGTACGATGCTATTGTACGTGACCTCATAAACTATCGATTTGGTCATGTGTTCATTACAAGACAAGAAGACTTTATCAAGAAATCTTCATTCGTAGTAGTAAACTGGCTTGAAAGAATTCCTTATGTCCAGGCCGCAGCTCCAAGAATTGATTATTCGGCTCAAATAAATTCAACAGTAAATGGTCAGCTGATAAAAGACTATGCAGTACCGGTAATTGGTGTTGACCCAGTGCTTGACAGACAAGCATCTACAATGTATCAGACCGTAGGCGATGGAGAGTACGTTTCGTTTAGAAACTCAATTGTATTAGGAGCAATTGCAGATAGAGATCTTGGGTATCCAAAAATAGGAGATACTGTCAAACTAAAATTCAAAGACCAACATGGTAATGATGTTCTTAAGAGATTCACAATAGTTGGAATCACTAAAACTGCAGGTTCAGTAGGTCTTGATAATAGTGTTATAGTAAATATTGATACATTGCGTGAAATAATAGATAGACCGCAGCAAACACAGTCGATTATTGTTAGATTAAATGATCCAACAAAAGACAAAGAAGTAAAAGACTTGTTTCTTAGTGCATTTCCATCAAATGCTGATAAATTCAAGGTACAAACAATTGAAGAGGCAGCAGAACTGACTCTTAGCGGATTCAGATCAGGTATTGCACTAATCAATCTGGTTGGCTATTTTGGTATGATGTCATCTGCATTTGCAGTAGTTACTATTCAGATGATGCAAGTAACAAGCAAGACTAGAGACATTGGAGTGATGCGAGCAATTGGATCAAAAAGAAAAGATGTACTGCTAGTTTTCATATTTCAGGGGATGGTAATTGGTGCTATAGGTGCAGGGCTTGGAACTGCACTTGGTGTAGTATATACAGTGTATGCAAAGGAGACACATTTGACATTTCAGGGAAGCTTGGCTTTAGAGGTAAAGTACAACTGGACAAGTATAGCACAGACAGATGTTTTAGCATTTGTACTGGCTGTCGTAGCGTCAATTTACCCAGCGTACAAGGCTACCAAGCTAGAACCAGTGGAGGCCATGAGAGTTGGCTGAGTACGTCTTGGAAGTACAAAACGTGGACAAGGTGTATGGCGAAGGAGAGACTGCGGTTCAGGCTTTACAAAATATATCATTTAAAGTCAGAAAAGGTGAATTTATGCTAATTGTTGGCAGTTCAGGTTCTGGCAAATCGACCCTACTTAACATGATAGGACTGCTTGATAGACCAACAAAGGGTAACGTGACAGTTGACGGAATTGATACTTATACGTTAAATGATAACCAACTTTCTACATTTAGAAATTCTAAACTTGGATTCATATTCCAGTTTTCAAATCTCTTGTCAGATCTTACTGTTCTTGAAAACGTGATGTTGCCTAGAAAAATTCAAGGAACAGTGCAGAACGCTGCTGAAGAAGCAAGAATATTACTCAAAACAGTGGGACTTGAAAACCAAATGAACAAATTTGCAAATAGAATCTCTGGTGGACAGTCTCAACGAGTCGCACTCACACGAGCTTTGATAAATAAACCTACTATAGTTTTAGCAGACGAGCCCACAGGAAACTTGGACTCGCTATCTGCCGAGACTACTATACACTTATTAAAATCATTGAACCGTAAGCTAAACCAGACTTTCATAGTAGTAACACATGACCGTCCTCAATTCGGTGATGTTGACAAGGTAGTGACAATAAAAGACGGCAAGATAGTGGAAGGAGAATTGGAGGCTAGCATGGCATGATTTACAAACCTATTTTGTTGATGATAATATTTCTTGCAGGAGAACTTGTAATTCCAAGCTATGCAGTTACTCCAGAACAGAATACACCAGGTGAGTCTCCATTTGAACATGGGTTTACTGATGTCAAGTTTCTTGATGCATACTTTGGAACCTCCGGACAAAAGATTGAGGTTGAACCTGGAGACAAGAACGTTCCATTTACAGTTGTAATGTCAAATGTAGGTACTGAGGATATAGCGGGAATCAAGGGTCTTCTTAGCCTACCTGTCGGTTTTTCTGGAGCTACCTCAGGTAATGGGCTGATTGAGGCTGACAACACTCAGACGGCTACAAGCGGCTCGTCCTTTGCACTTACCTTCTTTGCGAATTTGGATAATACCGTAAACATTCATGACTACTCAGGAACAGTCAAGATTACATATTCAAGGGTAAGGGAAAATGGTGAACGTAGTGTATTTCTTGACTTTAATTTCAAGGTGACAGGTAAGAGTGTCCTCAATCTCAAGGCAGATAATCCATTTTTGCAGCCTGCATCAAATAATGATGTGACAGTCCAAATCTCAGACTCGGGTACTGCCCCTCTAAATAATTTGGATATTGTTCTTCAGAACACACAGAACACAAGTACCCAAACTGACACGAGCAATTTGCAAAATGTAGTAATAGATCAAAATCACTGGAGAGTAGGAACGGTACAAGCCGGATTATCTAGTTCATTCTCGTTTAAGGTATTTGTTCCTCAAAGTCTAGCGGGCCAAACACTTCATGTGCCACTGGCAGTGTCATACTTTGACGGGCAGGGAAGTCAAGTCACTACGACAAGAATGGTAGATCTAATTGTAGGACCTGCAAGTTCGACATCTCTTCTCAAATTATCATCCCCCACTTACCTCTTGATGGGAGTAATGCAAAACCTGACTTTAGGAATTGAAAACTTGGCACCTTCAAAGATCTCTGACATATCTATCTCAATTACGCCAAACGCAAATGGTCTAAAGATTCTTCAAGACAATAAATGGTTTATAAAAGAAATAGGCCCACTTGAGAAAAACAATCTTGAGATCCCAGTATTTGCAGATAGTAGCATCGAGGGTCAAGCAGTAGACTATGATGTTAATGTTCAATATACCAAGGAGGGCTCAACTGTAATTGAGAAGCAGAATTTTGCCACTTACATAAGAGGAGTAATTGATATATCAATTCGTGACATCGGAGTTGCAGAAATAGCCGGTAAACAGATGATAATAGGAAATGTTCTCAACGAAGGAAATATCAAGGCTCAGTTTGGCCAGGTAACTGTAACACCTGTAGATAACTCAAACTTCAAGAGTTCAACTCAGTACATCGGTGATTTAGATATAGACGCTCCAGTTCCATTTAACGTTCCAATAAATTCTGACACGCCACTTACGGGTGACCAAAAAGTGCAAGTAACACTGACGTGGAAAGATACTATATTACAGCAACACACGATAACCGAAGTCTACACTGTATCTTTTGGAACTGTACAGCCTCAGTCAAACGAAAGCTTTTCACAAATTCAACTCGTGATTCTACTTGCTATTGCGGCAGGAATTGGTGGAATCATATTTAAGATTAAGAAATCAAGAGGAATCCAAGTCGAGAAGAAAGTAATGACTGACACAAGCTAAGGTTATATTTAGTAAACAAGGTTTTTTCATTATGAGTTGGGATGAAATCGAAGTCCCAAAGGAAATTCGTCCTTTTATGCTTGAAGACGCTGAGGAAACACCTCTTGGACAGAAAAATGGTGCAATAAGACAATACCGATATGGTAATTTGCATATACGCGAGTATGATGACAAGTATCTTGTACATATGGATAACGTAGACCCAAGAAAGGATCCAATTGGCCATCTGATCTTAGATGCACCCGAAGTCTTGTTTGGTGTTGCTAGTGCATTCTTGGGTGGAAAGAAAGTTGCATCAGAGATTTACAAGTTACAAAAGAATTTGCCTTTTGCAAAAGGCGCTTCACTTCTTGCAGGATTTTTGGCTTCTATGGCAACAGGATATCTTGGCTATTCTTTTGTAAAGAAAGCAAAGAACTTCTAGGGAGGAACTGTCATTTCAAAATTAAGAACATTTGGTATTTTTCTCAAGTTACTACCTCTTCTTTTAGCATTAAGAAAAGACAGAAGAGAGTGGGTAAAAAAACAGGGAAAGAACGTCAATCTACATAGATATCAAAAGAATGCTAGTAAGGCTCTGAAAACTTTCGTATCTTTGGGTCCAGTCTATATCAAACTTGGTCAGTGGCTCTCTTCAAGAGCAGATATTTTGCCCCAACCATATCTTGAGGAGCTTTCAAAGCTGCAAGATGAGGTTCCTGCTGCACCATTTGATCAGGTGAAACCAATTATAGAAAATGATCTTGGTCCTATCAATCAAAACTTTGACTTTATCGATACAAATGTGATCTCCGGTGCATCGCTTGGTCAGGTGTATCGTGCTAAAATTAAAGACAAGGAAGTGGTTATCAAGGTAAAAAGACCAGATATAGAAAAAATAGTAGAAAAAGACATCACAGTTCTGAAAAAGATCGTCCCTTTTGCAATGAAGTTTGTAGACCCAAATCTTAGGTATTCTGCAGATGCAATGCTGTCGCAATTCATAGAAACAATACACGAAGAAATGGACTATACCATCGAGTCCCAAAACCTCAAGATGATAAAGCAAAATATGCGAAGCTATCCAAGAGTGATAATTCCGTCAGTCATCGAAGATCACTCAACCAAAAACGTGCTTACGTTAGAGTACATCCCAGGAATAAAGATAACAAACGTCAAGGCTCTTGACGAAGCGGGTATCGATAGAGAACAGGTAGTAGTAAGAGCACACAAGGTCTTTTTCACTATGCTTTTGCGTCATGAAATATTTCATGCTGACCCCCATCCAGGCAATATATCGGTCGCAAACGACGGTTCTCTCATACTATATGACTTTGGGATGGTAGGAAGGCTCGATAGTGCGACGCGATTGAAACTGATAAGACTCTATCTCTCCCTGGTTGAAAAGGACCCAACAAGGACAGTTAACGCAATGGACGACCTTGGTATGTTGATGCCTGGCTATGACAGAAGTATCATAGAAAAAGGAATAGCTTTCTCGATTCAGGCAATGTATGGAACAAAGGTGGACAAAATGGAAGTTCGCGCGTTAATGGAGCTTGCAAACAAGACAATGAGCAGATTTCCGTTCAAGCTTCCAAAACAACTTGCACTTTATATGAGAATGGCATCAATACTTGAAGGAATTTACTTTACACACAAAGTGAACTTTAGATTCATCAACGTCCTGCGAAATATTTTAGAAGAAGAAAATGTTGTTAGGGATGCATACGTTGAAGAGCTCAAGTTATCATTTAACAGATTTGTAAAATCCGTTGATTCTGCAATAGCAGTTGTGCCAGAAATTAAGAGATTTTTGGAAGAAAACAAAATTCAAACAAACCCGCAAAAATCACGAAATGTCTTGTTAGCTGGAAGTATTCTTTCAGCCGCAGTTTTTGTCGGTTCAGCTATTTTGTATACGACGAATCAGTTTGTTGGTGAAATTGGCATGCTAAGCTCAATCGCTATTATGGCAATTTCTATTTTTATGAAAGAACGCTAGCTGGTTTTCGAGATAGAACCTATTCTACTGTGATGCTCTTTCCTGTTTTCGTCGGTATAGTCAGTGTAAGAACACCGTCTCGATATTTTGCTGAGGCTCCGGGATCCTCATCCTCTTTTACTTGAATTGGCAGTCTAATCTTTTTGTCAACAGCACGCGGCCTTTGACGCCAGATTGCCGTGCCATCCTCTCCATCCTCTCTGTTTGCATTTATTGAGAGAATGTTTCCATGAAGTCGTAGCTTGATGTCCTTTTTATCAAAGCCAGGCATATCGATCGTTACTATTAGATTATCGTTTAGTAAAACCATGTCAACGGGAGGAAGAATGAACTCGTAGAACTCTCTTGACTTGTTGCCTATTTCTCTCATGACTTCTTTTGCCATATAATGACCCAAGCCCATTTTGTTACTTTTAGGTCAATTTTGGTTATTAAACGTTAGTCATTTACAATTTATCTAGTTCTCTATTCAATAGGACTTGATGATTATAGTTGTAGAGGGATTTGATCAAGCAGGTAAGAAGACACAATCAAAACTCTTGGCCGACTTTTTGAAAACAAAAAAGAAAAAATGCAAGATATTCAGCTTTCCTGACTATACCACTTCTCTTGGTAAAGAAATCAAGCATTATCTTTCAGGTAAACGAAAATTTCCTCCTCAAGTGATCCATTGCCTTCTTGCTGCAAATAGGTGGGAAAAATCAAAAGAAATTATCGATGCTATATCAAAAAATTATATTGTTATAATGAACAGATATTATCAATCAAACCTAGTATATGGAACTGTAAATGGTCTTAATTTGAAGTGGCTTGAAAACCTCGACAGGGATCTGCCAAAAGAAGATCTCGTTATAGTACTCAATGTAAATCCATCTGATTCGTTTTCTCGTAAAAAGCTAAAAAGGGATAGATTTGAAAAAGATAGAATATTTGCACAAAAAATAACTGGCACTTATAGAAAGTTGGCTAAGAAATTTGGATGGCACGTTGTAAATGCATCACAGAGTAAAGACCGCGTTCATCATTCAATAACACAAATCGTTCTAAAATATATGGACTGAAAACATGGCAACAAAATATCTGCAGATTGTAGATCCGATTCATGATTTTATCACTATATACAAACACGAACTTGATATCATTGATACTCCAATATTTCAGAGACTACGTAGGATAAGGCAACTTGCAGGAGCGCATCTTGTCTATCCTGGCGCACAGCATTCGCGATTTGAACACTCCCTTGGAACAATGCATATTGCAAGTCAAGCTGCTACTATGCTCAAAGAAAAGAAATACTTGGATTCGGACGACGTTGCAAATCTCAGACTAGCTGCGCTACTGCATGACATAGGTCATGGACCATTTTCGCATCTTTTTGAAGAAGTTCTACAAAAAAAGAAAAGAATCTCTCATGAACAGATGGGAGAAAAGCTCATACTAAAATCAGAAATTGGTGACCTGATAACAAAAGCAGGGTTTGACAAGGGTTTTGTAAGCAAGCTAGCTTCTGGGAATTCAAAATATCAATTCATGAACGAGATAATTTCAGGTGGTCTGAGTGCTGATATGATGGACTATCTCCTTCGGGATGGCTACTTCACAGGCGCAGAACATGCTAAGGTAGATTTTATGAGAATAATCAATTCTTTAGATGTCCACAACAAGAAACTCTCCCTTGACAGATCAGCATTGTACTCTTTTGAATCAATTATGATCTCAAGATATCAGATGTTCAAGGCTGTATATTTTCACAAAACGGTCAGGGCCGCCGAAGTAATGCTGTTAGAATCAATGCTTCTTGCAGATAATGAACTTAAGCTTACCACAAATGATCTAAAAAAATATGTTATGCTAACTGACGAATTTGTAATATCTAAGCTTATTTCCTTGCCTCAGAAAAACTCTGAGCTTAAAAGAGCAAGACAACTTGCTACTGAATACCAAGAACGTCGACTACTCAAGTGTGTCTATGAAAAAATTTTTACCCGTCCACGAATGGGCAAGGTAAATGCCTCAGAGCTTCAAAGTGATATAGCAAAGAAATCAAAAGTGGACGAGGCAGAAATCTTTGTCGACATATCAAAGACTCCATCTATCCCGTTATCACCTGCAAAAAAAGAGTCACAATCGATAGTTCTTACTTCAAGAAAGGGAGAGAATCCAAAGGAAGCATATGAACTTCCAATCTCAGAAATCCCACTAGTGTCAGCAATTTCTGGATTTATGGATATGCTTCGAGTCTATACTAGACAACAATTCAGAAAAAAGGTTGAAATGGCAGCACAGGTCATCCTTGGTGAAAACAGGTAATGAGAAAAAGAATTGTGATAAAATTATCAGGCAGCTTATTTGGCTTGGAAGACACAAAGACACTAAAACAATTTGCTGAGTTTTTTGTAAAAATTAGCAAAATATGTCAACCAATCATAATTGCAGGTGGAGGCAAGATTGCAAGGCATTACATCTTACATGCCAGATCCTCTGGAGCAGATGAATCTACGCTAGATGAGATTGGAATTGAGGTCTCAAGACTTAACGCGAGGCTGCTTATCTATGCCTTACAAGACAATGCATACCCTCATCCTCCAACCAACTTGAAGGAGGTAGCGCACGCTGCCGATTCAGGATTAATTGTTGTAACAGGTGGTCTTCACCCAGGTCAAAGTACAAACGCTACTGCTGCATTAATAGCCGAAAAGGTGAGGGCAGCTGCCTTTTTGAACGCTACCGACGTAGATGGCGTTTATGATTCTGACCCAAACAAAAACAAGAGTGCTAAAAAATTCAAGAAGATTCCATTACGGAAACTGCGTAACATGTTAGCGCATCAAGATTCTGTAGCAGGGAGCTATGACTTGATGGATATAGTAGCCTTGAAAGTTATCGAGCGTTCTAAAATCAAGACACGAATCCTCAAGGCAAATATCAAGACATTAGAAAAAGCAATCAAAGGAAATCCTGAGGGCACAGAGATTACACTAACCTGATCTGTCCGGCATATTCCGGAATTCCAGCAGATGTAGCCTTTCGCAAGATCTCTTTTGCTTCTTCTTCAGACAAAGCCTTCGATTGTGCCTTGGCAAATCCTTCTTCATCAACTATTACAGCAATCCAACCTTCAGACTTTTGTACAATTGACACTAATTCTTTTTCGCCAACAGGAACAAAGGTCCCCTGTGATTTCTTAACGGTAAGCGTAAGCATAGCAAAACCAGCATGGGAAAATAGAGTCAGCTGAGACTTTCTTGCTCTTTCTTGACCTATCCTGACAGCTTGATGATATTGCACAAATTTAGTTCTTAGAAGTT
>VBPL01000093.1 GCA_005877205.1 Nitrososphaerota archaeon
AAATGAAAAAACCTAATTTGTAGCACAAAGTTAATGTTAAATTAGTTCGGACCATCAAATCCGCAATGGACGAGTTCGAAGAATTTGCTTATGCCCTCTTGGATCAGCTCTTAGTTGAATTAAACGAAGAAAAAGAAATAAAGGAATCACAGACAAAGGCCACAGAAGCCTTTGCTTCTAAAATAAAATTTGATGAAGTCGAGGTTGTATGCAGTAGGCTTTTCAAAGACATGGCTCAGAAAGTTTCACAGTTTACCGGCATATCAGTCTCAAACCAAACGAAGGTTGAGTTTCCTGATCTTGCAGAGTTCAAGCTATTGAAGGGCCGCAAAGTCTATCCAACAAAGGACTCGGAACATTTTGTCAATGAGTTGTTCTTAGCTATAGCGCAAGAGAGTTCGAAAAAGATAGCAAATCTAGCAAAAAGTCAAGTCATCAGGTACCTAGTGTACTCGACTTATGCCAAGTCTTTCATCTCGCAGATCTCCACAACTTATGGTGATTTTTACGAATCTACCATATATCTAAACAAGTTCATTCTTTCAAGTTATCCAAAGATAATTTTACACAAACAGGGAGTCCCGTATGAGTCAAGGTTTGAACAAGTAAATTCTGGATACATAGGGGCATTGAAGATGACCATCTTAGAAGAGCAGGTACATTCCATTCAAAAAAATCTGTATGAAATAAACAAGGGAGCAGTGAGAGAGGTTAATGCTATTAATGAAGAGCTTGCAAAAATAATTCTTGCCTTAGAAGATTCTGCTTTGAAGCAGCTGTGGGAATACCTGCAACTTCCAACTATACCAGAAGAGTATCTGGTCGCAAGGCGCGCGAATCTCTTTTTCACCCTCAACCCTGATACCTTCATAGTTCAAGTACTTGGCCCAGATGTCATGACGTTTACAAAGGTTACAGTCGATCCTAAAATCTTGGAAATGATGCCACAACTCTTGGACATTTATCAAAGGTGGTTAAAACCAATACAGACGCATCATGCTGCCTTCACTGCTATGGAAGGTATGGCAGAATTTTCGGTAAGAAGCATCTTGAAAGACGATAAAGATTTTCAAAACTATTTGGTAACCTTTGCTAATACTGACATCTCATCATACCAGATAAGGAAAAGCATTGGAACAGACTTTACCGAATATGTTTTTAGCAAATATGGCAAAGATACCTACAAGCTCGTACTTGAGAAGCCCCCTACAACGCAAGAGCTCAAAAATCCTCCAAGCTATCTAAAGAGAATATGAGTGAGTTTGACCCTTTTGTAGCAGATTGGATCTCCTATGTAAGAAACCCCCGGTACACCCTTGTAGAAAAATGTTTGAAGATTGGACAGGTACTTGAATTTCCCGATCTTAAGATAAGTGAGTACGTACAAAAATTAAACCTACTAGGCAAAGGATTGCGCGATTCTGTATCTGATGTAAAGAACCCAACCTATCTGATTTCCATGTTAAATGAATACATTTTTGATACTTTGGGGTTTGAGGGAGACAGCGATGATTACTATAATCCAAGAAACAATTTCTTAAGTATAGTAATAGACAAAAGAAGTGGAATTCCTATCACGTTATCAATAATTTACATTGAACTTGCAAGTCACATTGGCTTGGATCTTCGACCTGTGGGCTTTCCAGCTCATTTTCTGGTCAAGTATTCTGAAGAAATGATTCTTGATCCTTTCAACAAAGGTCGTCTTCTTGATATCGATGATCTACAGGAAATATTGGATAGAAGCTATGGTAGTGGGGTTGAATTTGTCCCAGGTTATTTGAACGAGATTGAACCTGAAAAAATTTTGATCAGAATTGCAAGGAATCTAAAAAGTTCATACAACCAGTCTTTTAACTACACCTTGGCCATGCGTTGCATAAACATGGTCTTAGATCTTGTTCCGAATTCTCCAGAGGAAATAAGAGATAAAGGAATCCTACAATCCAGGCTTCTTCAAAATGATGTTGCAATAAGATCCCTCAACAAATATCTAGAATTAGCGCCAGAGGCTGATGACGTTGATGATATTTTGGATTTGATAAGAAGTATTAAGGAAAAGTCTAGTCAATAATTGATTTTACATCTTTTCCTTTCTTGATTAATTTGTGCTCGTATCTTATTATTTTATTTCTCATTGTACCTTTCAAGATATCAACTTCGTTTCTTAGAGTTGCGACCTCATCTTCCAGTCTAGCTACTCTTTCGTAAATGGATTCTTCATCGCCTGCAGCCATATATCCAATCTGCGCTAGGAGTGATCTTAAAAATTTATGGTTTATTTTGTTGAGGGTTTTGTCAGTATTTTGCTACAGGGTGAATTCGGCGTTGCATGCCTGGCACTTGCCTTTTTCAGTGCCAATCATGCCTATTATCAAAATTTTTCCTATTGTTCCACATTTAGGACATAGACCTGTTGTAATGTTTTTTGGACCGACTGCTCTTGGCTTTGCTGTTTTTCTCCTTACCATTAATTCTTGAAATTTGAAATCGCATTATTAAGTCTAAGTGTGGATCGCAAGAGGCGCGGGGAGTGGGATTCGAACCCACGAGTCCTTACGGACATGGGATTAGCAATCCCACGCCCTACCAGGCTAGGCGACCCCCGCACAAATGTGCTGGAATTCAAACTGTTAATTAATCTTGGTTAAGAACTGGGTCATTCTTCTCCAAAGCGCTTGTAGTTTTCTACAAGATCTTGCAAAGGAATTCTTTTACCGCCAACAATTTTCAAATCTACTCTAATTTTACCTTTATCTATAGTAATTATGTTGTAGGTGTTTTCAAAGAGGCCCCTCATTCTTTCTGAAGATGCAGTACCAGCGTTTGCAATTGAAAGATTTCCAAAATTCCAAAACCATGGCCTGTGTTTGTGGCCACATATTACCAAGTCAATTTTGCTGGCTAGTGCAGACCGTAACACATCTCCAGAGTCAATCACAGTTACTCTATCAGTACCTGTGTCAGGGACTCCTATTAGGTGGTGATGCATTGCCAATATCTTTGTCTTTTTTTCATACTTCTTCATTGTTCTCTCAAGCCATAGATTTTGCCTATATCCGACCTCGCCTTCGTCTCTATCTGGCCTTGCGGTTCCAAGCGTAACTAGAACGGTGTTTTCATCAAGTTCGTTAACTGAATCAAAAGGAAAGAATTTCTTGAATATCAGATAACCAGTGTTTCTGTAATCATGATTTCCGCTTATTGCAATTATCCTTTCAGTTTCAAACTGACTGAATTTTTCCTTGCATTTCTCGTATTCTTTTAACAAGCCCTCGTTTGTAAGATCTCCGGTTACTACAATAACGGAGGGTTTGAGTTCATTTACCTCATACACCACTTGATCAAATACTTCTTCTCTGAACTGTGCTCCAACATGAATATCGGAGATTTGTACTATTTTCACATCATGGTATGATAACAAATAATGGTTTAAGGTTTGGCTTTCTCTGATCCACAAAAAATCTAGTTAAAGTTAAATATACTGCGTCTGTCACCTTGGCTGATTTGACTAAAAAGGCAGCAATAATCAAAGGAGATGGTACAGGTCCTGAGCTTGTTGATGCCATGCTACATGTTCTAAGATCTTGTAACATCCTGGCTGAGCTAGTATTATGTGATGCTGGATCTGAGCAATGGGAGAAGCGCGGAGGAACAACTTACATTCCAGATTCAACTATGAAATTGCTAGAAGAAAGCAATGCGTGCTACAAAGGTCCTACTACTACCATTCCAAGGCCAGATGCTCCAAGAAGCGTAGCAGTTACGATTCGCCAAAAGTTTCAGCTTTATAGTAATATCAGACCCATCAAGACCTATGATAGGTTATCGCCTAATAGAAAACTAGATTTTATCTGCTTCAGAGAAGCAACAGAAGGACTCTACTCTGGAATAGAGTATAGAATCTCAGAAGATGCAGCCATTGCGATAAGAAAAACAACTAGAAA
>VBPL01000092.1 GCA_005877205.1 Nitrososphaerota archaeon
GGATACAGTACCTTTTCTGGACGACCAATTCAGGCAGAGTATGTAGATACCACATCAGTACTTGTCGGCAAGTATATCGATACCATCTCAGTCAAGTTAGAGAGGACTGGCTCACCTGCTGGTACTATACAAGCTGGTGTCTTCAACAGTGACCAGTCAGTCAAGAGACTATTTGGAAGCATGGACGTACTTGCAGTCAGTGCTGGCAGTTATACCCAGTACACATTCTCACTATCTTCACCACAGACATACCAGATACAGCCAGGTGAAAGAATCGGTATAAAGTTTGCAGATGGAGATGCATCAAACTACATATCAATCATGACTGACCAGACAAACGCGTTTGATGGTATAAACTCATATCTCACTTACTTTACCAACATCTGGCAACCCCTCACAACCCAAGATTACTTTATGACGTTATCGCTAACTCACTTTACCGCACCTGTTATTACAATAAATGGTGCAAACCCGCTGGTATTGGCAAAGGGTATGACGTATCTAGAACCAGGTGCAAAGGCAATTGATGCTGCAGATGGCAACCTTACTGGTTCCATCATAACAGCCAGTAATGTTAACACTGGAACAATAGGAACATACACTGTAAACTATACCGTCACCAACTCCCATTCATTTTCTTCCAAAGCTACAAGGACAGTTAGTGTAACTGCAGATACTACACCACCAGTAATTACAATACGTGGAACTAATCCTGTTGCAATCAAACTCAATTCAGCATATGTAGATGCAGGTGCCACTGCAATTGATAACGTTGACGGTAACGTTACCAGTTCCATTACAACACAAAATAATGTAAACAGGGGACAGGTTGGCAGTTATACTGTAACTTATACAGTATCAGATAAAGCAGGAAATACTGCACAAGCAGTAAGAAACGTATCAGTTCGTGATGATAACACAGCGCCTGTCATAACAGCAAGAGGGTCTAATCCACTTACAGTAGGACACGGTGCTGTCTACATAGACCCAGGTGCTACTGCAATTGATAACGTTGACGGTAATGTTACCAGTTCCATTACAACACAAAATAATGTCAACACTGGAATAATAGGAACCTATACTGTCACATATAACGTATCAGATAAAGTAGGAAATGCTGCAACACAGGTAACAAGAACAGTAAACGTAGTAGATGTTACCCCGATAACTGCAATGAATGATACCACAAATACGTATGGCTATGCTGCGTTTTCAGGAAGGCCAATTGAGGCAGAATATGTTACAGACAAGTCAATACTAGTTGGAAAATCAATAGATACTATTGTTCTAACAATGCAGGCAGAGGGTGCCCCATCTGGTACTGTACAAGTTGGTGTCTTCAATGATGATCTCTCAGTCAAGCAACTCTTTGGTACCATGGATGCAGCAAATGTCACTGTTGGTAGTTACACACAATACGCATTCTCCTTGCCAGCATTTTCAGTATATCAGATACAGCCAGGTGACAGAATTGGAGTCAAGTTTGCTGGTGGGGATACATCAAACTTGATAGATGTAATGACTGACCAAAGTAATACGTTTGATGGTAAGCACTCGTACCTTACTTACTATGCTGGGGTATGGCTGTCCTTTGAAGACCAAGCAGACCTAACCCTTGTTCTCCAGCAGGCTGTGATTCCAACCGATCTTCCAATTGTTACACCGCCAGGAAACATTATCTCAGTTACAACCAATTCATCTAGAAACATTCCCAGCCTTGGGACACCAGCAGCGGTAGACAAAAGCGGTTCATCACCTGCTATTTCAAACAATTCTACTGGCGTATTTAACATAGGAAACACAACAGTAACCTGGCGTGCTGTTGACTCGGTAGGAAACATCGGTGTTGCATACCAAAAGATAGCAGTAATCTCTGCAAATACGCCAACAATTCAAGTCAACAGGGTTGCAATGATAGACTTTGATGACGGCTATGATAGCATCTACTTCCTTGGAAAACCAGTCCTGGACAAATACAACGTAAAGACAACTCAGTATATCGTTTGTAACTATGTTAACGTTCCAGGATACATGACGTTATCTGAGATATTAGCAATGCAGGCACAGGGTCACAACATGCAATCACATACAATGAATCACCTGCACGCAAACCACTTCTCTCAAAGCCAGCTAGATTTCGAATATGGCCAGGCTAAACCATGTCTGACAAATGACGGATTGACAAATGTACACATGGTTGCAATACCGTTCCAAGAAGGATACAACAATGCCACTGTTATCAATACCATATTAAAATACTATGACATGTCACGTGGCGGAACCGGAACCACATTCTTGTTACACTGCAGCGGCCCTGCCTCTACCCAATCAGACTGTAGAACATTGGACTCACATGGAAACCTAAACCAGTACACCAGATACAATATTCGTGATTGGTCTCAGGACGCTGCTGGGGGACTCTTTGATTATCATGACTCACAGACATTTGCTCAATTTATCCAAGTTGTAAATGCAGCTACAACAAATACAGACTCAAACTCTACTGAAGTGCCAATAGTGGTATACCACAGGATGGTAAACAGTAACGGTGGACTAGATCCAGCACTCAAAGGTACTACAGTAACCCTGCTTGATGCTGAGATGAAGTATCTTAGAGACAACAACTTCAAGATATGGTCAGGCAAGGACCTAGCATATGATCCTGTCAAGAACTGGTTCTACTTCAAGGCATCATAATTAAATTACTATTTTACGTGTTACAAGCGTGCCTTAAATGCGTCAAAAGGATCTCTATATTACACATATCAATTTAAAGAAAAATGAAATCTAAACTTTCGTGACATTGCAATTACTCCGATTATTGATATTGTGATAATCATTTCTGCAAGTGAATCAAATTCTGGGACTGTTTCTTCAGTAGCTGTAGACGGTATGACAAGATCACCTCTACCTACACCTACCCTGCTTTTGTCTGGCAGTCCGTTGTTAATTATATCTTTGATGTTGATTTCTATTCTGTAAATCCCAATGTTTGGCAAGTTTATTGATAGAGTGCCACTGCCTCCCTTTGCAGTTAGACCTGCTTCAGAAAGTACAGTGCTGCCATCTTTATCTAGAATTTTGATGTCATAGTTTACATCTCCTGCAACTTGTTTTTCTGTAAAGGCATCAAAAAATGTCAGTTTAAGACTATTTTGCGTATTTGCCTCAAGGGTAGTTGTAGACCAGCCAAGTTTAATTCTCCATCCTCCAAAATCTGTAAATACACTAGATGAGGTCTGAACATTTGCAGTAGCAGGTGAGATCTCAAAATCCATTGTACTTGCATGAGGGTCAATTTTTTTTGCAACATTTTCTATATCTACTTTGTTTAACAAAATATGTGCTACTACAGTATCAGCTAAGGAATAGGGATCTACTACAAGCTCTCTACCAGTAATTGGATTTCCGTTAACATTTGCAACATATGTTGGTGTGCTTGCAAATTCCTTGAACGTTTTTGGAAAATGAACCTCTTCATGCACAAAGATTGGGAGGTCTTGAAATCTTTTGGTATCCCAATCAAAAGGTATTGACCATGAGACTTTGATTTTGGATTGATTAAAAGTATAGTTATTGATTTTGTCATAATATGAAATTATTTCAGTGTGGTATGAATTGCCATTATATGAAATCGTATGATTTGAAATGTCACCTACACTAAGGTACGCATCAAACTTTGGTGCATCCTGTGGCTTGAAGATATTTTGGTCGGAATCCATTGTGATAAGCTCTACATAAATGTGGTACAGCCCCCCATTTCCAAGGATTGGTGCTACTAAATCAATTGTTCCATTACCTTGTGGCAGGTACATATAGCTATCAAGAAATTGCTTTGGGGTTCCAATTATTTTCCAGTCACTGGGATTATTAGAAGGATTAATCCTCAGACTCAAGATTCCGGAATGAGTATGAAAAACACCTTGCATTAGAAGCGTGGTACGGTTTACAACTTCAACTAAAAATGTTGTATGCTGGATTGTTTGGTTGGTGTTTGCGTCAAACCACCTAAATAGAAGATATCTGTCTTGATTATTTCCCCAAGTTATAATGGGGGGATTAATTTTGATAAAAAGACTTACCTTTCTATTTCCAACGTTTGCCGGAGGGAGATTTTCTTGCGTAAAACCATCGCCGTACGCCTTTTGCGGGAATATGGACGCTACAACCGAAAGAAAGACAAATACAAAAATTAATAGAATGATTCTCAATTAGAAATGCATTAACTGCCTAAAAGATTAACTTTTCAAGAAATCACAGATCACCCAACACTAGTCATAATGGAAATTTCACGCATAAACGGGTTGGCTGTCTGAGTTTAATATTCGAAGTTGGCCGCCGGTTTTAACTTATTATATTACGTGAAACCAGACTTTCTAGTTGGAAAATTGATCCATTGTATGGGATCTCAAATCTAGATCTGGAAAACAGGTAACTCATATTTGATAAAACTTACTGACATTTTGTTTACAAAAAATGACTTGGCATTGAAATCAATTCTAGAAAAAATTCTTTATAATATTATTTGCCAAAGCAAAAATAAGATCTTGATCGGTGATACAATTCCTGCGCATGCTTAATAAGGTATTATCTCACGAGGCGTTGATGTGGAACACGAAGAAGGAAGTTTAGTCTGTAAGATTCTTATAATAAACCAGCAGTTTTCTGCCAATTCTGGAGTCTGATTACATGTTGATAATTACTATATCAAATTTCCGTCCAGCCTGGCGTAATAATTGTAATACTGGTATTAGAAACACGAGAAAAGACTAATGAAGGATGTCAAAATGATAAAAAATAACCTCCTGCAATACGTTATTGTTTTTAGTCTTGTATTTGGCATATTAGTCGTTTCTGGTGCAGGTCAAAGCTCAAGCGCTAGTACTCCTACAGGTACAGTTTCTATCAACAACAACCAAACTGGTTTCTCTACTACTAGTTGGGCTGGAGAAGTATGGGTGGGCAAGTTTACAAATGTACCCGCTGGTGCAAAAATAACAGCAGTTGGCATTAATGTAGCTATAGCATCTGGAAACCTACGAGTAAAAGTCTTTGATGACAATGCTGGATTGCCAAATAATTTGTTGGCCGAATCTGCATCC
>VBPL01000094.1:0-3806 GCA_005877205.1 Nitrososphaerota archaeon
GAGTGCCTGATTTCTGCCTCTTGAAGTTTTTTGATCGCATCTAGGCTCCATGTGACTTTGGCCTTGTATTCTACTAGTTTTTTAAAAGCTCTTTCCTTATCCATTAGATACTGTCTATCGGAATCATTAACTGCCTTGCCGCTTTTTAGTAATCCTGTAATTTTGTCTAGCTTGTTGGTATCGCCAATTTTTGCGCCTTTTAATTGCGATATCAGTTGTATAGTTGTACTGATTTTTTTCTCGTGTTCTACTGCCTGTTTTAGTGTTATAGATGTGTCCTCTAGTAATTTTTGATCGATTTTATACGTCTCTCGTTCCTTTTCTAGCGAGGTTTTTAGTTCATCTAACGTAAGACTAGTCCTGTTCTCTTTTTCTTGCAATTTTCGAACAAAACCCATGGCCCAATCAACCATCCTTTGGTGTTCAAATCCAGCATACAATTTTGAAGACAACTGTTGTAGGTATTTCATGTCGTGGTCTGCTATTTCTCTGCCTGAATTTAGTGTCTTTTTGATAGATTCAAGCCTCTGAGGCTCGCCTGTTCTTGCCTCTTGTAGTTTTAGGATCATCTGTATCGGAGAGTCTTCCTCCCTAACTATCAAATCAAATTTCCCCCCATGCCCCCTTTGTATATTAGCTATCTGTTGTTATAAATTATTCTATGTAAATTTTGTCAGGAAGGATATTTCCATTTTTGGAAATGAGAGAGGGTACTAGATACATTCACGTTAAAAAACTTGAGCACAAAAGGTCCTCAACCTAAAAAGAGAGGTTAAGAGATCCCTTCATCTGTACCCTGAATCTGAGAGTCACAGTTGTGTCGGTACTTTCCTTTCTTATTTGACTCACCATGTTTGCAGCTTTTCAGTTTTTAATATCATCTGTTGGATGTTATTAATCTGATTCAAGAGATATCTTTCTGAAATCCTTCAATGAGATTTTTATTCAGCTATTGATGATCTAGCGTGAAAGATATGATGGCTGTTAATCCTTTCCTAGATGCCAGAGATGGAAGCTGTTAAACCAGGTATTGATGCCGGTAATCCAGTCAGCGTGGTTGTTGATCCACCCAAAGTGGTTGCCATTTCCACCAATGTTGTTTTCAATTCCGCCACTGTTGTTTTCAATTCTGACACTGTTGTTTTCAATTCCGACACTGTTGTTTTCATTTTCACAATCGTGCTCGTACTTGCCATTTGTACCAGAGGTACAGTTACCTTCATTGTCACCTTGATCATTGTTTTCACAATCGTGCTCGTACTTGCCATTTGTACCAGAGGTACAGTTACCTTCATTGTCACCTTGATCATTTTCAGAACTTTTCTGGCCTTTTTTATGCTCCTCATCTGCATAAGCTGATAAGGTCGGGGCAAGCAATGAGCCACCTAGTAATACAATTGCAACTAGAGATGCAAAGAGAAATTGTTTTTGTTTTCCAGTTGTCTCATTCATTAGATCCGAATCTTTGCTCGTAAAATATTAAAGCATTGTGCAGCTTTTCTCAGCGTATTATTTTTTTAATACAACAACTTTCTCCAGTTTCAAAGCCAAACGTTGTATGTAATTAATCTGACAAAAGATAATTCAGTTTTGTCTGTATTTCGAAATTATATCATGCGAGTTATATCCAGAATTCATTTAGATTTTTGTTATGATATCATCGGTTCTGCTGCAAACTCGACTGATTATATCAATATAACCATCTCTTTTTCTTATCAAATAATTACATCCTGGAACAATGTTTGCAATGAAATCCATCAAGCAGCCATTTGAGCCATCAGCTGAACTGGTATCCATGATGGCTACATTCAGACTAATGGTAAACCACTGTATCAGGATAGGCCTTGAGAACAACGCAACCACGATGAAAAAACTCTCATTGTTATCATATCGTACGTTGTCGGAATATGACATCCAGTCATATTACAAACTGACTGCCATCGCACAGGCTGCTGGAAGATTATCACAGATGAAGCGTTCCATCAAGAAAGGCATCAGGACAAAATCCCCATTTGTATCAGTAATCACTTTATTATGATTAATTGTGGTAGTTCCAGTATAATACTGTGCATCTATGCGATCGTCTTTAGATTGTTCTAAATCTTGTATGAATTTAGGTGCAATTTTACCTGAGAATAGATGTTTGAATAGTGCTATGGTACAATCATGTATCTCGCACTTTATTCCTATACGTGAATGCAGTGCGTAAACAGCATCATATCTTGCATAATAGCTTGCAGCTACTGCCCAATCATTGATGCCTGCTTTGGCATTTACTTCCATTGACTTTATGGCATTTTCTGATTTCTGCAAGTAAGCTTTCTGTAGCGTAATTGATCCCGTAATAATTTTAATTCCATTTTTTTGTTTTGTACACCATTTAAGATATTTTCTATTTGTATCCATAATATCTCCACATAATATCACAAAATTTGTCTGCACCCTTGAGTACTATATGATTAGAAATAACTTCGTTTATCAATGGATCTTTATTTTTCAAACCACTTGAAAATTTACTTGCATCTGCAAATTTAATATTAATATCACGACCAATTAGATCTCTGATTTCAAGAACCGTCTTATTGATCCTTTTTTGTCCTATAACAAACAGATCGATATCACTTTCTTTAGTGTATCCTCCCTTTACAAAACTACCAAAAAGTATGAGTGGCTCATCCACTGTAGATTCGATTTCTGTCATTACTTTCTTTATCACAAAGTTCTTTTGTAGATATATGATGGCTGTAAAAATTTCTGCCATAGTTAAATAATATTTTGTAATAATATTATCTAGATTCAAAACATATTCCTTGTTTTTACCCTTTATTGTACTTGAAAGAATATTCATTTCCTCCAATTTGTTGAGTTGTGGATAACTAGTATTCACATCTGTCTTTGTCTTTCTTGCTATTTCTCTTAAATGAAGTGATTTTGCATAATTATCATTATAGAGACCTAATATTCTCAAGGTAGTTTGTGTAATGTTGGTTTTTTCCAACATATGTTGGATTTATCCAACAATCCACTTAAAGTTATTGTTTACCGAAAGAAATCCATTTTGAAAAACCAGTATCTTGAGGGGAATTTGTCAAATGGTTCAGTACCCTTACTTTTCGATGAATCATGCTCACAAAGGCAGTTTTGCCTTGATTTTGGAGAGGATTCGTTCTGCTCGTCTGATTGCATCTTGTGCATCTTTATCATTCATAAGAGTAGGTTGATACTCTGATTCGTTTTTCCTGCTCATCAATCCACTAAACTGTTTTTTCACATCTTCGAATTCATCTTTGGTTAAAATTTCCTTTATCAAATCAAGAACGTCTGTATGTTTCCCAGACGAACGTTTTCCGCTGTAGAATGTAGTGAATGCATCAAGAGCATTAATTGAACTGTGTACTGCGTCCATTACTGCAGTATCATATGCCTTCTCTTTTAGAGCAATCCTTGCTATACGTAACGAGTTTTCTGCCTTTGTCATATAGTTTGCAGCTTTGCTTTGATCAACAGCCCTTGTCATTTGAGTTTCTCCAATTCCACTCCTGCCACAAGAATATGGTTAGACAGTATAGAGCGTACCAAGTCATCATTTTTTTTGGAAATAAATTTTTTCTTGGTAAATATTATCGGAGATAGGCTGCTATGAAATGCAAGTGCCACCTCTTCTCTTGCATTTGCAACTGCTCCTGTAGCATGATCAAAATCGTCTGATATTACCAACAAGTCAATGTCACTGTCTTCTCTTTCTTCCCCCTTTGCTACACTACCAAAAATAGCAGCGGAGAGGATCTTTTTTGTTGTCAAATGTT
>VBPL01000094.1:3866-5728 GCA_005877205.1 Nitrososphaerota archaeon
ATTGAGCACATAGCTCTGGTCGTTAAGAAATACTTGGTATGCTCTGCCCACCGGTTGGACCCTTACTATACCATATTGTTCAAGTTGTTCGATAGTCCTGGATGCCTCTACACTGGAAACGTCAGAGTCCCTTGCAAGCCCTCTTACGGTGAAGATTTTGCCTCTGTATTTGACAAGACTGCGCAGTATGCTAATTCCTGCCTTTGTACCCAGTACTTGCTCCAAATAGGCATGAAGTTTCATATCTGTGGCAGATAATAGTAGCATATGATACATAAATGTTTCATATGATGCATAATTGTTACATCTAATATCTATTTGAAGTACATGTCTTGAAAAGAGAAATCAGTTATCTGCAAGGGATTAGATATCGCTCTCAATGTTCTGCACTTGTATTTTTCCAACATATGTTGTACAAATACAACAGATAACTTGGTGTCTTAGATTAGACGCTCAACCAATCTTTTGCCTTCCGATTAGTCGATGCGTCTTATATCGCCATCTCCTTATTTTCATAAACAGCGTAATAGACAAGATGAGCATCAAGACAGACATGGTTGCCTGACTTTCTTACTATGGAATCCGGCGTGTGGCCGAAGATCTGCCTTATTAGTTTTTTAAATGCTAAAAAACAGCTCTTAAAATCTCAGTCTTGCTCTTGCCGAGGTTATAATGATTGAAATTATTGAGGTAATGAGGATTATTGATACTATAGAACCAAATTCTGGTGTGGGAATTTCTTACCCTTTTCCAATTATCGACCAACCCATCCGCCATCAACTAATAGCGTATGACCTGTAACAAAAGATGCTTTATCAGACAAGAGCCAAACAACTGCATTTGCAATTTCCTCAGGTTTTCCAGCGCGGCCAATTGGGTGTAATGCGACAAGGGCTTCTCGGAGTTGTTTGTCGTTTCCAATTGATTGTTCCATCATTTCAGTTTCAATTGCTCCGGGCGCCACAGAATTTATTCTAATTCCAGACTTGGCATATTCTAATGCCGCTGCTCTGGTTAGCCCTAATACAGCGTGTTTACTTGCAACATAGATTGGCAATTGCGGGTGGCCAATTACCCCATATACGGATGAATTGTTCACTATTGCACCGCCTCCATTTTTGAGCATCTGCGGGATCTCATATTTCATGGATAGCCAAACACCTTTTACGTTTACGGCCATTATTTTATCAAAAATGCTGGATGTTTTAGTAGTAAATGATGCAGGTTCTTCTACAACACCTGCATTATTGAAAGCATAATCTAGCCTGCCATATGTCTTGATTGTTTTTTCTACAAGAGATTTGGCATCATCCTCGTTTGAAACGTCTGTTTTAACAAATATTCCATCCCCGCCAGCTTGCTTGACTAGTAGAAGAGTCTCTTCTGCTTCCTTGTCTCGCCTTGCTGCAAGTGAGACTTTGATTCCTTCTTTAGCAAGTGCAACAGCTGTTGTTCTTCCAATTCCCGAACTCGCGCCTGTTACGATTGCAACTTTTTGTTCTGCCATTTGTTTTCTGAACTAATCTTGCCAAGTTGATTCTTATAAATTTTGAGCATTTTATTGAGTATCAAGATGAGTATCAAGATATGTGAATTTTTTAGGTTTTATTTCATATCCGTGTTATGTTAATGGTCATATGTGGGGTGCATATAGGGATGACAAATAAGTGTGAGTCCTCTAGGTTCCAGCTAATATTTCGGTTTAGTTTAAGACCCACTAAGGGATTTATAATTCTGGTTTAACACCCTAATTGAAATAAAATCTAAAAGTCTTTTTTTTCGTTGCCAAGATCTTCGAATAGTTGCTCATATTCTTTCATGAAACTTTCTACAAATTGAGCTTCGTCTTGGGTCATAGTGAC
>VBPL01000042.1 GCA_005877205.1 Nitrososphaerota archaeon
TTTAAGGTATTCTTTTACTCTATCCACGGAGTGGTCTTTGTAGTGAAATATCGAGGCTGCAAGAGCAGCGTCCACATTAGTTTGTAAAAATACATCTAACATGTGTTTTGGTTTACCGCACCCGCCAGAAGCTATTACTGGTATGCTAGTTGCGTTTACGATTTCTTTTATAAGCTGTATATCGTATCCCTCCTTAGTACCGTCCATATCTATACTTGTTAACAGTATCTCGCCAGCCCCTAGCCTTTCAACTTCTTTTGCCCAATCTATGGCATCAAGACCAGTAGGCGTTTTTCCGCCATAAATGTAGACTTCGAACCAAAATTTTTTAGAATCTGATGTGAAGATATGCCTGTCTTCCTTGGTATCATAGTTACGTTTTACATCCATTGCTACCACTACACATTGTTTACCAAAAATTTTCATTAGCTTGGTGATTGTTTCCGGATTTTTAACTGCTCCCGTATTAATGGCAACCTTATCAGCGCCATTTAGAAGAATGTCTCTTGCATCTTGCCAAGTCTTTACTCCACCCCCTACCGTGAATGGAATGTCAATAACTTCTGCTACTTTCTTGACAAGACTTTTGATCGTCTCGCGTTGTTGTTCGGAAGCAGTAATATCAAGAAATACCAACTCATCGGCTCCCTCGTTGCTGTATTTTTCTGCAAGCAAGACTGGATCGCCCGCATCTTTGATCGATTGAAAATGCATACCTTTAACCACTCTCCCTTTGTCTACATCCAGGCAAGGAATTACTCTCTTGGTTAAAGTCATGCTATTGTCTTAACCTCCTCTACTGAAATTTTTCCATCATATAGTGCCTTTCCAAGAATTATACCACTAACACCACAATTTTTTACATGTATGGTGTCTTGCAGACTCGAAATCCCCCCGCTAGCTATGATCCTTGTATTTTGTATGCTACATGCCTTTCTTAACGAGTCCAGATCTGGCCCTTGTAGAGTACCATCCCTCTCAACACTTGTAATAAGGAACTCGGAGTATCCAAGTTTTACAAAGTTTTCTAAACCTTGTATCAATTCTATACCTGTGCTTTCTTTCCAACCACCGATGACTATTTTTCCGTTTAGCTGATCGGTGGATATTATTATTCTGTCTTTTCCAAATTTTTCTGAAACCCGATGTAGGATCTCTTTATTTTTGAATGCGATTGTTCCTAGTACTGCTTTTGAGGCAAAGTGCAAAACATTTTCTATTGTTTCTTCTGTGCGTAACCCACCTCCCACTTCGATAGGGATGGAGATATTTTGAGCAATGTTCCTTATCATTTGAAAGTTGGAGCCTATTCCCAGTGTAGCGTCAAGGTCTACTATATGCAACATGTCAGCTCCTGCGTTTTCCCATTTTTTGGCAGTCTCTACTGGATTGTAGCTATAAACTGTTTTATTTTTTGGATCTCCCTTTACCAAACGGACAACATTATCGTCCATAATATCAATTGCAGGTATCACTTTCACCTTTTGCACACTCGTAAAAAGTTCTTCATCATAATTGAGCCTACCTTGCCTGACTTTTCTGGATGGAATTGTGTACCAAACAATGTACCATTTTCGATTGCTGCTGGTACATTTATCCCATAGTCAGAATCAGCTTTAACTATCTCATCGTTCTTTGGTTTGACCCTGTAGGAATGAACAAAGTAAACCCACGATCCCTCCTTTACTCCTTCCAACAGAATGCTTGGTTTCTTTATCTGCAGATCATTCCATCCCATATGTGGGATCTTGAATTTGTTTGGCAGTAAAATTACTTCTCCTTCCAAAACTCCAAGACCATCCAAGTCGCCTTCCTCACTTTTTTCAAAGAACATTTCCATGCCTAGACATATTCCCAAGACTGGAATCTGACTCTTAACCAAGTCCTCAAATTCTACTTTTGATGAACTTAGACTTTTTATAGCAGGATCGAAGTTTCCTACCCCAGGCAATAAGAGTCCAGAGTATCCCTTTATCTTATCGAGTTTGGTTATGATGTCAACTTCAGCACCATTTTTTTCTAGAGATGTTTTAAGACTGAATATATTACCTGCGCCATAGTCGAATACAGCTACCTTGACCATTACATGGCCCCTTTTGTGCTTGGGATTCCCCGTTGTTTCTTATCAAAACTAGCTGCAGTTTTCCAAGCAACTGCAAATGCCTTGATAGCGGCTTCAACTTTGTGGTGATCATTTTCACCATACTTGACTGATACATGCATACAGATGTTCAGATTCTGAGCTAACGATCTAAAGAAGTGTCCTAGATCTTCTTTTGAGATACCTTCTATTTGGTTTCGTTCAATGGACAATTCAATTTTGTGATATTGCCTCTTTACTAGATCAAGAGATGCTTCTGCAAGAGATTCATCCATAGGCACCGATGCATAACCAAATCTTACAATTCCTGATCTATTCCCAAGAGATTCATCCATGGCATTTCCAAGTGCTATTGCAGTATCTTCTACCAAGTGGTGATCTATTCCATCTTTTGAGGCAGCGTTCAGTTTCAGATCAAACATACCGTGTTTAGCCAAAGATGTGATCAGATGATCTAGAAATGGCAGTCCTGTCTTTACAGAAATCTTACCCATACCGTCCAGGTTCACGACCACCGATACCTCCGTCTCTTTGGTTTTTCTTGTAACACGTCCAATTCTAGACTTCATGAAATCCCCACGCAGAGAAGTGGGTTATGCCCCGACTAGATTTAATGTCTTCGGAATCAAATTTATTGATTTGACTATAATATCGGCATTTTTAGTCTCAAATAAAGCTAGTTTTGCTTCAGAGTCTTTGCTGGTTCCATATACACCACAAAATATAGTGGCTTTTCCAAATTCGTCAGTTTTGCGTGCCATGATATAATCCTCTGTAGAATCACCCACAAACATGGTGCATCTCGCATCCATTCCTCTAATTGAGGATATCAAAGATTCAGGATTTGGCTTTGCCATTTTACGTGGTTCATCTTCTAAAAATCTCGAATTTTTCACGTCGAATTCATCAAATAGTTTTTTAAGAGAATACTTGGAAGAGAGAAGACTTCTGCCAGTTACGATAGCAATTTTCTTATCAAATCTTTTTTGTAATTCATCAATAAGTTCGTCGTTTAATAACACAACGTCATTTTCTATTAGCCCCGGACCATTGAAAAACTCGGGTTTCCTTCTATAGAGTTGAGTATACAACTCCGCTCCGTAAAATATTTCATCGAAAATAGATGAAAGCGGATTTTCAAATCTTTGTCCAGGGTAGGCAAGTTTCTCTCTAATATCTGAAATGTTAACCTTTAAAGCATCAAGAAACCGTTCCACAGATTTTATTCCGGTCTGATCAGCATTTTTTATTACCTCAAAAATAAATTCGTGGAATTGCTCATTCATCTTATCTGCTGCAACTACTGAAAGTATTAACGCGTATGTTAGGTCTACTTCGTCATTGAATCCACCTGTAGCTTTGAAATCATCTATCATTTTCGTGGTAACCAAGCTAGATTTGTTCATGGAAGCCATTTTCTTGATAACGAATTCTGTTGTCTTCTTTATTGCAAGGTCATAAGAATTGGAGACGTCGATTAAGACTCCATCACAATCGAAGATTATGGCGTCAAGTTTGCGGATTTTGTCAAGTCTTGTCGCATCTACAAAGATGCCTTCTTCTAGCTTTTTTAAGGTCAATTCAGCAAATCACGTATTGCAGTAAGAAACCTTGAATTCATCTCTTGTGAGCCAACTGTAACTCTAAGACATCCTTCATTTTTTCCAATCCTACCTAGGTTCTTAATCACTATACCTTGTTCAATGAGAGCTTTGTGGATGCGTTTACTTGAGCCACCTGCTGCGAAAAGGACAAAATTTGCCTTCGAGTCAAAGACTTTGAAAACCCTCATCTCACGAAGCTTTTCTATTATTCTCCTCCTTTCTTTCTTCACTAGCTCCGCTATATCTGAAAAATACTTTGATTTTCGTAAAGCTAGAATCCCCGCCTCTATGGCTACAGTATTCAATGGGTATGGATACTGAACCACTCTTGTAAATGCGTCAGCTATTTTCTTGTTAGCCACAAAGTATCCTATTCGGAGACCTGCCAGTCCGAATGATTTTGAAAGAGTTCTTAAAACAACTAGATTATTCGTTTTCTTTGTCATACTGACAACAGAATAATCTGAAAATTCTACGTATGCTTCATCAATAATAACAAGACCATCAAATTCTTGAATAAGTTTTTCAAGTTGTTTTCTTTGAAATTGGAATCCCGTAGGATTATTTGGTGAATCAAGATACAAAATCTCTACTTTCTTTGAATTTGCCAAAAATTTCTCCATGTTCAGACTCATATTTCCATCAAATGGAATTTTGATAGTAGGAATCGAGTAAAGTTTACATCTCTCCTCAAAAAATCCAAAAGTAGGGTCAGAAGTCAGAATTTTGGTCTCCTTTGATGCAAAGTTACCGAGTATAAGATCAATTATTTGATCAGAGCCATTTCCAACTCCGATCATTTCGGTTGGCGTTTTGATATATTCTGAAAGTCCCTGAATCAGTCGCTCTGTACCGCCTAAAGGATACTCTCTGACATCCATCCTTTCTTTCGTTTCATCTATCAGCCTTTGAAAAAAGTCTGGTGAAATTGCATAATTTTCATTTGAATCCAATTTGATTACATTTGAGTATTTGTCAGGTTTCTTGTATCCACTAAGCTTCGAAAAGTTTTCTACCTTTTTTTGAAACCAGCCTTTTCGCATTACAATCTTCTCCTGACAGCCTCATAGTGGTTTGGCAGTCCCTCGGCATCTGTTAAGGTTTTCAAGTACTTTGAAATCCCCTCTAGTGTATCTTTGGATACTTCTATCCTTGTCTGGATCTTCACGAAATCTAGTACACCCAACGAGCCTCTCGTTTTGCCAAAGCCATTTGTGGGAAGAATGTGGTTTGAACCAAGAAGATAATCGCTTGCTGATGATGGTGTGTTTTTTCCTATGAGGGTTAGCCCTGCAGAGGTAATTTTGCTGGCTGTGCTTCTAGGATTCTTCGTCATTATCTCCAGGTGTTCTGGCGCCAGTTTATTTGCGAACTCTATCATCTGCTGTTCTGTTTTACATATAGCTATAAACCCATTTTTTCCTAGACTTTCTTTTACAATCTTGGACCTCTTTATAGTTGGGATTCTTTGTTCCAAGGATCTCAGTACATGATCCTTCAGCTTCGAAGAGATAGTTATCAGGCAACACATGGTATCGCTGCTGTGTTCTGCCTGAGAAATCAGATCCAGAGCCACAAGTTTGGGATCTGCTGAACTATCTGCTACGATAGCTAATTCTGTTGGTCCAGCTATCATATCGATTGATACCACATCAGTCAGAAGCGATTTTGCAATTGTCACGAATACTCCACCAGGACCAACTATCTTGTCTACCTTTGGAATTGATTCGGTACCATAGGCTAATGCTGCAATTGCCTGAGCGCCACTAATTTTGTAGAACTCATCTACGCCGCAAATGTCTGCAGCTACAAGTGTAAGGGAGTCAATTGATCCCTTTTGATCAGCAGGCGATGCCAAAATGATTTTTTTGACACCTGCAACTTTTGCTGGTACAGCTGACATAACAACAGTACTTGGATATCTAGCTTTTCCACCAGGGATGTAACAGCCAACGCTATCGATTGGTGAGAAGACCTTGCTTATCCTTATTCCGTCATCTGATATTGATGTGTTCCGAAGTTGATTCTTGACAGCAATTTCGGATTTTTCTAATCTGCTTTTTGCAAGTTTGATTGCTCTGATTTGGTCTTTTGAAACCTTCGAGTAAGCTAATTTTATTTCAGGTGCTGAAACTTTGAGAGATCTCAGAGTTGTCTTGTTGAATCTTTTTTCGTAGGCTTTGAGGGCTTTGTCCCCACGCTTTCGTACATCTGAGATGATAGCAAATACCCGGTTTTTTACTTCCTTATTCGTTTCAGATCTTAAAGATTCTAGGGTAGAATCTATGTCTCTCACTGTTATGATTCTCATCAACTTTCCTCATCACGCTTTATCTCCTCAAGTGCCAGAATCTGTTTTGGCTCATGCACTACCAGACCTTGGGCTATCTTCCTCAATTTTGGAACAAGTTTGTGAAATTCTGATTTGGGAATCACGGTGTTTATGCCATACCAACCTTTTTCGCTTAGTGGGCTAACTGTTGGGCGTTTAAGTGATGGTAGATCGTTTAGCAATTTCTTTAGGTTTTCTTCCTTTACATTCAAGAATAAGTGGAGGTGCTTCCTTCCTTCGACAGCCCCTTGTAACATGGTTACAATATCGAAGATCTTTTCACGTTTTGATTTGTCCTTTAGTGATTCTTTGTTCGCGATCAAAACTGCAGTTGATTCCATTACGGTATCGATTATTTTTAGTTGATTTTGTGTCAACGTTGTGCCTGTTTCTGTTACGTCCATGATGGCATCGACATCTTCTGGCGGTTTAGCTTCTGTAGCACCAAAGGAAAGGAAGATCTGAACATTCTTGTTAGAACCTAATCGTAACCAAGGAGTCACAATCAGAGGCTGCTTGGAACCATAAAGTTTCCTATAGCTTTTACACTGCATGATAAACTTTGAAGCTGTTGTAAGATATTCAGAAGAAATTCTCAGTGTTTTTTTCTTCTTTGCGTAAGATATTATCATGTCATCTAAGGATTTGAAATTGTAAGAGTCAGGTATTGCGATTACAAGTTTTATTCTGCCAAATTCAAGATCAAGCAGTATCTTAACATCCGAGTTTGTTTCTTTGACCCAATCTCTACCAGTGATGCCAACATCATATAATCCGTCAAGTACCAGATTTGGAATCTCCTGAGGACGTAGCATCTTTACTGAAATCTGAGGATCATCGAGCATAACTCGGTAGGTTCTCTCTCTTCGGGTTACTCTAGTCCAAGATTTTTCTAAAACCTTGAAAGTAGCTTCTTCAATACTACCTTTTGGAACTGCGAATCTTACTGTGGCCAACGTAGACCTACCAACCTTCTTTGGATATATATTTAGTCGCTATAGTTCCTTGAGTATTTCTTTGGCGCTAGTAACTGAGATGTTACCATCTGAAATCATTCGCGAGATCACCTCATCCATTTTGCTTTTAGGGACATCCGCACTTGCTGCGATGTTCTTTGCGTGAAGCTTCATGTGTCCCTTCTGTATACCCTCAGAGGCTAAAGCTCTAATCGCACTAAAGTTCTGGGCAAGGCCAACGGCTCCTATGATACACGATAATTCCTTTGCTGACTTTACGCCTAGAATTTTATTGCATACTTTGATCATAGGATGCACGTTTATGATTCCGCCTACAATTCCCACAGACATTGGAACTTCAATTTTACCTAGGAGATTTCCGTTCTTGTCCTTTTTCCATTCTGTCAGAGCGGCATATTTTCCATTTCTTGATGCATAGGCGTGTGCTGCAGCCTCTATTGCTCTAGTATCTTGACCTGTAGAATTTGCAACAGCTATTATTCCGTTCATTATTCCTTTGTTGTGTGTTACAGCTCGATATGGATCATTTGCAGCAAATTGGTAAGCCAGTATTATATTATCAACAATTTCCGTACCACCCAGATCATCTTTGTCAAAGATAGCCTTTCCCTTTACCAATCTCTTAGTGGAATAGTTGGACAGTATTCGCAGAATCACTCTACCTCCGGTTAGCTTCTCTATTAGAGGGGCAATTCCTTCACACATTGTATTGGTGAGATTAGCGCCCATTGCGTCACCTACATCTATTAGAAGCTCGACTACAAGCATTTTGCCAGATTTTGTTTTTAGCTCTTTGCATGAAACTTCCTTTGCGCCCTTACCCATTTTAGATAGGGTCTTGCTTTTTGTATTTGCAAGTTTTAGAATTTTATCTGCAGCATTCATTATCTTATGAGTAGCAGACTTGACATTAGTATCTACAACTTGGATCTGCCCAATACTGTATGATTCATCAGATTCCATTATGAAACCACCATGTTTTCTTGCAATTTTAGCTGCCTTTGATGCAGCTGCGATAACAGATGCTTCTTCTATGGCCATTGGGACCAGATAATCTCTTCCGTTTATTTTGAAATTTGTGGCTATTCCAAGCGGAAATGATATTGTTCCTATGGCGTTTTCAACCATATTGTTTGCTTGATTAAAAAATATACCGCCGTCGCTTTTTAGAATCTTGACATCTTCTTTTGATAGAGCTGCAAATGATTCTACTATCTTGATTCTTTCTTCTCTTGTCTTCTCATGGAATTTTGGGATGGATGAATTGGCCAAATTATTTAACAATCCTTAATAGTTTGTCATCGTTTTTGTCCGGAAAACCTTTGCCATCCGTGTTTCCAGTAAGAATGTATAGATAACCATCTGGTCCCTCACCAACTTCACGAATTCTACCCAATCCATCTAATATGATTTTTTGCGATGTAATTGTTCCGTTCTTTGTAGGCAATTGGTAGAGTATGTTTCCCCTCAGAGTGGCCAAAACAAGGCTATTTTCAAGATCAAGTTTGCCCGCTTTATAATAGACAATTCCTGCAGGCTCTATGCTTGGGTTATAACATAACAATGTATCTTGATATTCTCTTGTGCTTGGACACTCATGACTAGGCCAGCCATAGTTTTGTCCTGCTCGGATTATGTTTACTTCATCATTTTTTGTTGGTCCTTCCTCAGTCTCATACAAGTTTCCTTCATCGTCCCACGCCAACCCTTGCGGGTTTCTGTGTCCGTAAGAGTATACCGGGGAATTTGAAATTGGATTGTCCCGAGGAATTGAACCATCTCCGTTTAATCGCAGTATTTTTCCTGCAAGCGAACTTAGATCTTGTGCAGAGTTCTCATTAGTTGCATCACCAGTTCCTATGTAGAGCTTTTTGTCTGGACCGAATTTTATTACGCCACCATTATCAAATTCTGCACCCGGAATCCTATCCAAAATTACTTTTGTATCTGCGATTCTGTCATTTGATTCAGTGATTCTTAGTACCTTATTCCAAAGCTTATTTCCTTCGCTATAGGTGTAATATACATAGATGTAGTGATTTTTTGTAAAATCTGGATGCAAGGTTATTCCAAGAAGTCCTGCGTCTGTAACATCTGTGACATTAAAGTTCGTCAATGATTCGTTAACTAAGACTCCATTATCAATAACTCGTACTCTTCCAACTTTTTCAGTCAAGAAGATCTCTCCATCACCAAAGGCCAAAGCCCATGGCTTTTGCAAATTTGTTGCAACGACTTGTACCGCGTCTGTGCCAGTGGGACTTGTATTTGGTTTAGGAATTATGATCGAGTCAGATGGTGATGATATGATAAGAATAGAAGCTCCGATAGCTGCGATGATTGCTACGATTCGAGTTTTTTTATCCACAGGTGTGAGACTTTGCAAATCCTATTAATTATTTCTAAAATTTGATAAAGCGTATATATCACCCTGAGACTTTTCTTCACTTAGCGGGGTGGGGAAGCCAGACTATGGGGCTAAGTCATCCCGGCGGGCTCATAATCAATACTGATGAGATACCCGCAAGTCAGTAGTTCAAATCTACTCCCCGCTATCTTTTAAAATTAGACTAATTCAGATTGCAAAACCATTTTTTAGAATTATCAAATTCAATTTTAGTATTAAGTTTGCTCCTCCTCTGTGCGGGTCTACTCAAGTGCCTATGTGCGGAAGGAATAGGCAGATAAAGTTGGTCTCTAATCTGCCTTGGAATTTCCTCCGTAACCTTTTTTGACGATGTTTTGCCACATTTTGTGCATTTGTAGCCTTGACCCTTTCCTTTTGATTTCATTCGTTTTTTGCACCTATCGCAAAGTGGATTCATTACCACCATGTCTTTGTCAAGACTTAGCACCTCAAAAAATTCTACGTTTAGAACTCGTTCATGATTTTTTGATGCCTTTCTTATTCCTCCCCCCGCTTTTACGAAGTCGCCTTCAATTAGTTTAGAAGCGACTCCGGTAAGTCCGGTTGGCCTGTATACAGCACACTTTGCTGTTTTTCCATCCCTTGTAAGCGAGAAAAATACGTGCCCGCCAAGCTCAATTATTGGTCTTTCTGATATTCGTCCAATTAGGTATCCAGACGAAAATGGCTTTAGGTCTTTAATATTGAGCTCATTTTCCAAGTGGTCGCCCGTACCCTGATTCGATCTGAAGATCATGTAGCCACGGAATTTTTCTTGAGATTTTACAAGAGATGCGCCTTGTATTACAGATTTGACATCTTCGCCACGTACACCAAAAAAGACAGGATCGGGGCCGTGAGGTGCAATTAATATTCTGTCTTTGTTTGCGTCAAAGTTGTTAAATGTTTTAGGATGCGTAATCTGTTGCATTTTCATGACGCTATCTTTGAAAATTTCTCTTCTCTTTCCTAGGTTTGACTCGTCTCTATATGAAATGAGTTCAAAAGTATGATCATGAAAGTTATAACCTATTGCCCCTATTGCTCCTATCAATCCCTGTCCATTTCCAAGGTAAAATGTTTCAAGACCGTTTTGTGCGGCAAATTCTTTTGCCTTATTCCTGCTCACAAGAGTGCATAATGCCATTTTACCAAACTCAGAAAAATGCTTTGGGATGTCTTTGCTTTCGTAAAAAACAAGTCCGGGATTTGCACCATCTCGTGTGGCAGAATACTTTTTGACGAATTTGATAATATTCTGTTTAATTACAAGAGGTTCCTTAGTCTTGATTTTTAATGCCACAGCGCCATTTCCTCGAGTCTTCCAAGGAATGTTTGGATTAAATCGCACAAGATATGGATAATCTAAGAACTTTACCCGTTCTTTTTTCAGATATTCTACTATTTTGTATGCAAGAAAGGTAGTGCACATTCCTTTTCTAGAATCGGTATCATCAAACCCAATATGAAGAACAGTTGAACCTTTCATTCGATTACAGTCATTGTAAGAGTAGAACGCACATTTTTGAGTTGCCTTATCTTGTTAGAAATGGTCTTTTTTAGAGTCTCACTATCAGGAGCTTCAATCTTTACTACCAAATCGTAGGCACCATAAAGAACATACACATACTTTAC
>VBPL01000095.1 GCA_005877205.1 Nitrososphaerota archaeon
CGTATTTTTAAATCCAATTATTAAATCATTCTGATTTGTTCCAAAAAGTCGCTGGTTGTCCTTTGTACCAGGGAAGAAATGATCAATGTGACTTATGTTGGCTTTGCATAGAGGTGGAATTGGAAGGACTATGGTGACCTTGCCTGTTACAGTTGCCATCTTGCCTGTCACAGGTAAACCAAAAACAGAAATCTGAAACATCGTTAATGAAATTACAATAACCATACATATGCCAAGAAAAAATTTTTGATTCAAAATTCTTTTTGATAACTTTGG
>VBPL01000096.1 GCA_005877205.1 Nitrososphaerota archaeon
ATCTTAGCAGCTATTGCTAAAGGTTGTTGTTTGTGTCAACGAGCCTGAAAATGAGGAGCTGATGAGGTTTACCTGAACCTGCCAGAATGTGGATAAATTAGGTGTTGGATTTATGGTACCAACTGTCTGGTCTACTGTTGTAAGTGCTGTCTTGGAAGCATATGTGTTTGATGCGGTAGAAAATTTCGTGTTTCCAACTAGTATCTGAGCAATTGAACTGCCATCAAGCCAGTCAGTTCCGTGGACTGCAAGTGTTCCAGATGCGGTTCCAGTATTTTGCAGTACAACAGTCTGCTCTGTGCTTATGGAACCAGGTGTCAGTGAGCCATAGTTTATTGGAGCGCCCGAGACTACGTTTATTCCACAGGTATTTGCAATTACCGTTAGCTGTCCAGTTACTTGGGATATCGTAGTTGGGTATTTCAGTGCACGGTTGTTGTTAAATTCTGTAACCCAGAGGTTTCCCGCAGAATCAAATGAAATACTACCTGGGCCGCTAAGTGTAGTTGCAGTTGTGCCAAATGTTCCTGTAGTAAACGAACCTTGTCCTATTACTACAGTTGCTGCCTCACCTGTTGTTATTGGTGCAGCATATTTCAGTGCACGGTTGTTACCTCGATCTGCAACCCAAAGGTTTCCCGCAGAATCAAATGAAATACCAAATGGGGTGTGAAGTGTAGTTGCAGTTGTGCCAAATGTTCCTGTAGTAAACGAACCTTGTCCTATTACTACAGTCGCTGCCTCACCTGTTGTTATTGGTGCAGCATATTTCAGTACATCATCTGCAACCCAAAGGTTTCCCGCAGAATCAAATGAAATACCAGTTGGGAAGGTAAGCGTAGTTGCAGTTGTGCCAGCTGTATTTGTAGTAAAGGTACTTTGTCCCACTACTACAGTTGCCGCCTCGCCTGTTGTTATTGGTGCAGCATATTCCAGTACACGGCTGTTACTAGAGTCTGCAACCCAGAGGTTTCCCGCAGAATCAAATGAAATACCAACTGGGCCGGTAAGTGTAGTTGCAGTTGTGCCAAATGTTCCTGTAGTAAATGTACCTTGTCCTATTACAACAGTTGCTGCCTCACCTGATGTTATTGGTGCAGCATATTTCAGTACACGGTTGTTGTTACTGTCTACAACCCAGAGGTTTCCCGCAGAATCAAATGAAATACTACCTGGGCCGCTAAGTGTAGTTGCAGTTGTGCCAAATGTTCCTGTAGTAAACGAACCTTGTCCTATTACTACAGTCGCTGCCTCACCTGTTGTTATTGGTGCAACATATTTCAGTACACGGTTGTTGTTAAAGTCTACAACCCAGAGGTTTCCAGCAGAATCAAATGAAATACCGCTTGGGTTCTGAAGTGCAGTTGCAGTCGTGCCAGCTATATTTGAAGTAAAGGTACCTTGTCCTATTACTACAGTTGCTGGTTGCCCATTTGAAAATGCAAAAACATTGCTTGCTGGTAAAATTAGAATAGCAAAGACAAATATTGTAATAATTTTAGATCTTACCAGCCAACCCACCGCTTCGTATCGTTTATGATCTATATAACAATACTCTTTTCAGTTTTAAAAATGCGTGATTATACTTCAATAATTATTCCAGGAATCAGGTGCGTGATTCCCAGCAAATTCATAAATACACAACATAGGTGAAGACTACATGAAAATAATTTGGTTTTTTGTTATCGTTGTCCTAATTTTGGTTCCAATAACACTTATTGACAGTGCAGCTCTGCAGGAAGTTGCAGGCAAAATCGAAGTTGACATCAAGCCGGGTGAAACAAAGACATTCCAATGGGGACTGATTTCCGATAGTGACACGACAACAACGCTTGGACTGTCAGCAGAGGGAAAGGGTGCACAATTTTTATTTCTTCCCAAGTCTGTTACATTAGATCCGCATCAATTTGCATATGTACAAGTTAATGCAACCATTCCTAATAATTATCCGGGAAATGTTACACTCACTCCTGCGATGGACGCAACAGAATTTGGTCAAACAGGGGGAGCAACTGTCATCAATATTCAGGTGAAAAAATTTGTTACTCTAGTTATCGCCTCAAATGAAAACCCTCAGTTTAGAATAGAACAAGCAAATATCACCCAACAGGAAACACAAGCTCAACCATCTGAGGTTCAGAAAAATATTCCTTCAGCTCAGCAGCAAACAAATTCAACACAAAAGGGACTAACCATCACTGCCTCACCAAGTAATGCACAAAACAATCCAGGACAAAAAACAAACGCTCCTTTTGGTGGTCGCTGCCTTATTGCTACTGCGGCATTTGGTTCAGAGCTTTCTCCACAGGTACAGTTTTTGCGTGGCTTTAGAGACAACCAAATTCTTCTGACTGAATCAGGCTCAAGTTTTATGAATGTGTTCAACTCTTGGTATTATTCGTTTAGTCCCTATGTTGCAGACTATGAGAGACAGCAACCTTGGTTACAGGCGATAGTCAAGACATCGATTTATCCATTGCTTGGTATTCTGACAATTTCTGAAAAAGGATTCTCAGCAGTTCAGGGAGATTACGGAGCGTTGATAGCTGGAGCTATTGCAAGTTCAATGATAGGTGCGGTGTACTTTTGGCCATTTGCGTTATCTGTAAAGCAAGTCAGAGTTAAGAAATTCAACTACAGGATGGCCATTATCATTACACTAGTCATTTTTGCTGCTGTAGTAGGTTCTATATTCTCTGTAAACAAGTATGCGCTCATGGCAACAACTTCGTTGTTTGTATTAACATTGGTTTCAATATTTTCCATACTTATGGCAAAAACACTAGTCAAGGTTAAAAATTATTTTGTAAAGAAGCACTTGTGAAAAAACATCGTTCGATGTTATCATAATATACACTGAATCAATCACGATTTTAAGCGTATTATAAAATTATAAAACACCAAGAAATTCATAAATTAGTGAAAAAAGCTAATTATTGAAGTATAATCACGCATTTTTAAAACTGAAAAGAGTATTGTTATATAGATCATAAACGATACGAAGCGGTGGGTTGGCTGGTAAGATCTAAAATTATTACAATATTTGTCTTTGCTATTCTAATTTTACCAGCAAGCA
>VBPL01000005.1 GCA_005877205.1 Nitrososphaerota archaeon
AGATAAATCTCGCTTGGTCTGCACCTAGTGATAATGGTGGTTCTGTAATCACAGGATACCAGATTGAGAGATCAACTGACAATGGTTCTACCTGGTCTGTTCTTGTATCAAGCACTGGTTCAACTGCAACAACATATTCAGATACCGGACTTGCTGCTAGCACAGCTTACGCTTATCGAGTATCAGCTATAAATTCAGTTGGAACAAGCTCTCCGTCTAATACCGCATCTGCTACAACAAATAATGCAGCGACTGCACCATCGCCTCCAACTGGATTAACTGCTACAACGGTATCATCATCACAAATCAATCTATCCTGGACTGCACCAACAAATAACGGCGGTTCAGCTATAACAGGATACAAGATCGAAAGGTCAACTGATGGCGGGACCACTTGGTCTACCATTGTATCCAACACTGGTTCAACTGGAGCAACATATTCAAACACCGGACTGACAGCTAGTACCGCCTACACGTATCGAGTATCTGCGATTAATTCAGTTGGAACAAGTTCTCCATCTAATACAGCATCAGCTACCACCTCTGCAAGCACGGGAGATACCACACCTCCTGTCATAACGGTAAAAGGATCTAATCCTATGACAATTGCACGCAGTTCAATCTATATCGATCCAGGTGCAACTGCTTCCGATCCTGACAATGGTGACATGACAAGTTCTATTGTAATACAAAATAATGTAAACAGTGGCACCGTAGGAACGTATACTGTTACATATAATGTAAAGGATCCTGCAGGAAATGCAGCACAGCAGCAAACAAGAACTGTAAATGTGATTGAGCCTCTCGTGGTACAGATGAATGACACTCAAAGTACTTTTGGTTATAGTGTATATTCTGCAAGACAGATACAAGCAGAATTTGTATCCAGTTCCTCATCTCTTGTTGGAAAACCTATAGATACCATAATAATCAAAATACAAAAGAACGGCTTGCCATCTGGTACTGTGCAGGTCGGTGTCTTCAATACAGACCTTACCGTCAAGCAACTTTTCGGTACGATGGATGCAAGTAACATTACACCCCAACTATACACCGCGTACTCTTTCTCCTTGCCTATCTCAAGTCAGCCATACAAGATACAGTCAGGTGACAGAATAGGAATTAAATTTACTGGCGGTGATTCATCAAACCAAATTCTTATCATGACTGACCAAAGCAATACGTTTGATGGGACCAACTCGTATATTATCTACTATACTAATAGCTGGGTTCCATTCACAGGTCAGGACCTTACCATGGTTCTAGAAAGGAATCTTCCAACAGACCCTCCACAAGTCACTCCTCCTCAGGGTATACTCTCCGTTACAACCAACTCATCACGAAACATTCCTAACTTGGGTACTCCTACAGTAATTGACAGAAATGATCCATCACCTGTTATTTCAAACAATTCTCCAGTAGCTTTTCCAGTAGGTACTACCAATGTGCTTTGGCGTGCGACTGATTCACTAGGAAATATTGGTGCAGCATATCAGAAAGTAACTGTGATTTCCGCACTTCCACCAACAACTCAGTACAACAAGGTAATAATGATAAACTTCGATGATAATTACCAGAGTATCTATGATCTTGGAAAGCCAGTACTTGACAAGTATAACATCAAACCTACCATGTATATCATTTGTGGAGTTGTAAACACGCCTGATTACATGAATTGGAGTGAGGTCCTCTCGTTTCAAGCTGATGGAATGGACCTACAAGCTCACACCATGAACCATCTACATGGAAACCATCTTAGCCAATCCCAGATGGATTATGAATATGGCCAGACTCCATCATGTTTGGTAAACAACGCAACGAATCCTATTCACATGATGGCTCTGCCATTCTATGAAGGCTACAACAATGCTACTGTTATCAATACAGTAGCAAAATACTATGATATGGATAGAGCCGGTCCTGGTAACACGTTCTTCTTACATTGTGATGTACCTGGTTCTGGTCAGACCGATTGTAGGACGTTTGACTCAAGTGGCGCTCTGACTGCATACAACAAATACAACATTCGCACATATTCGTCTAATTCTGTAGAACTTCAAAATGGCTATAACGAGACAACGGTATTTAGCCTATTCATAAAAGAGGTCAACTCTGCTACAACAAATACTGGCCCCAACTCTACGGAGATACCTATCGTAATATACCACAGAGTGGCTCTAGATAACTCAAAGCTTGATGCTGATCATAAAGGGATCACCACAATGCTTCTAGATGCTGAGATGAAATATCTAGTAGATAATAATTTCAAGTTTTGGACAACCAAGAACTTGGCATATGATTCTGTCAAGAACTGGTTCTACTTTAAGACCTCGTAAGTAAAATAGTTCTAGGATACATGCCAGAGTAGATGCAATTGGTTGCTTGTATGAATCAAGTATACAATAATGAAAATTCTGGGATTCAATTTTTTACTTGGCATCTTTGAAAACGATATGGCAAACTTTACAGCGCAGGATCATGTTATAACACACCTAAAGGTATCTGTAAATAAAAAAACCAAGCCTGGGCAATACTATTGCTTCATCATTGGCAATTACCAGACATTAAGGGAAGGAAAATTAATTATTGAATAAACCTTTCGCTTATTATTAATTTTGGCCTGTCTATTGCCAAAACCTTGGTCCAAATTATAATTCTTTAGGATCTTTTTGAGGAATTAATTAAACTTATCACACATCAAGGTAAATGCCATCTTTTTTTACCTCTACCTTGTAGGTCTGAAGTTTCACTCCTTTGATATAATCCAAGAGCTCTCCAGTCTTGATGTTGTAATGCCAAAAATGCAATGGGCATTCAACTATGTCTCCATCGAGTTTGCCCGGAGCAAGAGAACCATCCTGATGCGCACAAACAGAATCAAGGGCATGAAAACCATCTTGATTGAATACCGCGATTCGTTTTCCGTCAACTAGAAATTCTTTGCCTTTTCCAGGGGCTACAGCATCTTTTTCTGCCACTTTTTTCCATGTCATATTTTCTAAAACAAGTCGTTATCTAATATCTAGATTATTATTTCTGAACCATTTTATACCCCCTTTATTTGACAAGCGCTGTGAGCCAGATAAAAGATCCGAGTCTTGCTGAAAAAGGAAAGATGTCATATGAGTGGGCAAGAGATCATATGAAAATTCTAACTAATACAATAGAAAGGCTGAAGAAATCGCGTCCTCTACAAGGATTAAGACTAGGAATATGTTTGCACATTACAAAAGAAACATCAGTTTTGATAATGGGTGCAAGACAGCTTGGTGCTGATGTGAGTGCCTGTGCAGCAAACCCACTTTCAACTCAAGATGACATTGCAGCATTCTTGGCAGAAAGTGGTGTGCATATTTATGCATGGGAAGGACAAACACTAGAAGAATATGACTGGTGTATTGAACAGATGCTCAATCACAAACCACATATCCTTACTGACGATGGTTCCGATAGTCATAGCAAAGTTCACGGTAATTCGAAATTTTCATCTCTTAAGATTCTGGGAGGGACTGAAGAGACTACCACTGGCGTAATAAGGCTCAAGGCTCTTGAAAAGCAAAAGAAACTCAAGTATCCAGTTATTGCTGTCAATGATGCTTACACAAAGCACATGTTCGATAACCGATATGGGACAGGTCAGAGCACCATTGACGGATATCTTAGGTCAATGAATCTGCTCTTTGCTGGAAAGCGCGTTGTAATAGCTGGATATGGATGGGTGGGAAGAGGGGTGACAGCCAGATGCAACGGGCTTGGTGCAAAAGTCTATGTGACTGAGATAGACCCAGTAAGAGCCCTTGAGGCTCATATGGACGGCTATGAAGTACTGCCCATGGACGAGGCTGCAAAGATAGGCGATATCTTCATTACAGCTACTGGTCAGACCGGCGTGATAAGAAAAGAGCATATCATAAAGATGAAGAATGGTGTAGTCTTAGGTAATGTAGGACACTTTGATGTTGAAGTGGATGCCAAATACTTGTTAAACGAATCAAAATCGGTAAGAGAAGTACGTCCAAATCTAGATGAATGTCTTCTTAATAATGGCAAGCGCGTTTATCTAATTGGGAAGGGAAGAATTGCAAATCTAGTTGCAGCGGAAGGACATCCTCCTGAAGTAATGGCTCAATCATTTTCAAATCAATTGCTATCTATGATTTATCTTGCAAAAAACCATAAAAGAATAGGAAAGAAGGTCATCACCGTACCACCAGAGATAGACAAACAGATTGCAATAGATGCACTAAAAGCAATGGATGTGAGAATTGACAAGCCCACTGCAGCTCAGATAAAATACTCACAAAGTTGGGCATAGCTTAAATCACACTCGAACTTTACTCAGATAATGAAGAAGACAATTATTACAAGTGCGTTGCCCTATGCCAATGGGGAAATACATTTAGGCCACGTAGCTTCTACATATCTTCCTGCCGACATTACAACAAGATTTCTAAAACTAAATGGCGTTGAAGCTTACTACATTTGTGCATCCGATGATTATGGTACTCCTATTCTAATTCAGGCAGAAAGAGAGAAAAAAACACCAGAAGAATATGTGAAATTCTGGAACAAAAGGGATTACGAAGACTTTACTGCCTTTGGAATAGAATTTGATTTTTTTTATAGAACCAGTTCTCCTGAGAACATCAGCTTTGTACAAGGTATCTTTAGAAAATTGATGGAAAACGGTCATATCTATGAAAAAGAAATAATTCAATTTTACTGTGAGATTGACAAGAAATTCCTGCCAGATAGATATGTGATTGGTAGATGTCCTTATTGTAAAGCTGAGGAGCAATACTCTGATCTATGCGAAAAATGTGGTAGGGTTCCTCAAGAAATAGAAGAGCCCAGGTGTTCAATTTGTAAGAATCCACCCACCAAACAGAAAACTAAACATTACTTTTTCAAACTAACAAACTTTGTAGGCGAACTAAATGAGTGGCTGGAAGTGGACTCTCATCTTCAAAAAGACGTAAAGAAATATGTTCAAAATTGGATAAAAGATGGATTAGTAGACTGGGACATTACTAGAGACATAAGTTGGGGTGTGCCTATGCCATTAGAAGGTACAAAAGGCAAGGTTTTCTACGGTTGGTTTGACAACCATCTTGCGTACATCTCTTCTGCAATTAAATTTCTAAATGACAAAGGATTAGATGGGAAAGAGTTTTGGAATGCTGCAGACATTTATCACTTCATTGGTAAAGACATAGTGTACCATCATTACTTGTTTTTGCCTGCAATGCGAATTGGCATAAAAAAAGAATACAAATTGCCAGACTATATTCCAACAAGAGGGCATCTGATGTTACAGTCAAAAAAAATTTCAAAAAGTCGCAATTGGTACATAGGGCTGAAAGATTTTCTCGGTTTATATCCAGCTGACTATTTGAGATTTTACTTGACGTTGATAACTCCCTACAGCCAGGATGATCTCAATTTTGATTGGGATGAATTTGCCGCAAGAATAAACTCTGAACTTATAGGTAACATAGGAAACTTTGTAAATCGCGCACTCGGGTTCACACAAAAGACTCTCTCCGGGGTTGTTCCTAGTACGAATACTTTTGATCCTGCAGACAAAGATGCGCAAGACAAGATAACGAATTTAGCAAATGAGCTTACTCCTCTTATGGAAGAAAATAGCTTGGACAAAGCATTAAAAAAGATTTTAGAATTTTCCGCTAACTTTAATCAATATTTTCAGAAAAAGGAACCATGGAAAGGCGGTGACGGTACTGAGAACTGTATATTTATCTCTGTTAATGCAGTTCGCACCTTGGCAATAACTCTCTTTCCATTTTTGCCCCAGTCATCGCAGAGAATCTGGTCACAACTCAACATGAGCGGAAACGTTTCTGCACAAAACTGGTCCTCAATTTCAGAAATTGTAATCAAAGCAGGTCATAAAATAGGTGAGGCTTCTCCACTTTTCAAGAAAGTCGAGACAGCAGATATTCAAACATACAAATCAAGACTTGGAAAGTAATGGCTTTAGATTGGATATCAAGAGACGGCAAGCTTTTACTCTACGCACGAATAGTTAGAACTTTTTCTTATGGCTTTCTTAGTATCGTACTTGCAATTTATCTGAAATTAAGCGGATTCAACGAGATTCTAATTGGAATAGTTTTATCTGCCACATTAGTAAACAGCGTAATTTTCAATCTTTTTTCTAGTGCATATGCTGATAGAATAGGACGGAAAAAGATCTTAACATTATATGCAGTTTTAATGGTCATTTCGGCTGTAATCTTTTTCTTAACAAGTAACTATGTGGCACTAATCATAGCTGCGCTAATTGGGACGATAAACGTTACAGGTTCTGAGGTGGGTGCGTTTCTTTCTCTGGAACAAGCAATTCTGCCTCAAACTGTAAACAATATAAAAAAACGCAACTCAATTTTTGCACTTTATAACATGGTTGGGACATTTGCGATGGCAGGAGGAGTACTTGCATCAGGTCTGCCAAATTTTTTAGAACACCACTTTGGCTTGGACCAAATTAGTGCAATTAAGACTCTCTTCATTTTCTACGCCGTATTAGCGCTTGTAGTAATGGGAATTTATCTTGCATTGTCTAAGAAAATCGAAATTCAAGTCCAGTCTGGACAGGACGTGTCACGAAAGAGCATTTCTCCTCAAACACGGAGAATAATTGCAAAGATGTCTTCACTATTTGCCGTTGACTCTTTTGCAGGCGGCTTTGTAATTCAAAGTATAGTTGCGTTTTGGTTTTATTCAAAATTCGGAGCTGATTTGACTATGTTATCATATATTTTTTCCATAGCAGGTGTCTTAACCGCGGTATCATTTTTACTTGCCACAAAAATTGCCTCAAAAATAGGGCTGATAAACACAATGGTGTTCACACACATACCATCAAACATCTTGTTGATATTGCTGGCATTTGCACCAAACTTCTCGTTAGCTATCCTGTTATACATGGCAAGAATGAGTCTGTCTCAGATGGACGTACCCTCCCGTCAGTCTTACATTGTATCTATTGTAAGCGAAAATGAGCGAGTTGCAGCCGCAGGCATAACCAATACATCAAGAAACGTAGCACAGGCAGTTAGCCCATCTCTTGCCGGAGCTGTGATACAAGGATTATCACTTTCTGCTCCGTTTGTGGTGGGAGGTATACTAAAAATTGCATACGATATAGGAATATTTGTGAATTTTAGGAAGATAAAGCCCCCTGAGGAAAAGATCTAGCTTTCTAATTTATTGGCCTTTTCCAAATATGACAGAATTCCAGTATAATCTAGCTCGCCCATTCCATCCTTGACTGCTCGTTGGTACAGCTGGTTTGCAAGCTTCGCAAAAGGCAAATTTGCACCAAATTTCTCTGCAGTATAATTTATCTCATCCAAATCCTTTTGCATCATCTTAAGGAAGAAGCTTGGCTCAAAACTACCCTTTACCATCTTTGGTCCCTTGTTTACACTCATGCCAGTCTTAAAGTAGGTCGAGTTCAATATCTCCAAAAAGGTTATTGGATCAAGGCCTGATTTTCTGGCTAAAATTATTCCTTCTGATATGGATAATGCTAATATGGAAATTTGCAGGTTCATGACAAGCTTCATAGCATTACCAGAACCGTTTTCTCCAAGATAAAATGACTTGTTTGCAATAGAGTCAAAGACAGACTTGCATTTTTCGTACACCTCCTTTTTACCACCTATCATGATTACTAACTCACCTTTTTCCGCAAGAGATCGTCCACCCATAACCGGGGAATCAATCATAGGAATTCCATACTCTGAATATCTCTTGGCTATTTTTCTTGAAGAAATTGGGTTTATCGTACTCATGTCTGACACGATCAATTTTTCATGTTTGCCATGTATGATTCCATCTGATCCAAAAGAGACAGATTCTACAGCAGAGGCATCCTTGACTATAGTAATAACAAGTTCTGATTCACTTGCAACATTTTTTGGAGAATTTGCAATTTTTGCGCCTAATTTCTTTAAGGACTCGGTCTTTTCAACAGTCCTGTTGTAAACAATTACGCTGTGACCAGTATTGAGCAAACGTGTTGCAACTGCCTTTCCAAGTAATCCTGTTCCGATAATTCCCACCTTCATCATTAGACAATTTTCGTGATACTATTTTTTCCTATTGGATTTAGGCTATCAGGGCTTTGAACCTTGTATCGGCTCTGATTGTATCAAAATCCTTGTCGCCTGATGCTTTTGAAGCAAACTCAGAATTGATTCTTATGGCTCGCTCAAGCAGTTCTAGTGCTGTATTGGCATCTCTTTGAATCGACTTGGTACATGCCTTGTGATACAACGCATTGGCGTTGTCTGGATTGTGTGAAAGGATTTTATCATAGCATGAGATGGCCTCTTCGTATCTTCTCGTGTAGTGAAGAGCAAGACCCCTGTTTAAGAGACACACGGCATTATCTGGCTTAAATTTCAAAGCGATGTCATAAGTAGCGATGGCTGCTTCGTACTTGCCTAGTTTACCTAAAGCATTCCCTTTGTTTACAAGTGCGTCAACGTGGTTTGGTTCTACTGAAAGGACTTTGTCGAAATAGAATATAGCATCACGGGGTTTACCACGTTTTGCATGGGACAAACCTATGGTGTAGAGGTACTCCAGGTTGATTTCATCATCATCTGATGAAAATTTGATGACTTTGTCCACATCAGAACGTGCAAAAATCTACCTGATAAACTCTCTTTGGTTATGACTGATTAACAAAGACAAACTGATATTGTGTTATGCATAAGATTACTCAGGTATGGAAAAGGCGCGAGCGTGTCCTATATGTTCCCACTGCGGATCCAAAAAATTTGATAGGTTAAAGGCAAAACAGACGATTGTTAGATGCATAAATTGCGGTAAGGAAACAACGCTTTAAGCTCTCTTAGAAAATCATAAGCCTTTTGTAATTCTTTTTAGTAAATTGAAATTGAATTTTTTATGATAGCCAAGTAGTCCGCAGTCATATGGTTAGTTAGAATTTCCGACTAAAATCTGTTCATGATGTGATTTGTATCTGAGCAGGTTGTACATTTTTATTTCCATTAATTTTAAGGGTCCAGCATGGCAAGGATTTGGAAAGACTCTGATGTTAGTTTAGATCCTATAAAAAATCAAACTATAGCAGTACTTGGATATGGTATCCAAGGAAATGCCCAATCAAATAACCTCAAGGATTCTGGCCTTAATGTTGTGGTTGGCCTGCAGGAATCAGGTTCTAGCTGGCAAAAAGCAAAAGATGATGGTCATGAAGTTATGTCTATACCAAAAGCATGTGAAAAAGCCGACATTATCCACGTTTTGATTCCTGATATGGTTCAAGCTCAAGTTTACAAAGAACAGATAGAGCCATACTTGAAGGTAGGAAAAGCCTTGTCATTTTCGCACGCAGCCGCGATTTACTGGGGGTGGATAAATGCTCCAAAAGATGTAGATGTGATAATGGTAGCACCAAAGGGTCCAGGCTCAAAAGTACGAGAGACATACCAACAAGGATTTGGGACTCCATCAATTGTTGCAGTCCATCAGGATTATACTAAAAAAGCATGGGAGCGAACGCTTGCAATTGCAAAAGGAATTGGGAGCACACGAGCTGGTGTAATAGAGACTACGTTCAAAGAGGAAGTCGAAACCGATTGGTTTGGAGAGCAAGTAGACCTTTGTGGCGGCGCCGCTTCTATGATAATGAACGCGTTTGAAACACTAGTAGAGGCAGGATATCAGCCAGAGATTGCATACTTTGAGGTACTGCACGAACTTAAGCTAATAGTTGACATGATTCAAAGATATGGAATAGCTGGAATGTACAGAAGGGTAAGTGAAACCGCAAGATACGGCGGGCTTACAAGAGGTCCCGTGGTAATGGACAAGGATGTCAAAGAAAAGATGAAAAAAGCCCTAAAGTTGATCCAGGATGGAACATTTAACCAAGAATGGATAAGCGACTACAAGAAAAACGGAAAGAATGCATTTGATAGATACATGAAACAAATCGAGGCACACCAGATAGAAAAAGTAGGCAGGAACATGCGAAAGATGATGTGGCCTGATTCAACAGAGTAGCTAGTTTTTCTTACTCTTTGTCAGATGAGAGTGAATAAAATCAACAATTGATGGAAGCGGAGTTCCAGGACCAAAGTTTCCACGGACACCTGCCTTTTCAAGCTCTGACTTGTCATCTTCAGGTATTACTCCACCACCTATTACAAGAACATCAGTGATTCCCTTTTCTTTGAGTGCTTTTACAACTCGTGGAAATAGTGTCAAGTGAGCTCCGTTTAGCAGACTCAACGCTACAACATCCACGTCTTCATCTTCAGCAATCTGGGCAACCCTTTCCGGAGTTGCAAACAATCCTGAGTAAATGACTTCCATACCAGCATCTCTAAAGGCACGACACAGTACAAGAGCACCTCTGTCATGTCCGTCTAGCCCTAATTTGGCTACAAGAATTCTAATTCTCTTTGTTTGGGCTTTTTGAGACATGATTCAAGAAGTAATTTTTGGTCTTTAAAACCTTTATTTGAAAATAATCGTTAACGGCAAATTCCAGATACTTTCTTAAAGAAAAAGATCAGAACAAGAAGATTTTATTGGTGGATTGACTACGTGATTGTTCTATATGGATTTGGTATCTGAACTCAAGCACGGAAAACGTAGGGCTATTGCGCGCGCAATCTCGATCGTAGAAAACAACGAGAAGGAAGCAAAAACTCTCATCAAAAAGATATTCAAGAATTCAGGCAAGTCTATCACGATAGGAATTACCGGTCCTGCGGGTGCCGGCAAGAGCACTCTGATAAACAAGACCAGTCTTGAGCTAAACAAACTAGGTTACAAAGCAGCAGTTCTTGCTATAGATCCGACAAGCCACATTACAGGAGGTGCAATACTTGGCGACCGGGTAAGAATGACCGAGTCTACCGATTCGGGCACATACATTCGAAGTATGGCATCTCGTGGTGCTACTGGAGCAATCTCCTCTTCCCTAAGAAACAGCATTCGGATTCTTGAGTTTGCAGGATTTGATCCTATAATTATTGAGAGCGTGGGTGCGGGTCAGACCGATGTTGATATCTCAAAGGTTGTTGATGTCACAGTAGTAGTCTTCAATCCAAATACTGGCGATAACATTCAAACAATAAAGGCAGGCCTGAGTGAAATTGGTGACATTTATTTGATAAACAAAAGTGACCTTCAAGGTGCAAACCAGCTCTTTGACTCTGTAAGAGATTTCATTGGCATGTCAGACAAAAACCCCACAATAATGATGACTTCGGCCAAATCAAACAAGGGAATTGTAGAGCTTGCCAAGAAACTAAAAGAACTAGCAGATGCAAAAAGGAAAACCAAAAAATCGCAAGAGCAAGAACGACTTGATGCAGAACTTCGGGATATTGTTTTAAATAATCTAAAAAAGAAGGTGAGCAACGTGCTTGACTCAAGTAACACTTATGCTAAATACCTAAAAAAAGTACAAACAAAAGAGCTCGATCCATTTGAAGCAGCAGAGAAGATATCAAAGATGTTAAAGTGATTTTATGGATAAAATAAAGACGGACTCAAACATTCCTGTAAAACGATTCTATGACTTCACGGTAAAACCTCGCAGTAAAAGCGAACAGCCTGGAAAGCACCCCTTCACAAGAGGAATCCACCCAGGAATGTATCGGGATAGACTTTGGACAATGAGGCAGTACACAGGCTTTGGCACCGCTGACCAAACAAATCAGAGATTCAAGTATCTTCTTGAGAGGGGACAGACAGGTCTGAGCATGGCCTTTGACTTGCCAACCCAGATAGGATATGATGCTGATGACCCACATGCAGAAGGAGAAGTGGGAAAAGTTGGAGTCTCAATTACCTCACTCAAAGACATGATGACATGTTTTAACGGAATACCGCTTGACAAAGTAAGTACTTCGATGACAATTAACTCGACTGCATCTACTTTACTGTCGTTGTATATCGCAACGGGAGAATCACAGGGAGTAAAAAGCGAACAACTCAGAGGAACAACTCAGAATGATATTCTAAAAGAATACATTGCAAGAAACACCTACATCTATCCCCCAAGACCATCAATGAGACTAATTGGTGACATGATAGAATATTGTTCAAAGAAAGTTCCTCAATGGTATCCTATTTCGATATCAGGATATCACATGAGGGAGGCTGGCTGCAATGCAATTCAGGAAGTTGCATTTACGCTGGCAAATGCCATTGAGTACATACAAACATGTATAGACCGTGGCTTGAAGATAGATAAATTTGCTCCAAGATTGTCGTTCTTCTTTTGTTGCACAAGCGAGTTTTTGGAAGAAATTGCAAAGTTTAGAGTAGCAAGAAGAATATACGCAAAGATCCTAAAGGAGAGGTTTCATGCACGCGATCCAAAATCATTGCAGCTAAAGTTTCATGTGCAAACAAGCGGCGAATCGTTAACTGCTCAGCAACCTGACAACAATATCGTTCGGGTCGCAATTCAATCAATGGCAGCTGTACTTGGAGGTTGTCAGTCACTTCATACCAATTCAAAAGATGAGGCACTTGCGCTCCCGACCGAAGCCGCAGTCAAGATAGCACTTAGAACGCAACAAATTGTGGGTCATGAGAGCGGAATTACAAAAACAGTTGATCCAATGGCTGGCTCCTACTATGTAGAACATCTTACTGATACGATAGAAGATGAGGTAAACAAGTATCTCAAGAAGATAGATAGGATGGGAGGCTCGTTGGTTGGAATAGAACGAGGATTTTTCCAGTCAGAGATTAGGCAAAATGCATACAGACTAAAACAGGAAATAGACAAGGGTGACAGGATTATTGTTGGGGTAAACAAGTTCACTGATACAGCAGAACAAAAACAAGAAATTATGAAAATAGATAACAGTATTCAGGTAAAACAGACACAAAACCTTAGAGAATTGCGCAACACACGTGATAACAGAAAAGCTGAAAACGCTCTTTCAAAAATGAAAAGTGCTGCAGAAAAAGCTGAAAATCTGATGCCTTACATTTTGGAATCAGTACGAAGCTATGCTACACTTGGAGAGATTAGCAATACGTTTCGAGAAGTTTTTGGTATATATCAGCCAAAGGAGACCTTCTAAAATGAGAATTGATCATGTTGCAATAGCGGTAAATAATTTAGATGAAGCTGTCAAGCAATACAAGACAGCTCTTGGAATAAAGGAAATAGAATTTGAAACAATAGAGAGTGAAGGGGTGAGAGTTGCAATACTTCACCTAAACAATTCAAGAATCGAACTTATGGAACCTACAAAGGATTCAAGTCCGATTAAAAAGTTTTTAGAAACAAGAGGAGAGGGACTTCATCATATCGCACTTGAAACTGATGAGATAGAATCTGAAGTAGAAAGAATGAAAGGCTGTGGAATAAGATTTCTTGGAGAAGTCAGACCTGGTTCACAAGGTACAAAGATTACGTTTATCCATCCAAAATCTCTTCATGGCGTTTTAACAGAGCTCTGCTCTCATCCTAAATAGTTTTACTCGACTAGCTTTAGCGTATCTGAGGCAGTAATTATTCCAACAATTTTGCTATGTTTTGATACCAAAACACATTTTGAGTATCTTATCAGCGAAACCAGAGTCTTCACAGGTGTGTTATAGTCTACTATTGGCGGTCTTGGGTCCATTATTTCAGACAGCCTTATCTTCTTTCTCTGGCTCTCATCACTATCAAGAAGATGTTTTACTATTCCATCTTCTGTTATCACACCTACTACCTCGTTTCCATCAAAGACTGGAATCTGACTAATGGATAGGTCCTGCATCTTCTTTATAGCATCATGCAGAGAATCTGTGGTCTTTAGTTTTGCAATTTCCTTACTGCAAATGTCTCCTGCCTTCATTGAAGACTGGCTCTCAAGGGACCATAACACTTCGAAAATCTTTCTTGCAGTTGCATAGCTTGGCTGACATCTACCTGATTCAATTTGATTTATCATGGAGGTACTAACTCCAGTAAGGGCAGCAAGCTTTTGTTGTGTCAAACCAATTTTTAGTCTGGCTTGCTTTATAGACTCAAGCCGTGGAAGCATGTTTGTAATTTGATTATCCTAGATCGATATTTCAATATTCTTCAATCCTTAATACTTTGATTTTACAAACTGTGTTATGCTAAGAGGGGTTGTGATAGCAATAATCATAGGTGCAGCTATAGTTGGACTTTATTACATAGGCGTTCTACAATTAGGCAAAAAAACTATAGAAGAAGAACTCCCAAAGGCTTTAGATCAGATACAAAGCGGTTTAACGTATGATAAATTTGTTAACATGGTAGATTCGCAGAGGGAAGCCCTGGTGCAAAAGATGCCCCAGAAAACAATAGGCCTCATACTGGAAGAGGCAAGGAAATTTCCGACAACAGTGTCAGAGAGCATCCAAGACATGGCTTCAAAAATAGGTGCAGGTTCGCAATCTATCATATATTCAAAACAAGGATCTTTTGTTGGACTAAACGGAAACGACGCTAAAGGTAAAGCGATAATAATTTCAGTTGGAAAGGTTGCCTTTCTCCGTTTTCAGGATTTTGAGGTGACTAATGGCCCAGATCTCCACGTATTCATGACAAATGGTGGTGATATCGCAACTGGTATAGATTTGGGTAAGCTAAAAGGAAGTGTTGGGGACCAAAACTATGCTCTAAACGGTGTGGACCTTAAGACCTATGATACAGTGGTGATTTATTGCAAGCCATTCCACATCAACTTTGCTGAAGCCAAATTGTCATAAACGTATACTTTGCCATTAGTTAAATGAAACAAAAACAGATGATGGTAATTTTAACGGTGATAATCAATTATCTGCACAAGTCCATCCGGCGGGCACTTCAAGTGCTGGAATTCCAATCTCACCAGATATTCAATATTATGTGACCTTGGAAAAGACATCTTCTCTACTGACACTAAAATTATTCTCTGATCCTGCAAGGACTCTGCAAATCTCAGGGTCGCCAGTAACTTTAGACATAACGGGAAACGACCTTAGCAATTTGGATTACTTGCAACATGATGGGTGTAAATATTGTGGTGATTCACGAACTCTGACGGCACAGATTGATAATACCGTAATTTTCGTACCGTAGATACTTCCTCCAAGAGATCTTGTGAACTAGTTCAACAAACTTTCTTTAAAACTAAGTCCAACAGCTCTTGAACGATCAGTTACAAAAGTCATTATGATTCATAAAGCACTCAAAGTGTGCATTCATCATTGCTAATAGAATAGTTTTGATTTTTTCAGAGTGTTTTTTGATTTCTTCTGTATCATTTGTTATTGTATTTACTTTTAGTCCATTTACTTCTTGCATCATATCAATGAGGTATTGTATAAACAACGCATCATACGAAATTGTTCTTCTGTAACCGATTAGATCCTCACTCATGTCTTTATCCGATTTAGGATAAGCATTTTGAATTATAAAAATGCGGTCTCCCAGAAATGGTAATCAATATTATATCATAATGGAGATTTTTCTGAAATCAAAAAATGGAGGTTTTATGATGTGGTCCGATGCCCTAGACTTTTACTTTAGGTATGATAGCTGAGATCGCTCATACCTGCAGGTGTGCAAACAAGAGACCAATCAGTGCAAAGTTTACAAATTCATACACTTGGCTGAAGCCAAATTGTCATAACCGTATACTTTGCCATTAGTTAAATAGATAAAAATGAATCAGCCACCTAAAATTTTGTATCATAATCTTGCCCAAATTGTTGGAAGTGATAATATTGAGTATGATGAGAAATCCTAGAGAAGAATCTTATCGAAAAATTCTACGTCCGTCATAAATAGAGCTTTGCACCAGAATACCTGGTTGGTTTGAGTTTGACAGGGGTTGAAGGCAGATCACAAGGCGGTACAAGATGAAGACTTTGAAATTAATTTTTTCTGTCACCCTCGGCATCATATTGGTGCTTTCTCTTTTCGCACAAACAGATTTTACTGTTCCAGTTCAAGCAAGCCAAGACCCACAATTGACAGCCGCACAGTTTGATACAACAACAAAGACGGCTTTACAAGATTTCAAGCAAGTCGGTACGGATTCAGCAACCAAAAAATTACAATCCGAAACAATTTCAGATACTGATAAATCAAAACTTGCAAAGCTTGCACTTCCGTTTATACAAAATATTGGACAAGTAAATTCACAAGTGAAATACTACGCAGAAACATTTGCAGGAACGGTCTTTGTCACAAGTCATGGGTTGAGGTATTCATTTATGCAACACGATTTCAAACCTAACAGTAATGTTGGCACCCGGATTAGTGGTATTGCCGTCGATGAGACATTCATCGGTTCATATGGGACCATAAATCCACGCGGTATTGACAAGAGCAGCTCACAAGTCAGCTATTTTGTCGGAAACAAGGATTCATGGAAAAGTAATGCCCCTACATACAATACTCTAAGCCTCGGGTCGGTCTGGCCTCAAGTTGATATCACACTAAAAGCTTACGGCAAAAGTACGGAGAAGATATTTACGATACACCCCGGTGGTAACGTAAATAGTATCAGAGTTGCATTAGATGGAATTAATTCTATTTCGGTAGACAAGGAAGGCAAGCTCTTGATTGGAACACAGCTTGGAACAGTATCCATGACAAGACCAGTTGCATACCAGGAGATAAACGGCATGCGACATGGAATCGAGGTATCATATGTCGTATCTGGCAACTCGTATGGATTTACGGTAGGAAATTATGATAAACACTTTCCTCTCATCATAGATCCACTTTTAGCATCTAAAACTCTCGGCAGTGGCTACGATACTGGCATGGCCCGTGACAGATCTGGCAATGTCTATATTACAGGTTTTACAGGGGCACCAAATTATCCAACCACTCCTGGCGCTTATCAGACAACCTTTGATTCTACTTGCAATTCTTGTTATCCAGATTCTCAGCGTAATGTTTCTAACTATTTTGTATCCAAGCTCGACCCATCTCTTTCTACACTTTTAGCATCTACATTCATTGGCACTACAGAGGATGACTGGAGCCCGGTGGCCATAGCCCTTGACAGCTCCGGTAATGTCTACATTACGGGTGTAAACCCAGCAAATTACCCGTACACCTCTAATGCTTACCAGACTGCTAGGGGTCTCTCATTTGTATCCAAGCTCAACCCATCTCTTTCCTCACTTTTGGCATCCACGTTTATAGACAGTTTTAGTAGCAATGCCATAGCTCTTGATAGTTCTGGCAACGTCTACGTCGTTGGTACGGGTGTAAAAAAGTTCGATCCGTCCCTTTCCTCACTTTTAGCATCCACATCTATTGGAGGTGGCAACGCCATTGCCCTTGATAGTTCTGGCAATATCTACACTACTGGCGGTGGTGTAGGCGTCTACAAGTACAACTCAACGCTTTCACTTTTAGCGTCCGCATCCCCCGGTGCTGGAACCGCTACTGCCATAGCCCTTGACAGCACAGGCAATGTCTACATTACAGGATATACATGGGCATCAAATTACCCAACCACTACCGGTGCATATCAGAGAACATTTCGTGGTAGTGATTTTGGTAATCAAGGTGACGCATTTGTCACCGAGTTTGACTCCTCTCTTTCCACGCTTTTAGCATCTACATTTATTGGTGGTTCAAGTAATGACGATCCTTATGGCATTGCTCTTGACAGCTCTGGCAATGTCTACATTACAGGTCTTACATTATCATCAAATTATCCGACCACTGCTTGCGCTTACAAGAGTACCTATGCTTTTGCTAATGGTGGAATATTTATCTCCAAGTTCGACCCGTCCCTTTCCTCACTTTTAGCATCAACATATCTTACCGATGGCACTGGATACGCTATTGCACTTGACAGCTCACGTGATGTCTACATTGGGGGCTCTTTCACTGTCTCTGTCTTTGAGATTACTGACGATCTTTCCGGAACGGCTTCCTGTAATTCTCCATCTACACCACAGCCTCCAACTGGACTGACTGCAACGACGGTATCATCATCACAAATCAATCTATCCTGGACTGCCCCATCAAATAACGGTGGTTCTGCTATAACAGGATACAAGATAGAAAAGTCAACTGATGGCGGTACCACTTGGTCTACTATTGTATCCAATACTGGTTCAACTTCAACAACATATTCTGATACTGGACTTGCTGCTAGTACCACTTACGCTTATCGAGTATCAGCTATAAATTCAGTTGGAACAAGCGCTCCGTCTAATACTGCATCTGCTACAACAAATAGTGCAGCTACGATAATCAATTCAGACACAGACCAGACAACTCCTCTGGTAATAAATCAGGGAGATGTACTGCAAATCAACAGTGGCGCGACACTTACTATGGATAGTTCACTTGATAACAACGGAACAATTTACATTTTGTCAGGAGGTTCGCTTAAAATAGATCCGGGTTTTACAATGACAAACCATGTTGCTGGTCAAATAAATAACACTGGACTCATCATTACACCACCTTCCGATACCGGAAGATCAACCATAACAAATGACGGAAAGCTAAATAATATGAATACTATCCAGATGCAAAGCACATCGTCCTTTACTAATTCCAACGGAGCTGAAATCAACAACTATCAAGGAGCATCACTAACTGGAGAGGGTGCCCATTTATTTAATGCTGGCAAATTAAACAACATGGGAAGCCTTGGCCTCTATGCTGGGGGTCTTACCAATTCCGGAGAATTCGATAATACCGGATCATGTAGTAATTGCGCCATCACTAACACTGCAACTGGCATAGTTAACAACAATGGGCAGTTATCCGGTGAATGTTGCATTGATAATAGCGGGGTCGTTAATAATGAGGGTTTTATTAAAATGGTTGACGTAATAACAGTCAGATCAGGTGGCATCCTAAACAACGATAATGGAACCATTGTGGCCTTTGGTAATGATGCTGTCATCGATAACCATGGAGTGATCAACAACAATCAAGGTACCATCAATGACACACTTGGGGCATATTTTAGCAATAATGGTGGTTTGATGTCTAATTCTGGCATCATAAATAACATCAATGGTTCTCAAACCACCATATTTGATAACACTAACGGTACATTTAGGAACAATTGCGGCGGAGTATTCAACAATGAAGGTGTATTCAAAGGTAATCCAATTATCAATTCATGTTCACCCTTGCGAAGTACAAGCAGTAGTGTAATACCAAACCCGGCAACTGGAACTGTTGGTGTACCCAAGAACTTCAAGGCATCAGTTTATGACTCAAACGTTGGTACAAAGACTGCTCCAACAGGTACTATATCCTGGAGTGATAACGGTGCAGGTGGTACCTTTAGTGGTACAACATGCACACTGGCAGCAGCAACTCCTGATATCAGCCAGTGTATCGTATCATACACTCCAAAGACAGGACAAGTTAGTACGAGCGGAAACGTAATCTTTCAAGATGATTATTCAAGTAACGCAGGATGGACTCAGATAGGAACTTCAGTCACGGTAAATAGTCCATCCTTTCCTGGGGTGGTGAAATACAATGATGAAATAGGAGGTAGTGGTGTAGATCAAAACCGAGTTTACAAGCAATTGTCCACCACATTGCCATCACACGAATGGATTGCATATTTCGATTATGAATATACTGCATCATCACTTGCAAGAAGCTATATATTTGATCTTACCGCCACATCGGACGATCCATTTTCTCAATCACCCTCAAATATGATAAGTGTTGAACATGGTGTTGATGTTGATAAATTGTTTGTGCAACGTGGTATTGGAGGTGCACTCTCTGCGGGAATTCCAATTGTATCAAATACACAATATTATGTCAAACTAGAAAGAGTGCAAACCCAATTGATTTTAAGTGTGTTCTCTGATCCGGCTAGAACTATCAATGTTGCAGGTTCCCCGGTGACTTTGGATATTGCAGCAACTGACTATAACAATAATTTGAATTTCATACAGCATGACGGATGTACAGAGTGTGGACCTGGACGGACACTAACTGCAGAGATTGACAATACATTAATCACTGCTGGTACAGGCCCCACTACAATTACTGCAACTTATTCAGGTGACACTACACACAGCACAAGCTCCGGCACATCAACATTAACAGTAAATCTCCGTACCACTACAACTACAATAATACCAAACCCAGCAAATGGTACCGTTGGAGTTGCAAAGAACTTCAAGGCATCAGTTTATGACTCAAATACAGGTACAAAGACTGCTCCAACAGGTACCGTATCATGGGGTGATAACGGTGCAGGCGGTACCTTTGGTAGTTCGACATGCACACTGGCAACAGCAACTCCTGACATCAGCCAGTGTATAATATCATACACTCCATTAAAGACAGGTCCTGTAACAATAACTGCAACGTATCAAGGTGATGGTACCCATGGTACAAGCTCTGGCTCATCAGCTCTTACAGTATATCTCCATATCACCAGGACTACCGTAAAAACAGCCGAAACAAACCCAGCAAATGGAACTGCTGGAAAACCCAAACCCTTCACTGTAATAGTTACTGACACAAGCGGCAGCGGAAGAACTGCTCCAACAGGTACCGTATCATGGAGTGATAACGGTGCAGGTGGTACCTTTAGTGGTACAACATGCACACTTGGACCAACAGGCGGTGGCGATTCAAGTACATGTATCGTATCATACACTCCATTAAAGATAGGGTCTGTTACAATAACTGCAACGTATCCAGGTGATGGTACCCATGGCACAAGCTCTGGCTCGTCAGCTCTAACAGTATCTACTGATACTACAACTACTACCGTTACGCCAAAGCCAGCGACAACAAGTAATAGCAAAGATTCTGTAACATTTCATGTAACAGTTGTCGATTCAAGTCCTGGCCCCCAGAGTATTCCAACTGGACTGGTCATATGGAAGAGTAGTGACTTGTCTGTACCCTTTGGTCCAGATTCATGCACATTGACATCTGTAGCTGGTTCCACTAACACAAGCACATGTGATATCGTATATTTCTACGGTGCACTGGATACGTGTGTCGAATTTTCAGACTCGATAACTGGAACTTATCGTGGTGACAGTACTCATGCCAGAAGCTCTGATACAACAACACTGTCAGTAACGTGCCCCTAGCCTTTAACACACAAAATTAGCTTAAACTTTCATTACGGATTCCATATGGTTTTAGCATGTACTTTAGTTTAGTCAAATGTAATAATGTTATCTTGAGCCAAGTGTAAGAGAGTCCCTAGATTTGAACAGACAAAAGTCTATTGCGTAATCCTATACCAAATTACGAAAAGATTCACATTTCATTGAATTATTTTAACAAGAATTAGACATAGGCCAGCTTTTATGCGATCTTTTTCACCGCATACGCTTGTATTTCCACTGTCCTTACATCTATTCTTATTTTTCTAACAGCGGAGGGGATTGGTACAAAGGATAAGCAGATCATCTTCTGGTGTTCTTTTTATTCTGCGCGCCAGTTAATGGCTAATATTTTACAAATGGACAATATGGACAATTTTACAACATGCAACAATGTAAACTCGCTCTTTATTTAGAAAGATGGAGAAGACTTTGTGGAGGGTATAGTATGACAGCTATTGAAAATGATCGATCAGAGGCTGAGGTAGATAAGAGACCGCACTTGAGTAAAATCAGCGTTGAGGATGCAAATGATATCGCATCAAAGTTTTTTCGACAAAATTTTAATTTTGTCAATATAAAAAGCACAAATCTTCTAAAAGGAATTTGGCTTGTACAAGTAGTTACGTCCTCATTAGGTACTCTGGCAACTCATGTACTCTCAATTGATTCTCAAACTGGGAAAATATTAACAACTGCGCAAATAGCGGAAAAAGAATAGTACCGCAAGTAAAAAATTCTAGAAAAATATCTTAATCGTGGGAAATCGTAAAACTCATGTAATCACCGTTACCAACAAAATCCGTAAATCGCGTGGTGGTATCTTTGAATATTTTCTCAAAGACCATTTTAGTTATACTAGTCCAAGTCTTGCCCAATTCGTGAAAAAGAGTATATCTTACAGACCCGCCTTCCAAGTCTTTTTCAGTAAATGGTATGTCCTGAATCAAGCAATTGGATTCTATAGTCTGCATCACGGCTTGTACATCAAACTCGCCTTGTGAATACCTAATTTGTTTTTTCAAGTCTTTTGCGATAACATCACCAAGTTTTTCAATGCACTTGGAGTCGACGTTTTTAATCAGCTCTGTCATCAATTCCCTGCTAGACCAAACATAATGTAGCCTTTCCAAATGTCGATAACTTCCATTATAGTTAGTTAAGATACTACAAACATGATTGCTAAGGGTAATTCTTCTTTTCCTTGAATCTCTACCTAATTCGTCTATGATTTCGTCATCTAGTCTAAAGCCCTTTACCGTACTTGTCACAAAAGGCTTTCCAGTGAAGAACCTGGAAATATAGCTTTTGGCAAATAGATCACATGTTTGTATACGTCATCCTTCTACTTAAGGAATCATGTGTAACTTTTGAATCAATATGTTCAATTATTCAGGATCAGAATCTGTGTAGTCCCATACAAGACTATGCACTTCTTTAGTTGGTTAAAAGAAATTTTTTTTCTTTGTATATAAACTCGTTAGCAAAAATACAAGCATAGAAGGCTTACGAAGAAATGCTACACGCAAGTTTACAATATCATGCACTTGGCTGAAGCAAAATTAGCATAATGATTTTGCTGAGTTTGAATTAGTTTAAACCATTATTTTCGTCGACTAGATTTTGCCCTAGTCTTCATTTGTTTTTCTATTGCTACCTGCGCTGCAGCTAATATAGCTATGGGTACTCTATGAGAAGAAGCGCTAACATAGGTTAGTCCAGCTTTGTGGCAGAATTTTACTGATAGCGGATCTCCTCCATGTTCTCCACATATTCCAATCTCAAGATTTGGTTTAACACTTCGGCCTTTTGATATTGCTATCTGCATTAAACTTCCAACGCCATTGACGTCAAGCGATTCAAATGGATTTTCTTTCATTATTTCTCTTTCAATATACTCTGGAAGAAACTTGCCTTCCGCATCTTCCCTACTAAAGCTAAATACCGCCTGTGTTAGGTCATTTGTTCCGAAACTGAAGAACTCGGTTATCTTGGCTATTTCATCAGACGTAAGACAGGCACGGACTACCTCTAACATGGTACCAAAATTAACTTTCAATCTTATGCCAAATTTTGCTTCCACGTCTGATTTTATCCTCTGATAAATTTTTTTGATATAGTCTAGTTCATTTACGCCACCAACCTGAGGTATCATTATCTGAGGATGGATGTAGACTTTGTCTCTTATCGATTCGGCGGCTGCCTCACATATTGCTCTAATTTGCATTTCATAAATCTCTGGATATGTGATGCCAAGTCTTACTCCTCTATGTCCCATCATGGGATTAATTTCAGCTAGTTCCTTTGCTCTTTCAAAGAATGCTCGTGTTGTTGAAAGCTCGTCTGACGAATCTTTGCTCTCAAGTGAATGAATTTTGTTTATGAGTTCTTCAACATTTGGAAGAAATTCATGTAGTGGTGGGTCAAGCAATCTGATTGTAACGTGGTATCCTTCCATTATCTTGAGTATTTCTTTGAAATCTTCTTTTTGTCCCAGGCTTAATTTTTCTAAAGCTTTTTTTCTTTCTTCAACAGTTTTTGCCATTATCATTTCAACAAAGACTGGCAATCTGTCACGCGCGTTGAACATTCGCTCCGTTCTGCACAAGCCAATTCCTTCTGCGCCATAGGTGCGTGCTAATTTCGCTGATTGAGGAGTGTCAGCGTTTGCTCTTATTCCAAGCTTTTTGAGTTTCTGAGCCCAACCAAGTATTGTTCTAAAATCCTCCGTTAATTTCGGCTCAACAGTTGGTACCTCTCCTAGGTAGACTTTTCCATTGCCTCCATCAATTGTTATTACCTCTCCTTCAAAAACAGCTCTGCTGTCCACAAAAAGTTTTTTTTCTGAATAATCTATTTTCATATCATTACATCCAACTATGCACGGTTTTCCCATTCCTCTTGCAACCACTGCCGCATGTGACGTCTTACCTCCTCTACTTGTTAGAATTCCAACTGAAGCAAAAAATGCCGGAACGTCCTCAGGTTTTGTTTCTTCTCTTACAAGAATAACTTTCACACCATCCTCGCCCATTTGAACTGCCTTCTTGACGTCAAAGATTGCTATGCCAGTAGCGGCCCCTGGTGATGCGGGTATACCCTTTGTTAAAGGATTGAATTTTTTTGATGCTTCACTGTCGATTGTCTTATGGAGCAACTGATCAAGATCTTCAGGGTTGAGGCGTAAAATTGCTCTGTCCTTTGTTATGAGTCTCTCCTTGAACATATCTACAGATGTTTTTATCATTCCAGCCGTGTTCATCTTTGCCGCTCGGGTCTGAAGAAGGTAAAATCTACCCTTTTCTACTGTAAATTCTATATCCTGAGGCTCCTTGAAATGCCTTTCAAGCTTTTCGCACGTCTTCAATAATTGTTGATAAGTGGACGGTAATTCTTTTGTCATCTCGTCTATTGATTGTGGAGTTCTTATGCCAGCCACGACGTCTTCTCCTTGGGCATTTACGAGGTATTCCCCAAAGATTTTTTTTGTACCATCGGAGGGATTTCGTGTAAAGACTACTCCAGTAGCACTGTCATTGCCCATATTGCCAAAAATCATTGCGACAACATTTACTGCAGTACCATTTGCAATCTCTTTTGTGATCTTGTATTTTTCTCTGTATACTACCGCTCTTTCACCCAACCAACTTTTAAAAACTGCATCAATTGCAAGCTCAAGCTGCTTGTACGGGTCTTCTGGGAAGGGTGTGCCGGTGTGTAGTTGACAGATTGATTTGTATTCTGATACTACTTTTCTTAACGATTGTTCATTTAGTTCATAGTCTTGCTGCACATTCTGTTGTTTTTTGGCATTTTGTAAGACCTCATCAAATAGCTTGTCATCTATGCCAAATACTACCTTTCCAAACAATTGAATGAACCTGCGATAAGAATCCCACGCAAATCTGGCGCTCTGACTGGTATTTGCAAGTCCCATTACGGTTTGATCATTTAGTCCCAAGTTGAGAATTGTGTCCATCATGCCAGGCATCGATATTGCAGCACCTGATCTGACTGAAACTAGGAGGGGGTTTTGTAATGAACCAAACTTCTTGCCGGTTCTTGCCTCAATTTTCTGAATGCTTTTCTTTACTTTTGGCATTAACGTTCGTGGTAATTTTTTGTTATTATCATAATACTTGGTACAGACTTCAGTCGTAATTGTAAATCCAGGAGGCACAGGAAGCCCCAATCTTGTCATTTCGATGAGGCCAGCTCCTTTTCCCCCAAAAAGTTTTTTGTTCTTGCCGTTACCCTCATCAAAAAAATAAATTGGCTTCATACACGCATTCTCTTAAATCACGACTATCAAACTTTTCTGTTCTTGACGAAAGCTAGAGCAAATTCTTGTATAGCTCTTTCCCAGTTTTTGGCTTTGACTATGCCGCTTGCTACTAAAATCCCTCTTGAACCAAGTTCAAGGGCGCGGGTGACATCATCGCTAGAGACAATTCCCGCACCACAGAGAAGTCGGGTTGAATTCTTGGCGCTTTTGACTGCTTTCACTGATTTTATTATAACCTCCGGTTTTTCGTTTGAAACTGCCTTTCCTGTTCCTATAAGCTCAGGAGGTTCTATTGCTATGTAATCAGGATTCAGTTTTGAATATTGTCTTGCCTCACTTACGTTCTTCACACATACCACTGATGTCATTTTTAGCGCTTTTAGTCTAGATACTAATTCTTTGATCTCTTTGCTTGTAATTCTGTGCTCGCTGTGGTTTATCAGAGAACCACTGACTCCAGATTTTTTGATTAGCTCAGGAACAACAAATCCAGTAGTGCTTCCCGGGTTCGCAGTATCAACGTGTTGTGCAAATACAGGGATGGCAACTTTTGTTATTTCTGAGATTACGTGTTGAGGCGGGCAAACTGCAATTTTGATTTTGTATTTTCTAGAAATTTTTGCCGCTATCTTTGCAAGCTGTAATGATTTCAAACCAGAAACATCATCATAATTTTTGAAATTAATTACGAACAATCTATTTTCAGCAGACATTGTACTGCCCTATATATCAAGAGTTCCGGTGTGATTGCAACCGATACTGATGATTACTTCTTTATTCCCAATGTTCTATTCTTTAGTCTTAGGTAAGAGTTGTGACACTTGCGGCATCTGGTTGCACTCATGGGGTTCTTTGCACCGCAGGAAAAACAGACCTTAAAGTACAATCTAGCTCTCTGGGCGATCTGTTTTTTGAGTGGATCTGTGATTGGCATTTTGTATTCCTCTTCTTACACGCTATTTGATTCTACCCTTTCCAAGCTTTCCAGCAAGCAGCATGGGAATTTCAGCCGGCCTCTTGGCTACTGGAACGTTTGCCTTTGCATACATGGATACCTTGGATTCGGCAGAACCATAATTTCCGTAGATTATGGCTCCGGCATGCCCCATCCTCTTTTCCTTAGGTGCTGCTCTTCCCGCAATATATGCAACTACGGGTTTGTCAAACTTGGTATCAATAATGTGCTGAGCAAGCATCTCTTCCGCATCTCCACCTATCTCTCCTACTACCACCACTCCGTCTATATTAGCGCCGTCTCTAATTCGGTCAAACGCTTCAATAAGCGGGGTTCCATTGATGGGGTCGCCACCAATTCCTAAGCATATGCTCTGGCCAAAATTTGCAAGTGAAAGATTGTGAGAGACTTCGTACATCAGAGTTCCACTCCGTGAAAGTACGGCAATTCTGCCAGGCTTGAATGGAGACGCAGGCATGATGCCTATTTTGATTATTCCAGGAATTATAATTCCAGGTGTATTTGGTCCTATAACGATGGCGTCTTTCTTTTTTGCCAAATCTACTATTGTTAGCGCATCTTTTACTGGAACATGCTCTGGAATAGCAATTAATAATTTGATTCCAGCTTCTAAAGCTTCGACTGTAGCACTTAGAAAGAATTTTGCTGGAACAAACACTATTGAAATCTTTGCACCAGTTGCGTTGACCGCATCCTTCATTGTCTCATAAATTGAAATTCCTTCTAATTTCTGTCCACCTTTGCCTGGGGTAACACCGGCTACGACATTTGTGCCATATGCTAGCATTTGCTGGGTATGAAATGAGCCAAACTTTCCTGTTATTCCTTGTACTATCACCGGCTTTTTCTTGTAATCTTTTTCACCTTCTTTTCCAACTAGTAATTCAAAAAGATCAGCCACTTTTGTTCACCTCAATTACACCTGCATTTATTGCATCTTCAATTGTATCAAACATTTTTGTTCTTGAGCCTTTGAGCATCTCTTTTGATTTGTCAGCTTCAGCGCCAGACATTCTTGCAAAAACTGGTACATCAATTATTTTGTTTTCATATGCCTTGATGAAGGCAGTAGCAACCGTAGTGGTTTTGACTATTCCTCCATATAGGTTTACGAGTATTCCTTTGACTTTTTTCATCTTACTTATCAAGGTCAGGGCTTCGTAAACGGTATCAGTTGTAGCACCTCCGCCAACATCTAAGAAACATGCTGGCTTGCCTCCATGGTCTGATAACATATCTAGCGTGGACATGACAAGGCCAGCTCCGTTTCCAACGACTGCGATATTTCCGTCCAGTTCAACAAGCGAAAAACCGCTCTTTTCTGCACGCTCCTCAAGTTCTGAAACTTCTTGGAATTCACGTAATTCATCATGCCTAAACATGGCATTATCATCGATAATCACCTTGCCGTCTAGAGCAAGAAGCGAATCATCTTTTAATACTGCAAGAGGGTTGATTTCTGCAAGTTCGGCCTCTTTTTCTACTGTAACCTTGGATAATTTCAGAAGAATGTCTACAAACTGAGATAGCGCCTTATCTTTTAATCCAACTTCCTTTCCTACCTCTTCAGCTGTTTTTGTCTCTATGTTTCCAAGTCCAACTTCGCGTATGACCTGATTCTTTACGGATTCGATCTCTACGCCTCCATCGGAAGAAGAAATTATTGTATAACATCTCTTGCTTCTGTTCAGAAATAACGAAAGGTAAAGCTCTTTTTTGATATCTGCCATCTTTTCAAGTAAAATTGCTTTCGTCTTTTCACCCTTGACAACTTTTTGCATGATTTCAGGATACTTGAGTTCAAACTCGTCGGCATTGTGACACTTTTGAATTGCTCCAGCTTTTCCTCTTCCACCTACTGCCATCTGCGCCTTGATGACAAACGGGTAACCAAGTACAGAAGCATCCTTACGCCCCTGCTCTATGGTAGTTGACGTAAATCCTTTAGGGATCGGGATTCCATAATCTGAAAATAACGACTTTGCTTGATATTCAAGTAAACGCATGGAAACTTTTCATTTTCACGGTCTTTATAATCTGTTAGCTGTGGCAATTCTGTTGATACTGCAATATTCAGTTCAAGCTTATGGTTAAGAAAGAATTGCAAACTATGGTATTTATCATAATATTAAAATTTTATGATATTAAGAATTAGCAATATTGCGACAGATTTCCGCAGGGCAGCCACATTTGGGCCAATTCATGGCTGGTTCTTTCATGTTCATGGTATAAATAAATGAGAATGTTTTAGCTAGTCCGTCCTCAAAAAATACTGACAACTCGTTATTAATACCGCCTCATTATAATAGCATTAGAACTGTGGGCTGCAGCCCGTTCTCATACGGACACCAACCCCCAAAAACGGCCCACGGTTTCTATCTTATTATAATCTAAGCTTACTAGGGAAAATCAGTTACTTGAATTGTTCTTCAAGAAGGTCTACACAGTGCAACAAAAGATCTCTACTTTTTCGCATTAGCCAGCCAGGAAATTCGTCTGTCGGAAATACTAGTTGTTGTTGAAAACTAGGAACTATTCCGCCTCCTGATGTAATGACTTGAACAAGCACGTATCCATCAGTCAGGGCGCAAACGGTCTCTTGATACGAATCTTCTTCTTCTTCCAATATGTTTCTGTACAATATAATAGGAGTTTTGGTTCTTGCAACATGGGCAGATCCTTTTTTTAAAAGCACCTCAAAATGAGATAAAAGCCACCCGTCAAGTGTTATCTGTTTTGGCATATCAATGAATCACGTTGTAATTATTTAATCGAATTGCTAAAGACCTACTCCACTGAGATTCGGATCTTTTGACCATCAACGTCCTCCTCTTTGTAGCTTTTTGCTTTATCTGAAAATTCTACTCCCTTTACTCTAACTAAAAAAGCCAACTCTGACTGTTTTTCTTTAACCATCTTAAATGACTCGTCATCTAAACCAAGCACATAGGCAGATTCCAACACATCGGTTGGATTGTATCCCCGTTCTTTTCGTAATACTTGTAATCGTCTAGCAATATCACGTATTAATCCGCGCGCCATCATTTCACGGTTTCTTGTTGTGCTGACAAATACGATTAGTGAATCGCGATTTGCCATGGCATAACCATCTCGTTCTATAAAACCTATTACAAAATCGCTCTTTGACAGTTCGATTTTATTATTGTCTAAATCGAAAACAAATACTCCTTTCTTTAAGAGCTCATCCACAATGATCTTAGGATTTGTCTGGGAAAACTTGGCTACAAGTTTTGTCATGTCCTGTTTTGCCTTGGGACCTATCTTTTTTCGTTCAAGTTCTACCTTGGGCACTATTGGCAAGCCAGCTTTTATGAGATTTGAAACTAGATCAAGACCATCTGATCTTTGCAATTCTACTATCTGATATTTCTCTACATTAAGCTGAGAAGTTAGTCGCTCTGAAAGAGATTCCAACTTTGCTTTCTGAGAGGGTTCTACACAAATAATTGCTTCATTTAGGGGCCACCTTCTCTTTAACTTGCCTTTCATCCTTGCTGCAGACGCAACAGATACTGTCTCTTTCATCAGATCAAAAGACTCTTCAATTGTCTCATCTAGGAGGGATTTTTGAGGCATGGGAAAATCCTCCAAGAGTATGTTACTTTTGTCTGTGAACATGTCATTATACAAATATTGTGTGACAAACGGGCAAATGGGATGAATTAGAATATCAAGGGTTCTTAGAATTTCAGCAAGTACTGCATATATGGCAAATCTCCTTTCCCTTTGTGACTCATCCTCTGTCCAAAGTTCTTCTCGTGTGATTGGGATGTAAACTTGACTTACAGAATTTATTACAAAATCATCAATTGCCTTTGCAGCTTCATGAAATCTGCACTTGTCCTGTGAGTCAATTACACTAGAAATTAGCTTTTGAAGCTTTGATAAAATCCAGATTTCTGGCTCTGTCAAAAGATTTTTCTTTTTGGCCCATTGAACAGTGCATGTTTTATCATACTTGTCGTATCCGCTATTTTGTTTAAAGTATAGATGCAAATGATAAAGGGTGCTTAGAATTTGGTAAGGTCTTGAAACAAGTTCGTCAGTGCTAAAGTTCAGGGCTTCAATTGGACTTGATTTCCAGATGAAGTATAATCTGACCAAATCAACAGAATACTTGTCAAGTAACTCTATTGCGTCTATAACATTTCCTAAACTCTTACTCATCTTGTTTCCGTCTTTATCCAGTACGTGACCTTGAAATAGAAAAGACTTGAAGGGTGCAACAGGAGCGTTATTGAAGATCACATTTTCTATCAAAAGAGTATAGGCCCATCCTCTGGTCTGGTCAATTCCTTCTGTAAGAAAGGTAGCTGGAATATATTCTTTGTATTCCGAATCAGTTAATGAGGCATAAGGTGCAGCACCACTGTTATGCCACGTGTCAAGGACAAACTGCTCTCTTTCCATCCTTGAATTGCATTTATCGCATTTTATGACTACGTTGTCTATCCAAGGTTTGTGCAATTCAAAGTTTTGTCCGTCTGGTAGCTCCGATGCTGCCTTGACTATGTCATTTCTCGAGAAAAACCACTTGTTGTTGGCACAGTTTGTGCACTTCCATAGTGGGAGTGGACAACCCCATACGCGTTCTCTTGAGATGCACCAAGGGTGTTTGTCCTTGATTATCTCAAGAAATCTGTTTCGTGGCGGTTCAAAAAAGTACTCAACTTTTTCTGCGGCTTGTACTGCCTTGTCACCAAGTCTGTCAAGAAAATAAAAAAAACCTCTTCTTGCAAGCCAGAGAAGCTTGTGCTGTGATCTCCAGCATAGGGGATACTGGTGTTTGATTTTTCCAATTCTGACTAGTGCTCCTTTTGCCTTGAGGGAATTTACAATTTTTTCATCCGCATCTCTTACAAAGAGACCTGAGTAAACACCTGCTTTCTCCGTGAATTTCGCTTCATCATCTATCGGGTTAAACATAGGAACTAATCTTATATTTCCAATCTCAAAGTCTTCTTCTCCATTTGGAGGTGACAGGTGTACAAGTCCGCTTCCTGTCTTGCCACAACAAAATGGAATTGTGGAAGTATTGCCTTCTCCTGCAATCCAGGAATCTCATCTAGGAGTGGATGCTTGTACTTTTTCTTTTCCAAAGTATCCCCTTTAACAGTTTTAACTTTAGTATAATCTTCAATTCTTACCTCTTTCATAAATTCTTCAAGGCGCTTTTCACCTAGAAGCCAAGTCTCGTTTCCTACTTTTACGTGTACATAGTTTTCATCAGGATTTACACCTACCATGGCATCAGTAACAAGAGTGAAAGGCATTGTAGTCCAGACTATCAAATACAAGTCTTCGTCCTGCAACTTTACTTTGTAGTAAAGGGACGGGTCTTGAACCATTTCATAACCTTGGTTTACCTCAGCGTGACTAAGTGAGGTCTGACAGCTAGGGCAGTACGCTACTACCTTGTAATCTTCTGAGAGTATGCCATTTTCGTGAGCCTTTTTGAGATACTTCCATTCTCGCTCAATGTATTCATCTTTGTAGGTCCAGTAGGCATTTTTTTGGTTAAACGACATTCCTAAAAGCTTGTCGGCCTCGACCCATTTCTCGTTGAACCTGTGAACTATTTTTTTGCACTCTGATACCATCTTTTCAACGCCAGCCGATTGTATAACTTGTGACTTGTTTCCTGATAGTCCAAGTTCTTTCTCAGCTTGCAACTCGACAGGAAGACCTTGTGTATCCCACCCAGCATTGAATACTATTTTGTAACCACGTAAAGTCATGTACCTGTACCACAGGTCCTTGATTATTCTTCCTCGCAAGTGGCCTGCATGGGGAGTGCCATTCATAGTAGGTGGCCCTTCGATGAAAGCAATCTTCTTTGTTTTGTTTGGAGATTCGAAAATTAATTTCTCTAGATCAACAGATAACAACTTGTTTTTGACTTCTTGTTCGATCTGTTTTGGTTTAAACTCACTGGAAATCTGCATTCACAGATGAGGTAAATTCTATGATATTATAAAGGTACAATCGTAGCAAGGGAAATTATGGCGTAATAGACCTTAGTGCAGGAAATTAATTGACATTGATTTTAGAATCTACTTTGATGTGTATTTTCTCGCCAGTTCGCTGATGATCATTGTAGATCATCTTGGTTTTGACTCCCTTCTTGTTGAGATATCCTTCAAGGAGCAAAGCCCAAGGGATTGAGTGTCCACTATTTGCTTTTGATTCTATCACAAAGTGGTTCCCATGTGGTTCATATCGTAACTGACCTGAACAAGTAATGTCAAGAGTAGAATCAACTAATGATATCATGTCATCGAGAGTTTTCGATTGTAAATCAAGGCCGTTTTTTTCTAAAAACATTAACAAATCAATTCCCTTAGTCTTTGAATTCAAAACCGAATTGAGTACAAACCCAAGACCATTTTCATTGATTAACTGAACTGCCTTGAGAGTTTCTTGAGCATCACTTTTTGTCATATCGATCAAATTGGTTATCTTGATTGCCCCCTTCCATATCTGGTCAAAGGCCTTCACTTGATTAGTTCCTAGGACATCTGTGGATAGAAATATTGCCCCTTTGCCGTTATTGCTGTTTATCATAAGAATTTCTGAATCGTCAAATATTATGACATTCTGTGAACTCTCTGAAGTCTTGAGTTTGATGCCAGAAGGGAGCTCATGAAATGTCTCGGTACCTACGAGATTTGGAGAAATTACTATTTTTATGTCGATATTTTTTCTAAGCTCGTTAATTAATACGTCCTTGCATTGCGAAAGGAGGTTGAGGCCCCACGAATCTACTATTGCATGAATCGATGTCTTTGAACCATCTATCATGGATTGAAGCTGTTTGAAGACGTAATTTGGGGCAAGATGGAAGTATCTTTTTTCTTCAGATCCTCTTGCCTTTTTGCTGTCTTCGCTTAGTTTCTTTAGTTTCGTAATTAGACTATTCATTGCATTTACGTGATTTATCTGCTCATGTATTATTTCATCAAAGGCATCTTCTGGAGCAAGTGCGGTACACATTATCGGTTTGCTTTTTGATATAATGGCAATTTTCTTCTTTTCAAGCTTAAGCAAAGTAGGATAAACTTTTGTTCTAGGTAAATTAGAATAATACGCAAGCTCGCTTGCGGAGATAGTACCTTTTGTAATCAAGGTTACATAGGCCTGTGCTTCGTATTTGCTCAAACCAAACTCTTCTAAACTTACCGAGAGATCCTGACCTTTTACCATGGCACGGATCGTCTAGTTGCAAGGTAAACTGAATAGCTAAATTCATTGAACAAAGGCTTGAAAAAATACTAAGCTGTATCCGTAGCAACGGTTACTACGGTTACAGAACTTGTTGTAACAAGGATCTGATAAACAAAAAACTAGGCATTTTGTTGAAATGGCAATTCAATCAAAATGGGTAATCGAAAGTGAAGGCAAAAATCAGCTAGTTCGCGCAAGTACAATCAAGCCTAGGATGGACTATGCTGCAGAGATTGTAGATTCTGTGCTAGAAATTCTTGTCCAAAAGAACCAAGAACTTAACAGGAAAAACTTGGAGCGCTATGGAAAAGTAGATGACAGTAAGGAATCTATTAATGCACTTGGAAATCAAATAAGATTCGAACTTGAAATCTCATATTGCGTGGAATCGTTGCGACAGGTGAGACGGAGCTTGGATTCAGTTGCAGGATTGGGAAACATTCCTAAAGTTTTATCTCCTACTATATCAGTAGTGAGGACAATCAGGTCAAGACTATTTGGTCTCATGCCAGTCCTAGATTTTCAATTAGGTGAACTATCTCTCCTTATTGGAGGAATTATAATAGACGCTGCTCATTTAGCAAGCTCGAATTTGGACTTTGGCAAAGCAAATGAGGTGTCAAGAAGACTGCTAGATGAAGCGAAGTTGATTGCCGACTCTAAAATAAACAAGCAGTTCCCTAATCTAGATTTCTCGTAAGGCCATCACATGTTAAATTTTTCTAAGGTCGAGTCCAAGGAAGAGATATCAGGGCACCTCATAAAAATTCGAAGCCTCTCCGCAAAGGTGGAGCAAAAAATCACTCAAAAGGGAAAGGACAATGATGATAATTTTGTAGAAACACTTTCAGCTGAAGAATTAAAGGATCTCAGACAGGTCATGCTTGCTGCTGAATATCTTCTAACAAAATATCAAGATAAACGTGATCTCAAGGTCTTCCTTGAGGAATTTATTAGCATAATAATGCATGCTGCAAACTCTGTTAATACACTAAAAGACGAGCTTGAAGATCTTGTCATATCTGCAGAGGTGGCCTTGGAACAAATTCAGACCCTTCACAGTGAGGTGACCTATAACCTAACGCTTGGAAAAGGCTTTCAAACAAAGCTTGATGATTTCAAGATTTCTCTTGTAAGAGCGGGGCAAGCAAAGGCTGAACCCATGCCCGAAGAAACTGCCAAGGTCGAACCAAGTTCAATTAATTTAACAAACCCTGCTAGACGAGTTCACACCAGTGATTACCTTACAAGAACCCCAGTTGAGATATAGTTGGTAAGATTATGAGCCTAGCCCCGCAAGAATTGGAAAATAGCGCAAGTAAGTTTGCCGCAGAAGCAATAAAGCTTGATTCCCAGGGAGCACGCGGAATGGCAATTGCCAACTATCAAAGGGCTATCGAGTCTCTCCATAAACTGATTCAGCTCTATCCTGATAACAAACTAAACAGAGTATACCAAGAACGCATGGCAGCATATCAAAATCGTATCAAAGCACTCCAGATGAACCATATCGAAGTAGAACCAGTTGTAGACGCCAAGGCAACCCCTGAAGAGCAAAAGCAGTCGCTGAATAGAAACGAGTTTGATGCGCTAGTAATGAAAGAAAAACCAAATGTGAGCTGGGCCGAAGTCGTAGGACTTGATGATGCCAAAAGTGCACTTCGAGAATCAATTGTATATCCGGCTAAAAGACCAGACCTTTTCCCACTGGGATGGCCAAGAGGCATATTGCTTTATGGTCCACCTGGTTGTGGAAAGACAATACTTGCAGCTGCAACAGCAAGCGAGATTGATGGTTACTTTATCAATGTGGACGCAGCGTCGATGATGAGCAAATGGCTTGGCGAAGCTGAAAAAAACGTATCAAAATTATTTTCGCTAGCTAGAGGGATGGCAGAAAAGGAAGGTCTTCCTGTCATACTGTTTATCGATGAAGTAGATTCACTACTTGGAAACAGTATCAGCGAAGTTGGCGGAGAGATTCGTGTTAAGAACCAGTTCTTGACTGAGATGGATGGAATCAATGGAAAAGGAAAGGATCTAAAACTCTATGTTATTGGTGCTACAAACAAACCGTGGACTCTTGATTGGCCGTTTCTTAGAAGATTCACAAAGAGAATCTATGTATCACTTCCTACTCTTGAGGCAAGAATAAACTTGTTTGATCTATATACATCTCCTCTTAAAAAAGACGAAAAGGTAAGATCAACTGAGCTTGCAAAACTTGCAGACGGATACAGTGCAAGCGATATCAAAGATATCTGCCAGTCGGCACAATTAATGGTAGTAAATGACTTGTTCCATTCTCCAAACTTTGGAGAGGTGGTAGTAGGTGAGGAAAAATCACAACCACGTGCAATCACGGTGGCTGACTTTAAGGAAATCATTACCCGACGCAAGCCAAGTGTAAGCATGGAGATGATCCGCGCCTATTACAAGTGGAGCGAGCAGTTCAGGGCTCTCTAATTTTCGCTTGTAATGGAATTATTGAGAAAAATTACAGCCAATTCCTCCCCAGAAAATAAAAATACGCTAATTTTCATTTATGAAAATACCATATTTTTATAGAGGTATTTTATGTGCTAGAGTAATGATTAGCAAAACGATCTTGGGGGCGTCATTAGCTGTTGTTTTTCTAACAATAATGATGGCACCTGTATTTGCAGCCGAAAGCTGGCAACACAAAAACTCTAGTTCGGTTACCCCGTTAAATTCTGTGGTGACTAGGGTTACTGTGGTTGCTGCGGACAATATTCCTCAACAAACTTCGGTGCTTGGAGGATTTGCTTGGTTTTATGGAGATGGTCCTAACACCGTGTTTGTGGCAGTAACACACAAGGGAGTTCAAGACTCGAAACAAAATCCAAATGGTTGGCACACACACAACGTGCAATTGGCAGTTGGTACATCTTCAGGAAGTGATGCATGTATTACTGGCTTGGGTCCAGACACCTTTGCTGGAACATCAATAAACGGGAAAACAATTAATGTCAACGTCAGGAATTCTGAGCTTACAGGAACACTGACAGGTGGAGCAGTTGCGTTCACAATTGTACCCGATGCAGGCTGCGCAGTAACTAGGCTGGGAGTAAATCTCAGCTAAATTCTCTTTTTTATAAACTAGATGTAGAAATTCATTGGCAAGGATTTATCATAAAACTTAAATTCTGATCACAATCCACTTGGTGAGGGTCACAGAAATTCCAACAAAAAAGGCCAAACATGTAAACAAGTTTGGTAAGCTCATTTTGGAAGATG